>JAJDVS010000066.1 GCA_022825945.1 Pseudomonadales bacterium
GCGCGCCGTGGAAGGTGAGCGAAGGGCTGGCCCCGCCAAAGCCGTTGCAGGTCACGGCAGGAATGCCTACGTCGCAGACCAGACGGTAGTCCGAACGGCCCGCGGTGCCCCCGACCGTCAAAGGCAGCGTCACCGTCTCGCTGGCGGACAGGTGACGGGACAGATTGATATTGAAGCGGGTGCCCGCGCCCTCCGGCAGCGTCCTGCTGAGCGCGTGCGGGACCAGGGTCGCCGTCGGCGAGGGAGTGACCTGCGCCTGCGCCCCGGACGGAAGGCCGGCCAGCAGCGGAAGGACGAGCAGGAACGCGACGGCAACCCGGCGCAAGGCGGGGCGCCTGAAAGGATCGGGGGCGTGGCCGCCGTCTTCCCGGCCGGAGGCGGCCCGGAGGACGGAAGGCCGGGTTTCAGGTTCGCGCGCCGAAAGCCCCGTCCGGCGCCGCGGCAACCCGCTCAAGACAGGCACCCGGCCAAGGCTTGGCTTGGCTTGGCTTGGCTTGGCTTGGCTTGGCTTGGCTTGGCTTGGCTTGGCTTGGCTTGGCTTACAATATGATGCGTCTCGGTTATTTTCATTGTCAAGCAACCTCTGGAAGTTCTCTTGTTCGCTTCCGGCTGTCTCGGCCAGAAACGCACGAACTTTACCACCTTCCCCGACCTTCCACAATCTCTCTCAAATCATCTCTCAAATCAAACATTTCGGAATCGAATCCAGCGGGTCACCGGTCCGAAGAGATCTTCACGGGCAGAAGCCCTGGCCACGAAACGCACGGCTGCAACCACTTGGGACGCCGGCTCAATTCAGCGGCATGGTCCGCTTCATGAATTCGTCGAACAAGGGCACGGTGAACGCGGTTTCGCCATGGCTTGGGCTGTAGATCATGCCTTTGGCGATGAGCGAGTTGCGCACCGGAGCAACGGCGGTGACTTTCTGATTCAGGGTATGAGCGACATCGCCTGAGCGTTGGGGCTCGGGTCCAAGTTCCGCCAATGCGCGCAGGTAGCGCTTCTGAGTTGGCGTCAACCGATCGAAACGCACGCGGAAAAAGCTCGCGTCGAGTTCGGCAAGCGCTTCGATCGTTGCACGTCGAGCGTCATCGAGCGCGATGGGGGACGAACTGGCGGCGTTCCAGCCGTGCTTGCCCCATTCCTGAAGAAAATAGGGATATCCACTCGTCTCGCGCAAAATTTCCGAGATCGCGTCAGGGTCGATCTCGACACCTTCCCTGGCGACCGGCACGATCAACGCGTCCCGGGCGGCGTCATCGTCGAGCGGTCCGACCGGCGTGAATTCGAACAGACGCTCCGCGTAGGACCTGGCGTCGCCGGCGCGGCCCACCAATTGCGGAAGTCCGGCGGCCACCATGGTGATAGGCAATTGCTCCTGGCTGGTGCTATGCAACGCGGCGATCAGCGAAGCCAATTGACTCTCCGGCACATATTGAAGTTCGTCGATGTAGAGCGCGAGCGCGGCGCCGCGCTCCGCCGCGGCCTTGCCGAGAACAACAAGGAGGTCGGAAAGGTCGGTATCCAGATCGCTGCTATCGGCCAGTCCGATTTCCGGGTCGGCGTCGATACTGAATTCGATGTCCTGATATTTGACTTTCAGGGCTTTTGTGAAACCTGCCAACGCGCGCATGCCCGTCAGCAAACTGTCTTTCAACGCTTCGCCGCGACTAAGGCGCAGGAGAGACGACCGCAGCGCGGGAATCAGCAGCGCGGGCAACGAACGCTCCTCGGGAGCCTCCATCTTGACGCTGACGATGCCGCGCGCCTCTGCGTCCAATCGAATCCGGTTGAGCAAAACGGTCTTGCCCACCCCGCGCAACCCATAAAGGATGAAACTCCGGGCCGATCTCCCCGCGCGAATCCGGTCCAGCGCGATGGCGGCGCGCTCGATCAATTCATCGCGCCCCGCGAGTTCCGGCGGAGGCGTACCAGCGCCGGGGGCGAATGGATTCTGTTTGGGGTCCATAAATTTCAGGCCTTATCCAAATTTATGCTTTCGGGATAATACGGGGTAAGTTTTGTATAAATCAACGCTTCCCTCACAAGCTTCTCGTTCACAAGCTCCTGGCGGATGGGCCGGACGGTGAATCCACGAGCCAATGACAAAACGCCCGGTCGGCAAGACTGCCGGGCGCTGGTTTCAATGGCTTGCGCCGGAATCCGCGAAAAGCGCGCACTACAGGGTTTCATCCGCTTTTTCGCGGGTTCGCCGATGCTTCGCTGCTACAATCCGGGCATGACGATTGATGATCCATGGGTCTGGCGGCAGCGGCCCCCGGCGCGACCGTCGCACCCGGAGAAAGAGAAAATGAATTTCAAGCCACCCTGGCGGCTTCGGGTTGCAGCAACTGCCTGAACTGATGGGGGACGGCCACCATCTGGTGTTTGTCGAAATCGAACAGGACCACGCCCATCTTGGCCATGCAGACCACCGAATCGAGGGCGCTGTTGGTGACCTTCATGCAGATGTCGATGCCGTAGCGGTTCACCTTGCCCACGCCCACGTCGATGATCAGCACGTCACTGGCGAAGGATTCGGAGCGGAAATCCACCGAAAGATCGGTGACCACCATGCCGAGACCATAGATATTTTCTTCGGTAAATCCGAGGTTTGCGAGATATTGCAGGCGTGCTTCGTGGAGCATTTGCAGCATCGACTGGCTGTCGAGATGCCGGGCGTAGTTGAGGTCGCTCAGGCCCACGCTTTTTTCGATCCTGAAGGTGAATTCTTCCGGCGGGTCAAGCTTGATTCGAGGCATGGCGAGCGCTCCCGTGGTTGTTGTTTCCCAAACCGCCTGTTCTGAGACAGGAAGCACTCGAATTGGTTCAATCGAATGCCGCCGATTGTCGAGCCACCGGTTGCCTGACACCGGCAATGTACTTAGCATTACGCCCTTTCGTCAATTCCGCGTCTTGACCGCGGAACGGGAGCAAGGCACATCATGCAATACACCCTGAACCAGGAATCCATCACCACCATCGCGGCGGACTGTCTGGTCGTGCCGGTCTGGAAAGACGGCGAACCCGGCGACGACGCCGAGGCGCTCGACGAGGCCAGCGGAGGCGCGCTGAAACAGGTTGCCGGCAGCGGCGACTTTCGCTGGAAAGCGGGCGAATCCCATTTGCTGCACGAGCCGGCCGGCTGTGCCGCAAAGCGGATTCTGCTCGTGGGCGCGGGGGACCCGGCGGAGTTCGACGCCGTCGCGGCGGCGAAGGTTCTCGCCTGCGGCGTCCGCAAGCTGCTCGACGGCAATATCCGCCACGCCCATTTCGCCCTGGAGGATATCGAAGCCGTATTCGGCGACGGCGGCTGGCTTGCCGCCCGGCTCGCCCGGGAAACGGAAACCGCAGCCTATCGCTATACGGCCACAAAGGCCGGCGCCGGGCCGGAACCCATGCTGGAAAGCCTTTCCATACCGTCACTCGGAGACGATCCCGCCGCAGCCCTGGCCCGGGGCAAAGCCATCGGCAGGGGCATGAATCGCGCCCGGGAACTCGGCAATCTGCCGGGTAATATCTGCACTCCGGAATATCTCGCCACTCACGCGAAGAAACTTGCCGGGGAACATGACTCCCTGGAAGTCGATGTCCTCGATGAGGCGCAAATGCGCGAACTCGGCATGGGTTGCCTGCTTTCGGTGGCGGCGGGTTCGGTGGAGGAAGCGCGCCTGATCGTGCTGAATCATCAGGGCGGCGGGGAAGAAAAACCCGTGGTATTGCTTGGTAAAGGAATTACTTTTGATACCGGCGGCATCAGCCTCAAGCCGGGCCTGGCCATGGACGAAATGAAATTCGACATGTGCGGCGCCGCCAGCGTGATGGGCGCCATGGCCGCCGCGGCGGAGTTGCAATTGCCCGTCAATCTCATCGGCATGGCGGCGGCGGCGGAGAACATGCCCGGCGGCAGGGCCACCAAGCCCGGCGATATCGTCACCAGCATGGCGGGCAAGACCGTGGAAATCCTCAATACCGACGCCGAAGGCCGCCTCGTGCTCTGCGACGCCCTGACCTACGCCGAGCGTTTCAACCCGGCCTGCGTCATCGACATCGCCACCCTCACCGGGGCCGCGGTGGCGACTTTCGGCCACGAAGCCAATGCCCTGCTGGGAAATGATCAGCAATTGATGGACGAGTTGCTGCAATGCGGCCGGGATTGCCTCGACCGGGCCTGGCAGCTTCCCCTGTGGGACGAGTACCAAAAACAGCTCGACAGCAATTTCGCCGACATGGCCAACATCGGCGGCAAGCTGGCGGGGACGATCACCGCCGCCTGCTTCCTGTCGCGTTACGCCGAAGCCTTCCCCTGGGCCCATCTCGATATCGCCGGCAGCGCCTGGCTTGCCAATGGCGCGAGAAAGGGCGCCACCGGCCGCCCCGTTCCCCTGCTGATGGAATTCCTGCTGGCGCGAGCGGACCGGAACTGAAATGGACAAGACCTTCAAGCCGCGAGAGATCGAGGACCGCTGGAACCGCATTTGGGAAGACCGCGGCTACTACGCGCCGGGAACCGGCGGCGCAAGCTACAGCATTGCCATTCCGCCGCCCAATGTCACCGGGCGGCTGCACATGGGCCACGGCTTCCAGCTCGCCATCATGGACGCCCTGATCCGCTATCAGCGCATGAGCGGCAAGGACACCCTGTGGCAAGTGGGCACCGACCACGCCGGCATCGCCACCCAGATGGTGGTGGAGCGGCAGCTCAATGCCGGGGGCGACAGCCGGGAAGCCATTGGCCGCGAGCGCTTTGTGGAGCGGGTCTGGCAATGGAAGGAGGAATACGGCGGCATCATCACCCGGCAACTGCGGCGCATGGGCTCTTCCCTGGACTGGTCCCGGGAGCGCTTCACCATGGACCCGGAACTGTCGGCCCTGGTGGAGCATGTGTTCATTTCCCTGTACCGGGAAGGGCTGATCTATCGCGGGCTGCGGCTGGTGAACTGGGACCCGCAACTGCTTACGGCGATTTCCGACCTCGAAGTCATCTCCGAGGAGGAATCCGGCTCGCTGTGGCATCTGCGCTATCCCCTGGCGGATGCGGACGGCGCCGGCGCAAGCCATGTCACCGTCGCCACCACGCGGCCGGAAACCATGCTCGGCGACACCGCGGTCGCAGTGCATCCCGAAGACCCGCGCTACCGGGATCTGGTTGGGAAAATGGTGGATTTGCCGCTTTGCCGGCGGCGGATTCCCGTGATCGCCGATGACTATGTGGACCCGGAATTCGGCAGCGGCTGCGTCAAGATCACTCCGGCCCACGATTTCAACGATTACGAAATCGGCCTGCGCCATGAACTGCCCATGATCAATATCCTCACCCGGGACGCCCGCATCAGCGATGCGGCGCCCGAGACCTATCGCGGCCTTGACCGCTTCGAGGCGCGCAAGCGGGTGGTGGCCGATCTGGAACAGGCGGGGCTGGTGGCGGATATCGAAGACCGCCGGCTCAAGGTGCCCAGGGGCGACCGCAGCGGCGTCGTCATCGAGCCGTTTCTGACCCCGCAGTGGTATGTGGCCACCGGCGAGCTCGCCAAACCCGCCATTGCGGCGGTGGAAAACGGCGAGATCGAATTCGTGCCGCGCAACTGGGAGAACACCTATTTCTCCTGGATGCGCAACATCCAGGACTGGTGCATCAGCCGCCAGCTCTGGTGGGGGCACCGCATCCCCGCCTGGTACGACGGGCGGGACAATGTCTATGTGGGCGCAAGCGAGGCGCAGGTGCGCCGGGAGCATGGCCTCGGGGACGATATCGCCCTGCGCCGGGATGAGGATGTCCTCGACACCTGGTTTTCCTCGGCGCTGTGGACTTTCTCCACCCTGGGCTGGAAACCCGGCGCAGCCCGGGAATCCGGCGCTCAAAGCGAATACTTCGAGCGCTTCCATCCCACCAGCGTGCTGGTGACGGGTTTTGACATCATTTTCTTCTGGGTGGCCCGGATGATCATGATGACGCTGAAGTTCACCGGCGAGATACCCTTTCGCCAGGTTTACATCACCGGCCTTGTGCGCGACGAGCACGGCCGGAAAATGTCCAAGTCCAAGGGCAATATCCTCGACCCCATCGATCTGATCGACGGCATTTCCCTGCCCGACCTCATCGCCAAGCGCACCGAAGGCATGATGCGGCCGCAACTGCGGGATCAGGTGGAGCGCTTTACCCGGGAATCCTTCCCCGACGGCATTCCCGGCCATGGCGTGGACGCCCTGCGCTTCACTTTCTATTCCCTTGCGTCCACCGGCCGCGACATCAAGTTCGACATGGGCCGCATGGCGGGTTTCCGCAATTTCTGCAACAAGATCTGGAACGCCGCCCGTTATGTCCTGATAAACTGCGAGGGCAAGGCGGTGGCGCCGGCCATCGTCGAGACGGATTGCACCGTGGCGGACCGCTGGATCGGGGACCGTTTCGACGCCGCCGCGGCCGAAGTCGGGCAGGCCATGGCGGAATACCGCTTCGACCGGGCCTCGCGCTCCCTGTACGAGTTCTTCTGGAGCGAGTTTTGCGACTGGTATGTGGAGCTTTCCAAGCCGGTCCTGTGGAATGAGGAAGAAGACCCGGCGGCGGCGGCCGCAAGCCGCCGGGTGCTGCTCGAAACCCTGGAGCGTTCCCTGCGCCTGCTGCACCCCTTCATGCCATTCATCAGCGAGGAAATCTGGCAGCGAATCGCTCCCCTGCTCGCCATCGAAGGCGAGAGCATCATGCTGCAAGCCTGGCCGGAAGCCTCCAGCGCCGGAGCGGATTCCGCGGCGGCGGCGGATATCGCATGGCTGCGGCAAGTCGTCACCGCGGTACGCACGATCCGCAGCAAAATGGACATCTCTCCCGGGCGGAAGCTGCCGGTATTGCTTCGCACCGGCGAATCCGGCGACGCAAACGCCGGCAAGCTGCGGCTGGAACAGTACCGTCGCTACCTGATCCAGCTCGGCAAACTCGAATCCATCGATTGGCTGGAAGGAGAAGCGCCGCCGGCGGCGACGGCGATCGAAGCGGGAACCGAAGTGCTCGTGCCCCTGGCGGGCCTGATCGACGTGGCCGCCGAACTCGCCCGCCTCGACCGGGAAATCAGCAAGCTGGAGAAGGCGTTGCAGTCGCCGCGGAGCAAACTCGGCAACCCCCGCTTTGTGGCCAATGCGCCGGAAAAAGTCGTGGCGGAAGTGCGCGAACGCGAGTCGCAACTGTCGACTTCAGTGGCGGCCCTGCAGGCAAGACGGCAAAGCCTGAAAGAATCAACCGGCCAGGAGCCTGCGCCGTAGGAATTCGCTTCAATTCCGCAGCCCCAGGGGCATGCTGAAGCTGATATCTTCGCTGACGCCGCTGATTTCGGCGACTTCGCATGGGGCGTGATCCCGGAGCCGGGCAACGACTTCCCGCACCAGTGATTCCGGGGCCGAGGCGCCGGCGGTGACGCCGATGCGGGTCTTGTCTTCAAGCCAGTGGCCGCGGATGGCGCCGGCACTTTCGATTAAATGGGATTCGCAGCCCAGCCGCTCGGCAAGCTCTCGCAGACGATTGGAATTGGAGCTGTTGCCGGCGCCCACCACAAGCAGCAGGTCACACTCGAGGGCGAGTTGCTTGACGGCGTCCTGGCGGTTCTGGGTGGCGTAGCAGATGTCGCTGCGGCGGGGCCCCTTGATGTTGGGAAAGCGCTGTTTGAGCACTTCGATGATTTCAGCGCAGTCATCCACGGAAAGCGTGGTCTGGCTGAAATATGACAGCCGGGCCGGATCCCGGATTTCGATCTTGCGGGCGTCCTCCACGGACTCCACAAGATAAATCTCGCCGCCGGCGCTGGTGTCGAAATTGCCGAGAGTGCCCTGCACTTCCGGATGATTGGCATGGCCGATGAGCAAGCATTCCTCACCCTTGCGGGCGGACCGGGCAACTTCCATGTGGACTTTGGTGACCAGGGGGCAGGTGGCGTCGAAAACCTGGAAACCGCGGCTGGAGGCTTCCTTGCGAATCTTGTGGGCGACGCCGTGGGCGCTGAAAATCACTACCGGGCTGCGGCCGGCGGCGTCAATATCGGGAATTTCCTCGAGTTCCTCGACAAAAACCGCTCCCTTGCCGCGCAGGTCCTCAACGACATGCCGGTTATGCACGATTTCATGGCGCACATAAATCGGCGCCCCATACAACTCCAGGGCGCGCTCGACCACCTCGATAGCCCGATCCACCCCGGCGCAAAACCCCCGGGGGTTCGCCAGACTGAGCTTGACTGGCTGCCGGGTCTGTACAATTGTCGCATCCATAGCCCGGGTATTCTACATGAGTTGGGGCGCTACATCGCTTGCATGGACTTGCATTCAGGATGAGGCTTACAGTCGTTAGGTATTCTCTGAAAAACTCCATCCGTGGAGTTTTTCATTATCGCAAAACAAAAGCGTGGTTTTGTTTTGCTCGCGAATTCAATGGCTTACTCCAGTCACGGAGCGTAGCTCCGTACCGTTGCGGCCGCGCTCGAAGCTGCGCTTCGAAAACGCTTGCCTTCACCCATCGAATTCGGCGGCACTTCCATCTGCCGCAGGGAAGCTCTGACTTAATCAGAGCTTCCCTTGCAAAGTGGCGGTGAGAGAGGGATTCGAACCCTCGATGCCTTTCGACATACACACTTTCCAGGCGTGCTCCTTCGACCACTCGGACATCTCACCGGTTTCCGGTTTGTGTTTTGCGACCAGCAATGCTCATTTTGGCGCTCCAACCTTGTCATTCTGCGCGAAGCGCAGCGCAGTCGCAGAATCTCTTGCAGTGGCCACGCTTGGCACTCCAACCTTCATGTCATTCTGCGCGAAGCGAAGCGTAGTCGCAGAATCTCTCGCAGTGGCCTCGCGATGAGATCCTGCGACTGCTTTTATTGTACATGCCATTGAGGATGGCATGCACAAACGAGGGGGAGATTCTGCCCCCTCGGGTGGAATGGCGGGCCGGTCTTTCATTGTCTGGCGTCGCGGCCGAGTAGCCGGTCGGGGTCGATGGGGGTGGTGCCGCGGTAGACGTTGATTTCGAGGCCGCCGCGGCGGAGGAAGTGCAGGGAGAGGCTGAGTCGTTCGGGCCGGCAGGCGCTCAGGATGTCGTGAAAGGCCTGCCCGGCGCAGCTTTCGTGCCAGGCGGCGTGTGAGCGGTAGGCGCAGAAATAGCGCAGCAGGCTCGGCTCGGTGATTTCCCTGCCGCTGTAGGCCAGGGCCGCGCTTGCCCAGTCGGGCTGTCCGGTTACCGGGCAGATGGAGCGGAACAGTTCGGTGCGCAGTTTTCGGTCGACGACGTGCCCGTCTCCGGTTTCCAGCAGGCCCGCGTCGGGGCCATTCCCGAATCGCGCGATGGGATGCGCGTCGATGAGGGCGTAATCGGCCAACAGGCAATTGTCGGGGTAGGCGGTCAGGCCCCAGATGCGCGTTTCCACCTCGGCGCCGCAGCAGGCGGACAGATCCCGCGCTATCCGCTCCGCCGCGAACGCGGTGTCGTCGATTCGCTCGTTATTGAGCCCGGCGAGATAGAGCTTGAGGGATTTGGATTCCACCAGAAAAGGCGAATCCGCCGGAAACAGGAATTCCCCGACAAATACCCCGGGCCCGCCATCGCGGCCCAGCCAGGACAATTCATAGGCGCGCCAGTGATCGAGGCCGTGCATGACGGCGCCATCCACAGGGATGCTTTCCCGGGGTATCGGGTGCAGCGCCTCGGGGCTGTACCGAACGGGAATGCCGGTCCGCTTGCCGAGTGGATTGCCGCCCATGTTCAGCTCCGCACGCCGGTGCCCTTGCGCAGCAACCAGATACAGCCGCCGTAGAGCACGATGATGAACAGACAAAGCATGGTGAACGCCCAGGCCACGTCGATATCCGATGTGCCGAGAATGCCGTAACGGAAGGTGTTGACCATGTAGAAAATCGGGTTGAGCTGGGACGCCACCCGCCAGAACGGCGGCAGCAGCTCGATGGAGTAGAACACGCCGCCAAGGTAGATCAGCGGCGTCAGCACGAAGGTGGGAATGATGGAGATGTCATCAAAGTTGTTGGCAAATACGGCATTGATGAAGCCGCCCAGGGAAAACACGAGCGAGGTCAGCAGCACCACGCTGATGGTGATCAGGAGGCTGTGGATGCCCAGGTCGGCGAAGAACAGCGACATGAGCGTGACGATCAGGCCCACGCAAAGTCCCCGGACCATGCCTCCGGCGATGTACCCCGAGAGAATGACGTAATTGGGAATCGGCGCCACAAGCAGCTCTTCCACGCTGCGCTGGAACTTCTGACTGAAAAACGACGACACCACATTGGAATAGGAATTCTGGATGACCGCCATCATGATGAGCCCCGGCACGATGAACTCCATGTAGCGGTAACCGCCCATTTCCCCGATTCTGCCGCCCACCAGATTGCCGAAAATCACGAAATACAGCGAAATCGTGATCACCGGCGGCAGCAGGGTCTGCAGCCAGATTCTGGTGAATCGCCGCACTTCCTTGATGACGATGGTTTCAAAAGCCACCAGCCGGTGATCGGAAAACATCAGCCCCCCTCCTCCCCGTTCCCGCGCAGGCGGGACAGGAACAACTGTTCCAGCCGATTGGCCTTGTTGCGCATGCTGATAATGCGGATGCCGAGGCGGTCGAGGGCGGCGATGGCGCTGTTGATGTCGCGACCGCCGGAAAGCACGGCCTCGATACTGTGGGAATCGATCTTGCGCAGGGAGAGCCCGGGCTCGTCGATGTTCACCTCGTCTTCAAGCATGGCGTCGGAATCGAGAATGAACGCGTGGGTATCGAGTTCGAGCAGCAGCTTTTTCATGCTCGTATTCTCGATGATGCGGCCCTCGTCGATGATGGCGATATTGCGGCAAAGCTGCTCGGCTTCCTCGAGATAGTGCGTGGTCAGGATAATGGTGGTGCCGGCGCGGTTGATTTCGAGCAGGAAATCCCACATGGAGCGCCGCAGTTCGATGTCGACGCCGGCGGTGGGCTCGTCGAGGATCAGCAGCCGTGGCTCATGCACGAGCGCCCGGGCGATCATCATACGCCGCTTCATGCCGCCGGAAAGCGCGCGCGAGCGGTCATTGCGCTTTTCCCAAAGGCCAAGCTGCCTGAGATACTTTTCGCTGCGCTCGGCGGCAAGTTTGCGCGGCAGGCCATAATAGCCCGCCTGGGTCCGGACCACATCGCCGACTTTCTCGAACTGGCTGAAGTTGATTTCCTGGGGCACCACGCCAAGATCGAGCTTGGTCTGGTACACGTGGGTATCCACATCGCGGCCAAACACGCGCACCTTGCCTCCGGTGCGGGTGACCAGGGTAGAGACGATGCCAATGAAGGTCGATTTGCCGGCGCCGTTGGGGCCAAGCAGCGCAAAAAAATCTCCCTGTCCGACTTCCAGCGAGATGCCTTTCAGCGCCATGGTGCCGCTGGCGTAGCTTTTCTGCAGATTGCTGACGGATATGGCTACAGTCATGAATGGCTTTCGCTGCCTTCGGTTCAGGAGCAACCGGGTCCCGCGACGCGGGCTCTTTTCGCAAATCGCAAAAAACCCGGCTTGCGCCGGGTTTTCGCAGTTGGCGTCCCCTAGGGGTTTCGAACCCCTGTTGCCGGGATGAAAACCCGGTGTCCTAGGCCTCTAGACGAAGGGGACAAGTCCGGTGAGCAGACACCCGCCCCGGAAAGAGGTGGATTCTATATAAACATCCCGGTCGGGGTCAATAGCCTGGCCGAGTTCAATCTGGTATGTTGCGATTCACAAGCAGAAGCCGAACCGCGCCCAACCAAGCCAATCGCATCGGGAGAATTCCAGATGACCAGAAGCGCAAACCCAACATTCGCCATTCTTGCCGCTGTCGCCTTGCTCGCCTGGAGCCCGGCGGCATCCGCCCAGCATGGCACCAGTGTTGCGGCGGGAGACTGGCCGCTGTATCACGGCGACGAGTTTTCCCAGCGTTATTCGCCGCTGGATCAGATCAACGCCGACAATGTCCACGAACTGGAAATCGCCTGGCGCTTTTCCACCCAGGGCATCGGCCCTGACCCGGTGTACAACAACCCCGCCACGCCGCTGGAAATCGGCGGGATTCTCTATACCAACGCCGGCAGCACGCGCAATGTCATGGCCCTGGACGCAGGCTCCGGACAAGTGCTCTGGATCTACCGCTACCAGGAAGGCGACCGCTATGACGAGGCGCCCCGCAAGGGCTCCGGCCGCGGAGTGGCCTACTGGACCGATGGCGAAAAGCAAAGAGTGATCGATGTCAGCCCCGGCTACCACATGGTTTCCCTGGATGCCAGAACCGGCATCCCGGACCCGGATTTCGGCGACAACGGCACCGTGGACCTGATGGTGGGCGTGCGCAACGGCGACGATCCCCGCTTTCCCTATCCGGACATCGGCCTGTCCGCCCCGCCATTTGTCATGAATGACGTGATCGTGGTGGGCGCCGCCCACCGCACCGGCGGGCGGCCCCGGGCCAAGATGAACACCAAGGGCGATATCCGCGGATTCGACGTGCATACCGGCGAGCGTTTGTGGACCTTCCACACCATCCCCGAGCGGGGCGAAGTCGGCTACGAATCCTGGCTCGACGAAGGCGTCGAATTCACCGGCAATTCCGGCGTCTGGGCGCCGATGTCCGGCGATCCGGAACTGGGGCATGTCTATCTGCCCGTGGAAGACCCGACCGGCGACTACTACGGCGGCGATCGTCCAGGCGCCAACCTGTTTTCCAGCGGCATAGTCGCCCTGGATGTGCAAACCGGCGAAAGGCAGTGGCACTTCCAGTTCATTCACCATGACATCTGGGACTGGGACGTGCCGGCGGCGCCGGTGCTGATCGATCTGCCCAACGGCCGGGACGTGGTCATGTCGGTGACCAAGCAGGCTTTTGTCTACGCCTTTGACCGGCATACCGGCGAGCCCATCTGGCCGATCGTGGAGCGCCCGGTGCCGACCGGCGATGTGCCCAACGAGTGGTACGCGCCCACCCAGCCCTTTCCCACCCGTCCGGCGCCATTCGATGTCCAGGGCTTCACCGAAGACAATCTGATCGACTTCACTCCCGAACTCAGGGCCCTGGCGCTGGAGGCCATCGCCGATTTCCGCCTCAGCCCGAGCCTGTACACGCCGCCGTCGCTCGCCGATGCGCCCGACGGCACCCGCGGCCTGCTGAGCCTGCCCTCCTCCACCGGCGGCGCAAACTGGGAAGGCTCGGCCATCGATCCCGAAACCGGCATTCTCTACGTGCCTTCCAGAACCCAGCTTCAGGTACTGGCGCTGGCCAAGAATCCCGAGTCGGATATCGACCTCAGCCAGGGTTTCGGCGTGCGAATTCCCCGCATCCAGGGGCTGGAAGTGGTCAAGCCACCTTATGGCCGCATTACCGCCATCGATATGAACAGCGGCGATCACCTGTGGTGGGTCCCCAATGCCGACACTCCCGAGCGCATTGCCAACCATCCGCTCCTGGAGGGGGTTGACCTGCCGCCCACGGGGGTGCCCACCCGGGCGGGCGTGCTGCTGACCAGGACGCTGCTGTTCGTGGCCGAAGGCAATGGCAGCGCCGATGCCGGCCCCACCATGCGCGCCATCGACAAGGAGACAGGCGACATCATCGCCGAGCTCGAGTTGCCCGATAACCAGGTGGGCCTGCCATTCACCTATGAGCACGACGGCGTCCAGTACCTGGCCATGTTTGTGGGAGGCGGCACCCGGGGTCTGGCGGAACTCGTGGCTTACTCGCTGCGCTGAACCGAGAAGAGCGGATTTGCAGCCGTGAATTCCTGCGGCGCAGGCTGCTAGCTCGCCGCGCGAATCTGCTCGCTCGCGGCGGGCGGCAGCACTTTTTGCAGGTATTTCCCGGTATGGGATTCGGGAAACTCCGCCACCTGCTCCGGCGTGCCGCTGGTGACCACGCGGCCGCCGCCGCTGCCGCCTTCGGGGCCGAGATCGATAATCCAGTCCGCGGTCTTGATGACATCGAGATTGTGCTCCACCACGACGATGGTGTTGCCGTGGTCCCGCAGCCGGTGCAGTACCTTGAGCAACTGACGGATATCGTGAAAATGCAGGCCGGTGGTGGGCTCGTCGAGAATGTAGAGCGTGCTGCCGGTATCGCGCTTGGATAATTCCCGGGACAATTTCACCCGCTGGGCCTCGCCGCCGGACAGGGTGGTGGCGGCCTGGCCGAGGCGGATATAGGAAAGCCCCACATCCACCAGGGTTTGCAGCTTGCTGGCGATGACCGGGATGGCGTCGAAGAACTCCCGGGCATCTTCCACGGTCATGTCGAGCACCTGGTGGATGTCCTTGTTCTTGTACTTGACCTCAAGCGTTTCCCGGTTGTAGCGCTTGCCCTGGCAGACATCGCAGGTCACATAGATATCCGGCAGAAAGTGCATCTCCACCTTGAGCACGCCATCGCCCTGGCAGGCTTCGCAGCGGCCGCCCTTGACATTGAAACTGAACCGGCCCGGCTTGTAGCCCCGGCTGCGGGCTTCGGCGGTGGCGGCGAACAGGTCCCGCACGGGAGTGAACACTCCGGTATAGGTCGCCGGATTCGACCGCGGCGTGCGGCCGATGGGGCTCTGGTCGATGTCCACCACCTTGTCGAGCAGGTTCAGGCCTGTGATCGAATCATGGGGCGCCGGTGAGAGCGACTGGGCCTTGTTGAGCCGCGTGGCGGCAATGGGATACAGGGTGTGATTGACCAGGGTGGATTTGCCGGAACCGGAAACGCCGGTGACGCAGGTGAACAGGCCCAGTGGCAGCTCCACGTCTATCTGTTGCAGATTATTGCCCCGGGCGCCCTTGATCCGGAGCAGGCGCCTGCTATCCCGGGGCGTTCTGCTTTCGGGAACGGCAATGGCTTCCGCGCCGGAGAGATATTGGCCGGTAATCGAGGCCGGGCAGCTTTCAATCGCCCGCGCCCCGCCCTGGGCCACGACCCTGCCGCCATGAACGCCGGCGCCGGGGCCGATATCGATGATGTGATCGGCGTTGCGGATGGCTTCCTCGTCGTGTTCCACCACGAGCACGGTATTGCCGAGGTCGCGCAATCGCAGCAGGGTGTTGAGCAGGCGCCCGTTGTCGCGCTGATGCAGGCCGATGGAAGGCTCGTCAAGAATGTACATCACGCCCACGAGCCCGGCGCCGATCTGGCTGGCGAGGCGAATGCGCTGGGCCTCGCCCCCGGACAGCGTTTCGGCGCTGCGGTTCAGAGTCAGATAGTTCAGGCCCACATCCATGAGAAACTTGAGCCGCTGCCGCAATTCATTGAGTACTTTTTCGGCGATATGGGCCTGCTTGCCTTCAAGGCCCAACTCGTCGAAATACCGCACCGCCCGGGCCACGGTCATTTCGGTAATGCCGGGCAGGTTACGGCCTTCGATAAATACATGGCGGACGTCTCGCTTGAGCCTCGTGCCATTGCAGTCGGGACAGGTCCGAAAGCTGAGATAGCGGGCGAGTTCGCTGCGCACGCGCTCGGAATCGGTTTCGTTGTAGCGCCGTCTGATATGCGGCATGACGCCCTCGAAAGGCTGCTTTCTGGTGATGTTCATGCCCCGGCTGCCCACATAGCGGAACTGGATGGCTTCGCCGCCGCTGCCTTGCAGAACGATGTTCTGGTGGCGCCGGTCAAGCTTCCCGAACGGCGTGTCGAGATTGAATCCGTAATGCTTCGCCAAGGCTTCAAGCTTGGAGTAGTACCAGAGATTTCTCGGCTCCCAGCCGCGAATCGCGCCTTCGGCAAGGCTGCGCTCGGGATCGGCAACCACCCGGGATTCATCGAAAAATTCGCGCACACCCAGGCCGTCGCAGGCCGGGCAGGCGCCAGCGGGATTATTGAAGGAAAACATCCGCGGCTCAAGCTCGCCAATGCTGTGGCCGCAGTGAGGACAGGCGAACAGGGCGGAAAACAACAGGTCTTCCGCGCCGTCCTCCGCATCCATGCCGGCCACCATGGCGAGTCCACCCGATAGCTCCAGGGCGGTCTCGAAGCTTTCGGCAAGGCGCTGGGCCTGTTCCGGCCGCACTCGCAGCCGGTCCACCACGACTTCAATGCTGTGCTTCCTGTTCTTGTCGAGTTCCGGCGGATAATCGATCTCGCAGATCAGGCCGTCGACCCGGGCGCGAATGAACCCCCCGGTACGCAACTCATCGAACACATGGAGATGCTCGCCCTTGCGTTCGCGCACCACCGGCGCCAGCACCATGACCCGGGAGCCCTCGGGCATGGCGAGCACCTGGTCCACCATCTGGCTTATGGTCTGGGCTTCCAGCTTGACCTTGTGGTCCGGGCAGAACGGCTCCCCCGCCCGGGCGAAGAGCAGGCGCAGGTAGTCGTAAATCTCGGTGATCGTTCCCACGGTGGAGCGCGGATTGTGGGAGGTGGATTTCTGCTCGATGGAAATCGCCGGCGAGAGGCCGTCGATATGGTCCACATCGGGCTTTTCCATCATCGACAGGAACTGCCGGGCATAGGTGGAAAGCGACTCCACATAGCGCCGCTGCCCCTCGGCGTAGAGGGTGTCAAAAGCCAGCGAGGACTTGCCCGAGCCGGAAAGCCCGGTAATCACCACGAGTTTGTCCCTGGGAATGGTCAGGTCGATATTCTTGAGATTGTGGGTGCGCGCGCCCTTGACGACGATGGAATCCATGGACCTGCCATTTGCCGGGTCAAACGACCGATTATCCGCCAAGCCTCCACGCCGGGCAAATGCACCCGATTTCAATTTCGATACGAATCTCGGGGTTGGCCGCGGTAGCACCAGTGCCAGGGCTCGTAGTTGATGCCCAGGGGATTGTTGCGGGGGTAACTCATTTGGAAACCGTGGCCCCGGGCGTGGCGGGCCAGCCAGCGGAAGGCGGGTGTGTTTTCGAAGGCTCCGCTGAGGATTTCGGAATGGGGGGCGCCGATGTCCAGGGCGCGGCCGGTGTGGTGTTCGCTGTAGCCCGGGGCCGCATTGACCTTGAGGATTTGTTCGATGGTCTGGCCCTGGGCGAGTTTGCGGGCAATGAGGTCGTGCTGGTATTGAGGGCTGCGCCAGGCTGAGACGAGGAATATCTCCACGGCATCGTCCGAGGCTGCCTGTTTCATGGCGCGCCAGGCGCGGAATGCGGCCTCTGTCAGTTGCTGGGGACGGCCGAAGCAGTCGGTTTCGGTGGCCACCAGAGCTTTCGGGACGCGCTGCAATGGCAATGGCGATTGCCGCCGGTAATTCGCAGGGATGCCCAGCGACTCATGCAGTCGTTCGATTTGCCGCTCGTATTCGGTCTGTGGCATTGACCTGGGTACCCGGGTGCTTTCAAGAGACTTCGAGGGCGCGCTCTTCGGCGATGCGTCCGCGCCATAGCGCCGGACCGCTCTGGTGCACGGATTGTCCCTGGCTGTCCACCGCCACGGTGACCGGCATGTCTTCCACTTCAAACTCGTGGATGGCTTCCATGCCCAACTCGGCGAAAGCCACCACCCGGGCCGCGCGGATAGCCCTGGAGACCAGAAAGGCCGCGCCGCCTACCGCGATCAGGTACACCGCACGGTGGCGGCGGATGGCTGCGACGCCCATGGGCCCGCGTTCTGCCTTGCCGATCATGCCGAGAATGCCGGTGCTGGAAAGCAGGCCATCGGTAAACTTGTCCATGCGGGTTGCGGTGGTGGGGCCCGCCGGGCCGATGACTTCGTCCCCGACCGGGTCCACCGGCCCCACGTAGTAGATGAATCTGTTATTCAGGTCGATGCCGCCCGGCAATGCTTCGCCGGCTTCGAGCATGGCGAGCAGGCGCTTGTGGGCGGCGTCGCGGCCGGTGAGCAGGGTCCCGGAAAGCAGCAGGGTTTCTCCCGGGCGCCAGCTTGCGATGTCTTCCCGGGTGAGTCGGTCCAGATTCACCTTGCGCGAGCCCGCCGCGGGGTCCCAGTCGATTTCGGGCCAATCGGCGAGGCTTGGCGGCGTCAACTCCGCGGGGCCGCTGCCGTCCAGGGTGAAATGGGCATGGCGGGTGGCGGCGCAGTTGGGAATCATCGCCACGGGCAGCGAGGCGGCATGGGTGGGATAATCGAGGATTTTCACATCGAGCACCGTGGTCAGGCCGCCCAGCCCCTGGGCGCCGATGCCAAGCTCGTTGGCGCGCCGAAAGATTTCCAGCCGCAACTCCTCCTTGCGATTCCGCGGCCCGCGCTCGCGCAACTCGTGCATGTCGATGGCGTCCATCAGCGACTCCTTGGCGAGCACCATGGCCTGCTCGGCAGTGCCGCCAACGCCGATGCCCAGCATTCCCGGCGGACACCAGCCGGCGCCCATTCCCGGCAGGGTATCCACGACCCAGTCGGCGAGACTGTCGCTCGGGTTGAGCATGGCCAGCCGCGCCTTGTTTTCGGAACCGCCGCCCTTGGCCGCAAGGCGCACATGCACCTGCTTGCCGGGAACGAGCCGGGTATGGATGACCGCCGGGGTATTGTCGCCGGTGTTTCGGCGGGCGCCCAGGGGATCATCGAGAATCGAGGCCCGCAATACGTTTTCCGGCAACCGGTAAGCCCTGCGAACGCCTTCATTGACCAGGTCCGCAAGAGCCGCGCCGCCTTCCCATTGCACCGCCATGCCGATATCGAGGAATACGGTGACTATGCCGGTGTCCTGGCAAATGGGCCGCCTGCCTTCGGCGCAGAGTCTGGAATTGACCAGAATCTGGGCCATGGCGTCCCGGGCGGCGGCGGATTGCTCCCGGCGCCAGGCAGCATGGAGGGCCGCGATGAAATCCGGCGGATGGTAGTAGGAGATGAATTGCAGCGCGTCCGCCACGCTGGCAACCAGATCCTCGTTTCGAATCAGCGTCATGGGAATGGGTCAGCCTGTCACAAGATTTTCCATCTGGATTTTCTGCGGCGCAAGCTCAACACGAAAAACAGCCCAAGCGAGGCGATGCAACCAAGCACCGTTCCCGTGGCCAGGGCGGCAAGCGCTCTCGCGGCGGCGCCGGGGCCGGCGGCGATGCTGTCCAGGGCAATGGCCATCAAGGCGGGAACCGCAACTTCATTTTCGGATTGCGGCAGCACCGGGGTGAGGATCAGCACCGCCAGCAGGGTGCGCAACAGCCAGGCGGGAAGCCGCCCGGCCAGACTGCTGAATTTCCAGAACACCAGATAGAAAACCGCGCTGGAAGCCAGGTAAACAAACCAGGTCAGTGCGTAGTTCGTATCACCGGCCATACCGGGACTTTCCAGCAAGCATCGCCATCATGGACTTGCACCTCCCCCTGTCATTCCAGGAGCCCGCGCCGCAGGATGACGGAAACCCGGCCATACCGCTCCACGCATCATATCACCTTGGTTTCGGCGGCCTGTTTGCTTGCCGGCAACTCCGCCGCCAGTACCGGCTCGAGCACCCGCTTCCGCCAGCCGCGCATTTCCGGGGGCCAGTCGATACTGCCGGTAAGGGCATGGGATTGCACCAATTGCTGCATCTGCCTGCGGCGGACGAGCAGTTCGGGGCAGACCCGGATACGGCTGGCTTCCCGCTGCGCAAGATTGCGCCACAGCTTGAGCTGTTCACGCAAGGACCGCCCGAACGCCGGGGATTGCCGGCGGCTGGGCGGCTGGGCCAGATCCTCATCCGGCTCATTGAGACAACGGGTCAGGGAAGCGGCGAAGCGCGAAGCGAATTTCGGATTGGCACCTGCGGCGTTGCGAATCTTCTCCGGCCCAATGTTCCGACAACCCTCCAGGCCCCTGGCAAGGGCGACCAGGTCCCGGTCGGCCACCAGCCAGTTGCGGGGCAGGTCGCGGGCGCGAACTTCCTTCTCCCGCCAGCGGCAAAGCCGCTGCAACAGCAGCAGGCCACGATCATCAAGCAGTTCGTGATCATTGATCTGCCGCCAGGCTTCCCGCCAGCTCCGGGGGTCCTCGTTGCGAATCGCGGAGGCGGTCAATTCCCGGCAGTCGGCAGTGAACCAATCGAGCTTTTGCTCTTCGTCGAGTCGCTGTCCGAGCTTCTGCCACAGGGCCGGCAGGAACCGCACGTCAGCCGCCGCGTACTGCAATTGCGCCGTGCTCAGGGGGCGCTGCAGCCAGTTTGAGCGGGTTTCCGATTTGGGCAGATCGATGCCGCAGAATTCGCTGACCAGGTCCCGGTAACTCAGACTGAAGCCGACGCCAAGAAAAGCCGCCGCCAATTGGGTATCGAACAGTTTTGCGGGAACCGCGCCGAGCAGATGCTGCAGCAGGCCGAGATCCTCCCCCGCCGCGTGAATCACCATGGTGGCGCCCGCCAGCAGTTTCCGGCAAGGTTCCCAGTCGCTGATCTTCAGCGGGTCCACCAGGAAACAGCGGGAATCGACACAGAATTGCAACAGGCCGGTTTTTGGATAAAAGGTCCGGGTGCGAATGAATTCGGTATCGAGGCCCACCGAGGGGGAATCAAGCCAGTTCCCACAGAGCTGGGCGAAGCGGTCCTGATCCGCGACATATTCGTAATTTGCAAGGGTCGCGGTCATTGCGTCAGGCTTGCCGCATGGGAGTGCGGCCGGCAAAGGCGTGGGACAGGGTGC
The DNA here is from genome assembly GCA_022825945.1 of Pseudomonadales bacterium. Taxonomy (GTDB): domain Bacteria; phylum Pseudomonadota; class Gammaproteobacteria; order Pseudomonadales; family Pseudohongiellaceae; genus UBA9145. The sequence continues at coordinate 20,518 of JAJDVS010000066.1, forward strand.
CGCCGTCGGTATACTCCAGTTCCCCGCCCACGGGGACGCCATGGGCGATTCTCGACACCGCAATTCCGGCGCCGCGCAGTTGTTCGGCGATATACCAGGCCGTGGCGTCGCCTTCCACGGTGGCGTTGCAGGCAAGAATGAGTTCCCTGAATCCGGCGTCGGCCACCCGTTTGAGCAGCAGGGGAATCCCGAGCTGTTCCGGCCCGACGCCGTCGATGGGAGAGAGATGACCCATCAGCACGAAATAGATCCCGCGGTAGGCGCCCGCCTGTTCGATGGCGAGAACATCGGCCGGCGTTTCCACGACGCAGCAGAGTTTCTGGTCCCGGGCCGGATTGGCGCAGATCCGGCAGCTTTTTTCCTCGGTAAGATTGCGGCAGTACTGGCAATTGCCGATTTTCTCCAGCGCCCCGGCAAGACTTTCACAGAGCTTGCGGCCGCCCTGCCGGTTTCGCTCCAGCAGATGCAGACTCATGCGCTGGGCTGACTTCTGCCCGACTCCGGGCAAGCAACGGAATGCTTCGATCAACTCATCGATCAGTGGACTGGAACTCACGCGGCATATTCCCGGGGGGCGGATTACTTCCTAGAACGGCAGCTTGAAGCCGGGGGGCAGTCCGGCGAAACCCGCCATGCCGCGCATGGCCTGCTGGTTTTCCTGTTCAATCTTGCGAACGGCGTCGTTGATCGCGCCGCAAATCAGGTCTTCCAGAATTTCCCTGTCTTCCCGGGCCATGTTCTCGTCGATGCTGGCTTCAATGGCGTCGTAGCGGCCATTCATGCGAATCCTGACCGCGCCGGCACCGGCCTGACCCTCGACCACGGTGGCGGCAAGTTCCTCCTTTGCCTGTTCCATGCGATCCTTGAGTCGCCTGGCCTGTTTCATTATCTCGGTGAAATCCGTCATTGACTACCTCGGCTCTGTACTGTGGTGACGCTATCCCTGAGCACGGTGCCGGAAAAGTTCCTGACCAGGGTCTGGACCACAGGGTCCTGTTCGAAGTCCGCCACCAGGGAATCTTTGGCAGTGGGCATGGATTTGGCTGGCTGACCGGGCGCCGGACCTGGGTCGGACGGGGCCGGCTCTTCCCAGGGTGGCGCGGAATCGCTGGGGAATGCTGGCTCCGCTGGCTGGGACTCCCGTGTTTCCGGCGGAAGTGGTGGTTCCCCGGACGGTGGTGTTTCGGATGATGGGGCCGCTGTGACCGCGGGTTCCGGAGAAAACACCAGCATCCGCAGCAGCAGCATTTCGAAAGCGGCCCGGGCGTCGCCGGACAGGGCAAGCTCTTCCCTGCCCCTGGCGCCGATCTGGTAGTACAGTTGCAGGTCTTCCGCGCTGAACTTGCCGGCGAGTTCGAGTATCTCCCTGCGGTCCCCCTGGTGATTGTCGATGGCATCTGCATAAGCCTGGGCGAGAGCGAGCCGGTGCAGCGTCGATAGCAGGCCGTCCAGGGTTTGGGCGTAATCGGGTATCTGCCCCGCCAACTCCCTGCTGACTTTGAGCACTCCCGGCAGGTCTCCCGAGGCCATGGCCCGCAGCAGGGCAAAGACGTGTCGCCTGGGAGGAATGCCAAGCATTTCCACCACAGCTTCCGCCTTGATTCTGCCCTGGCAGTAGGAGATCGCCTGGTCAAGCAGGGTCAGGGCATCGCGCATGCTGCCGGCGGCGGCGTCTGCAATCTGCCACAGGGCATCGGTTTCACATTCGATCTGTTCCTTTTCAAGTACGGGGCCAAGATACTTGACGATGGTTTTGGGGCCGAGGTTGCGCAGGTGAAACTGGAGGCAGCGCGAAAGGATGGTCACCGGCAGTTTTTGGGGATCGGTGGTGGCGAACAGGAACTTGACATGCTCCGGAGGCTCTTCCAGAGTTTTCAGCAGGGCATTGAAGCTGTGGGTTGAGAGCATATGGACTTCATCGATCAGATAGACCTTGAAGCGCGCCCGTGATGGGGCAAACTGAACGTTATCGAGCAGGTCCCGGGTGTCCTCAACTTTGGTGCGCGAGGCGGCGTCGATTTCAAACAAGTCGAGATGGCGGCCTTCGTTGATTTCCGCGCAGACGCCGCAGACATTGCAGGGCGTAGCGCTGACGCCCTGCTCACAGTTGAGGCATTTGGCGAGAATGCGGGCCAAAGTGGTCTTGCCGGTGCCCCGGGTGCCGGTGAACAGATACGCGTGATGGAGGCGCTGCTTGTCGAGGGCGTTGATCAGCGTCTTGAGGACATGCTCCTGGCCGGCAACTTCGCTGAAATCGCCGGGGCGCCATTTTCTGGCGAGTACCTGGTAGCTCATGCCTGTCGCTTGCCCTGTTGCCGCCCGGGCCTGTGCCATGGAACCGGGGAATCCTTGCTTGCCCGACCGGGTTGGGCGGTAGCCCTTGCCAGCCACACCGCGGCACATGCGTCAGCTACTACCGTTGCTCCCTTCCGGGCCTGGCGGGGTTCATAACCTGTCATTGCGCGGGGACCGGCAAGAGTTACCACGGCGGATGGTATCACGCCCAGGAATCATGTGGCCTGGGGCCGTCGCTGCCGGGTCAATCGGCTTCCTCTATCCAGGCCATCTGGATTGCTTCCAGGATTTTCTCGCCGCTGCGATTGGGATCGTCATCGAAATCTTCCAGCTCACAGACCCATCGGTGCAGGTCGACGAAGCTTACCCACTGGGGATCGACATCCGGGTGCTGTTCGGCCAGTTCGATTGCTATGTCATTAACATCGGTCCACTTCATATGCGCCTCCTGATTATCCCGCATAGCCGAATAATTCATCCGAGCGGAAATTTCCAAGAAATCAGTGATTTTCCGACACCATGTTGATCGTGTATTTCGGAATTTCGACCACCAGGTCCTCGTCGGCGACGATGGCCTGGCAGCTCAGTCTGGATTCGGGTTCGAGGCCCCAGGCCTTGTCGAGATAGTCTTCCTCGTTTTCGCCGGGCTCCTCCAGCGAATCGAAGCCTTCCCGGAGAATGACATGGCAAGTGGTGCAGGCGCAGGATTTTTCACAGGCGTGTTCGATGCGCACCTTCTGCCTGAGGGCGGCATTGAGCACACTGACGCCGGGTTCGGCTTCGAACTCGGCGCCTTCCGGGCAGATGGATTCGTGTGGCAGGATGGTGATCTTTGGCATTTTGGGTCTCTGGGCCTTATTCGGTCTCTCGACTGAGGGTATCGATGGATTCTCCGCGCAGGGCGGCGCCCACCGTCAGGTTCATGCGCCGGGCGGCGAAGGCTTCGCTGACATGGTTGAGCCGTTGGGTCAGTTCTTCGATCCGGGCGGAGTCGTGTTCCGCCATGGCGTCGCGAAGTTCGGCGAGGGCCTGCTCGATACCGCTTTTTTCAGCGGCTGAGAGAATTTCTCCGTTTTCCTTGATTGCGCCGCTGATGGCGTCCATGAGGCGGGTGGCGTCGAGCCTCGCCTCGCCGAGGGCTCGGGCCAGCATGTCATCCCGGGCATGGTCCCGGGAATCCCTGAGCATTTGTTCGATCTGGCCGGAGTCGAGCCCGAAGCTGGGTTTTACCTGCACCTCGGCCTTGCCGCCGGTGCTCGCCTCCTCCGCCGACACGCTGAGCAGGCCATCGGCGTCCACCTGGAAAGTCACCTTCACCTTCGCCGCTCCAGCCACCATGGGCGGGATGCCGCCGAGGGTAAAGCGCGCCAGGGAGCGGCATTCGCCGACGAGTTCCCGCTCGCCCTGCACCACATGCAGGGCCATGGCGGTCTGACCGTCCTTGAAGGTGGTGAATTCCTGCGATTTGGCCACGGGAATCGCGGTATTGCGGCGAATGATCTTTTCCACGAGTTCGCCCATGGTTTCGATGCCAAGCGAAAGCGGATTGACGTCAAGCAGCAGGAAATCGCCGGTGGGCCGGTTGCCGATGAGCACTTCGGCCTGAATGCCCGCGCCCATGGCGACCACCCGATCCGGATCGATATCCGTCAGTGGCTCGCGGCCAAAGAACTTCGCCACCGCTTGGCGGATCAGGGGCATTCTCGTGGCGCCCCCCACCAGCAGCACATTGCCGATGGCACCGGTATCCACGCCGGCGTCCCGCATGACCCGGCGGCAACTCAAGATTGTGCGCCGCACCAGGGGCGCGGCGATTTCGGCGAACTGCGCCGCATCCAAAGCTCCGCGCCAATCGCGCCAGACGACCTCGGCCTGGTCCGCATCGCCAAGCCGTTCCCGCGCCTGATTGGCCACTTGCAACAGCGCCGGCCAGTCCGCGGCGGCCACGGCTTCCACGCCGCCCTGGGCAATCAGCCAGTCGGCCACGGCCTGATCGAAATCATCGCCGCCAAGCGCGGTGTCCCCGCCGGTGGCCAATACTTCGAACACGCCTTTTCGCAGGCTGAGCAGGGACACGTCAAAAGTGCCGCCGCCAAGATCGAATACAATGATATTGCCTTGCCCGCCCCGGTCGAGGCCATAGGCCACCGCCGCCGCAGTGGGTTCATTGAGCAGGCGGAGCACTTCAATGCCGGCCAGTTTGGCGGCGTGCCGGGTCTGCTGCCGCTGGGCATCGTTAAAATACGCGGGAACTGTAATGACGGCGCCGGCGAGTTCCTCACCGGTCTCCTCACGGCAGCGCCGGGCAAGGGCACGGAGGATGGCGGCGGAAACTTCCACCGGATCCCTGGGGCCGGCCGCGGTGACAAAGGCCGGCGCGGCGTCGCCCTTGCCGGCGTCAAAACGGTATTGGCGAAAACCGCCGCCCGACCGCAGTTCCGCAAAGCTCTTGCCGAGCGCGCGCTTGGCCGAGACGATGACATTGCCCGGGTCCGCGGCGGACCGGGCTTTTGCCGCGGCGCCCACGGCGAGTAGGCCGCCAGCGCCATACTGCACCGCCGAAGGCAGCAAATGGGCGCCGTCGGCGTCGGCGAGGGTGCGCACCTCACCCTTGATTGCCGTGGCGATGAGGGAATTGGTGGTGCCGAGATCGATGCCCGCCGCCCGCCGATGGACCGCTCGCCGCGGGTCGCCGCCGCCGGGTTCAGAAATCTGCAACAGACTCAAGGGATTCTTCCTTCTTGTCGATTTCCGTCTGGAGTTTGTGCAGGAACTGCAACTCGTGGAACAGCTTTCTGGCCTGGTCGAGCCGATTCCCGGCCAGGGCCTGGACAAATTGCCGCTGGCGCTCGGCAAGCCGGCTTGCGGCTTTGCGGTTCAGTTCATCAAGCCGGTCGAAAGCGGATTCGCCCCCGGACAGTTCCGCCAGGCTTTCGCGCAATTCCATCTGTTCGAAGAGCAGCTCGGGAGCGAGGTCGGACTGGGCAACCTGTTCCACGTCGATACCCCGTAGCCGCAACAGATAGCCCGCCCGGCGCAGGGGAGATTTCAGCGTTTCATAAGCTTCGTTCAGGTAGCTGCTGAGCTTGATGGCTTGCAGGCGCTGCTCTTCGCCGGACGCGGCGAAGCGGTCCGGGTGTACCTCGGCCTGCAATTCTCGATACCGGGAGCCAAGCCTGCCGGAATTGATCTCGAAATCGACCGGCAAGGCGAACTGGGCGAAGTAGTTGTCGGCAATGGCGAGCACGGCAAAGCCTCAATCCGGCGGCGGGCTCAGACGCTGAAGCTTTCGCCGCAGCCGCACTCGCCTTTCACATTGGGATTGCGAAACTCGAAACCTTCGTTAAGTCCTTGCTTGACAAAGTCCATTTCAGTGCCGTCGATATAGACGAGGCTCTTCGGGTCCACCACGATCTTGACGCCGTGGGCCTCGAATACCTGATCGCCTTCCTGGAGCTGGTCGGCGTATTCAAGAACATAGGCCATGCCCGAGCAGCCGGTGGTGGTAATGCCCACGCGAATGCCGAGGCCGCGGCCGCGCTCGGCAAGCTGCCTGGCGACGTGGCTCGCGGCGGTTTCGGTGATGGAAATGGCCATGGTTTTTTATTCCGCCTGTTCCCGCTTCTTGCGCACATCGGCAATGGCCGCCTTGATGGCGTCCTCGGCGAGCACCGAACAGTGGATCTTCACCGGCGGCAGTCCGAGTTCGTCGGCGATGTCCTTGTTGCGGATCCGGGTGGCGTCATCGAGCGACCTGCCCTTGACCCATTCGGTCAGCAGCGAACTCGACGCGATGGCCGAACCGCAGCCATAGGTCTTGAACTTGGCGTCCTCGATCACGCCATCGCCATCGACCCTGATCTGCAGGCGCATGACATCGCCGCAGGCCGGGGCGCCCACCATGCCGGTTCCCACATTGGCGTCGTCGTCATCGAGACGGCCCACGTTGCGCGGGTTTTCGTAGTGGTCGAGCACCTTCTCTGAATATGCCATCCTGTTTTTTCTCCCCTGCGCTCTAGTGCGCAGCCCATTGAACCTGATCGAGGTCCACGCCGTCCTTGTACATGTCCCAGAGCGGGGAAAGCTCCCGCAGCTTGGCGACGGCATGGCGGATACGCCCGATCGCGTAGTCGATATCTTCGGCAGTGGTGAAACGGCCGATGGAAATTCGCAGCGAACTGTGGGCGAGTTCGTCGTTGCGGCCAAGCGCCCGCAGCACATAGGAGGGCTCGAGGCTGGCCGAGGTGCAGGCGGAACCCGAAGACAGCGCGAGCTCCCGCAGGGCCATCATCAGGGATTCGCCTTCCACAAAATTGAAGCTGATATTGAGGTTGCCCGGCGCCCGGCGGGTCAGGTCGCCATTAACGTAGACTTCCTCCACGTCTTCAAGCCCCCGCAGCAGTTGTTCCCGCAGGGCGAGGGTGCGGCGGGCCTCTTCGTGCATTTCTTCCCCGGCGATGCGATAGGCCTCGCCCATGCCGACGATCTGGTGGGTTGCCAGGGTGCCCGAACGCATGCCGCGCTCGTGTCCGCCGCCGTGAATCTGGGGTTCGATGCGGACCCGGGGCTTGCGGCGCACGTACAGCGCGCCAATTCCCTTGGGGCCGTAGATTTTATGGGCGGTAAAGGACATCAGGTCCACCTGCATCCGCTCCAGGTCGATTTCCAGCTTGCCGGCGCTCTGGGCGGCGTCCACATGAAAGACCACCTTGCGGCGGCGGGTGACTTCGCCGATGGCTTCAATATCGTTGATCACGCCGATCTCGTTGTTGACGTGCATCAGCGAGACGAGAATGGTGTCGGGACGCAGGGCCTGCTCCACGGCTTGCGGGGAAATCAGGCCGTTGCTGTCCGGATCGAGATAGGTCACTTCATAGCCTTCGCGTTCAAGCTGGCGGCAACTGTCGAGCACGGCCTTGTGTTCGATCTTGGAAGTGACGATGTGCCTGCCCTTGCGGTGATGGAAATGGGCGGCGCCTTTCAATGCCAGATTGTCGGCCTCGGTTGCGCCCGAGGTCCAGACGATCTCCCGGGGATCGCAGTTCACCAGGTCGGCCACATTGCGGCGGGCGTTTTCCACGGCCTCCTCGGCTTTCCAGCCGAACTGATGGGAACGGGAGGCGGGATTGCCGAAATTCGCTTCAATGGTGAGGCATTCCGCCATGGCCGAGGCGACTCTCGGGTCCACCGGCGTGGTTGCCGCGTAATCGAGATAAATGGGATATTGCATGTTTTGCTCCATGAAGGCCAGCTATGGTGCGCCAGCCGAAATTCGTGTTTCATCCAGTCCGGCGCCGGTCATCGCCAGGGGTATCCGGGGCGCCTTGCCGTGCTGTTTCCGGTCCTGCTCCCCGGCGATGCGGCGCACTTCGCGGCGGGCGATGAGATCGGCGAGACTGACGCCCTGAAGGAAACCGAGAATCTGTTCGCTCAGGTCCTCCCAGAAGGAATGCGTCAAACAGGTTTCGCCCCCCTGACAGTCGCCGGCGCCCTGGCAGCGGGTGGTGTCCACCGATTCATCCACCGCGCCGATGATCTCGGCGACAAAGATCGCCGATGCATCCCGGGCCAGCCCATAACCGCCGCCCGGGCCGCGCACGCTGTTGACAACCCCCGCCCGGCGCAACTTGCCGAACAACTGCTCAAGATACGGCAGGGAAATGTCCTGCCGCCCGGAAATATCAGCCAGACTCACCGGACCTTCGCCGCCATGCAGAGCAAGATCCAGTATCGCGGTCACCGCGTATCTGCCCTTGGTCGTCAATTGCACCGCAAAACCCGCCGTAAACCAGACATGGGGACAATTATTCAATAACCAAGTAAATCAGTCAAGTATCTGAACCTGCACAGCCGGCGCCGCAGGAGCCTGCGGTAATTCAGCCGATCAGGACGATCTGGGCCGCGAGCAGGAGCAGCACGGTGCCCATGCCGGCTTCGAACCAGCGGCCGGCGCGAAGCAGAAAACCGCGCACGGCCTGCCGGCCAAGCAGCCGGGAAAGCAGGGCAAACCAGGCGAAAGTCGCCAGGGCCAGATAGACACCGTAGAAAATCTGCACTTGCAGCGGCGTTTCCGGGCTGATGACCACGGTCCATAAGGCCAGAAAGAACAAAGTGGCTTTTGGATTGAGCCCATTGGTGAGAAAACCCGTGGCGAAAGCCAGCTGCGGGGCGAGAACCGCGCTGGAAACGCCGGCCTCTGCCGCGGCGCCGGCCTGCCAGGCGCTGTGCAAGGCCCGGGCGCCGAGCCAGGCGAGATAGGCCGCGGCAATCCATTTCACCAGGGCGAACAGCCAGTCCACCCGGGCCAGCAGCAAGGCCACCCCGAGCACGCAATAGGCGACATGCAGAAAAATGCCGGAACCCACGCCGGCGCTGGTCCAAAGCCCCGCCCTGGTTCCGCCGTTCACGCTCTGCTTGAAAACCACGGCGAAATCCGGCCCCGGCGAGGCGACTGCCAGCAGATGGGCCATGGCTATGGTGAGAAACTGTTCCATTGGGCAAGGGCGGACAGACAGCGACGAGCGCGCTCAGGGAACGAGCTCGGACACGACCAGTTCCAGCAGGGGCGGCGGGTTTTCCACCGGGAAGGGTTCGGATTCAACAAAATAATCGCCGGCGCCGCGATTGGCCGAGCCGGATTGTGATACCAGCACGCCGACAAAGGCCCTGCTCGCGGAGGACAGGTTGAAAGGGCCCACCGCCATGCTGTCGTCAAGGCGGATACGGGCGGGCAAGTCGGCCACGGCAAGGTCGGCCACCGCCAGCGGCGGCATGCCCTGGACTTCCGCATTGCGAGCGGCGACAAACACCCGCAGCCGGGAATCGAGCTGCAGCTCTTCGGCGATGGCCACTGCGACTTCAATGGTCGGGCCGACGGCCTCCCCGCCATCGCGCAGTCTTTGCAGGTTGGCGATATTCTCCCGCGCCGACTGTGAATCGGGATTCAGTTGGGAGAGACGGCGCCAGTAGCCGATGGCGGCGTCGTAATCGCCGTTTTCCTCCGCCTCACTGGTAAGCAGTTGCAGAATATTGGGTTCATCGGGATTGAACGCCAGGGCCTCGTCGATGATGCCTTGCACTGCGGGCGTAATTTCGAACTGCGCGAGAATATAGGCGGTAAGCGCAACCCGGCCCAGCGCCAGGGCCTTTTCCTCGTCTTCGATCATTTGCCCGGCGGCCTGGCGAAAGGCCGAATTGGCCACATCGAACATACCCAGGGTGGACAGGTTTTCACCGAGGAAATACCAGGCCCAGGGACGTTCCGGATCATCCCGCACCGCCTGCCCGAGGCTGAGCACAAGCTCTCCGGCCGCTTCCGGGTCGCCGCTCGCCGCCACGCTGCGCTGAAACTGGTCCATCAGTTCCACATCGTCGAGTTGGCCCCATTGCCGGTACATCAGCCAGGCCGCCAGCGGCAGCAGCGCCATCAGTATCAGGGGCGCGAGGACCGCCGGAGCGCTCCGGGAGAAGGCTTCCGGTACAGCGCCCGCCTTGGGTTCCTCCTCGTTCACATCGGTGAGCAGGCTGGTCTGCAATTCGAGCAGCAAGGTGTCGAATTGTTCCCGGTCGAACTCGCCGGCGGCAAATTCCATCTCCAGTTGGTGCTTGCGCTCCCGGAAAAGCGCGACATTGGCCTGGATGCGGACTGTTTCGTCAACTTCCCACGCGCCGCGCCGGGTGCGCCATATGGGCACGGCGATGAAACTTGCCGCCAATGCCAAAAGCGCCAGGCATACCAGCCAGAACGCGACGGTGAATTCATTCATTATCGAGCAACCGCCGCAGCTTTTCCTGCTCGCCGGTGTCGAGATCCGCCGCGGGCGTCTGCTTTTCCCGGTCGTCCGCCTGCCGCAGAATACGCCAGCCCATCCAGGCCCCGAACAGCAGAAAGAGCGCGGGCCCGAACCAGAGCAGCACGGTGTCGGGCCGCAGACGAGGACGATAAAAAATGAAGTCTCCATAGCGCTCGAACATGAATTGCTCGATTTCGGTATCGGTACTGCCGGCCAGGATCATGCGGTGGATTTCCCGGCGCAGGTCTTCCGCAACGCCGCCGGTGGAGCCGGTGAGATTGGCGTTCTGGCACATGGGGCAACGGAATTCATTGGACAGGCGGCGGAAGCGCTGCCGCTGTTCGTCATTCTCGAATGCGAAGGCGTCCACCTGGGCAAGGCCCGCCGGCGCTACAAGCACCAAAAGGAAGGACAGCAGCAGGATTCGCGGGAAAGTCATGTCAGTCCGGGCGCAAGGACCGGGCCGCTCAGGGCCCGGGGCCAGGATCGCGCAATTCGTCGATGACCGGCACAAAGACATCGCGCCAGACCGACTCATCGAGAACCCCCACATGGCGATAGCGAATCACCCCCTCGCCGTCCACGAGAAAAGTTTCCGGCGCGCCGTAGACGCCCAGATCAATGCCGAAACGGCCTTCTTCATCGAGAATGCTGTAGGCGAAGGGATTGCCATTGCGTTCGAGCCAGTCCAGCGCCAGTTGCCGGCGGTCCTTGTAATTCACCCCCACCACGGGGAATTCGCCTTCTTCCGAAAGCCGCATCAGGGTGGGATGCTCCACCAGACAGGGCAGGCAATAACTGCCCCAGACATTGAGCAGGAATACCTGCTCCGGCAGGTTGACATTGCCCACCGGCTGGTTCTCCACCGTGGTCATGGCGAACTCCGGCATGGGCTTGTCGATGAGAACCGAGGGCAATTCCGTGGGGTCGAGATACAGGCCCCGCCAGAGAAATACCGCCAGCAGCAGAAAGGCCGCGACCGGAACAAAGAAAATCCGCTTCTGTAATGACTTGGTCAAGGGCCGACTCCCGGCGCCGGCCGCAGGCCGCCCCGCTCACCCGCGCTGCCGACGGCAACAGCTTCTTCCCGACGCATTCTGGCCAGCTTGCGATAGCGGCGGTCCGCCGCCGCCAGGGTGGCGCCCAGGGACATGATGATCGCGCCCAGCCAGATCCAGCGCACAAAGGGCTTGACGTACACCGTCATGGTCCAGGCGCCATTGTCCCGAATCTCTCCCGGCGTGACGAACAGATCCCGCATCAATCCCGCGTCAATGGCCATTTCGGTGGAAGGCGCACCGCTGGCGAGATACACCCGCAACTCGGGATAGAGGTCCGCCACCGGCTCGCCGTCCCGGATCACGAGGACCGCGGCCCGGTCAGCCTGGTAGTTGGGACCGGCGATGCGTTCGCTGCCATCGAAGCGAAACTCGTATTCGCCCAGGGCCACGGTTTCTCCCGGCCGCAGCAGAACGCTGGTTTCGGTGCTGAACCAGCTCGTCAGGGCCACGCCCACAAGCATGACGGCAACGCCGAAATGCGCCCCCTGCATGCCATAATAGCCATAGGTCAGCGAGCGCAGGCCCTGCCAGCGATCCGGCTTGTTGGCAGTTTTCGCCAGCAGGTCCCGGCCTATGGTCAGGGCGATCCACAGCGCCAGGGCCACGGCGATGGTGGCGGGCAGTGAAATCTCAAGCAGCACGATCAGGGGCAATATCACGCCAAGCGCCAGACTCGCCAGCGCCACCCTGCCGAGTTGCCGCCTCAGGTAACCGCCCGAAGTCTTTTTCCAGCGGCTCATGGGACCGATGCCGAGCAGCATCGCGAGCACGATCATCAGGGGCACGAAAATCAGATTGAAATAGGGCGGGCCAATGGAAATCAGATCGCCGGTCAGCGCCTGATAAAACATGGGAAACAGCGTGCCCAGAAACACCGAGGCGGCGGCCACCACCAGAATGATGTTGTTGGCCAGCAGAAAGACTTCCCGGGACAATGAGCCAAAGCCGAATTCGCTCTTGATCAGCGGCGCGCGGAAGGCGTAGAGCAGCAGGGCGCCGCCAACGGAAACACCGAGAATGCCGAGAATGAACACGCCCCGGGAAGGGTCGCTGGCGAATGCGTGTACCGAAGTCAGCAGGCCGGAGCGGGTAATGAAGGTGCCGAGCAGGCTTCCGGCAAAGGCCAGAATTGCCAGCAACACCGTCCAGCTCTTGAATACCCGGCGCTTTTCGGTAACCGCCAGGGAATGAATCAGCGCCGCGCCGAACAGCCAGGTGATCAGGGGCGGATTCTCCACCGGATCCCAGGCCCACCATCCGCCCCAGCCGAGTTCGTAATAGGCCCACCAGCTTCCCAGGGCGATGCCGATGGTCAGAATCGCCCAGGAGACATTGGCCCAGGGCCGCGACCAGCGCGCCCAGGCGGCGTCGAGGCGACCGCTGAGCAAGGCGGCGACGGCAAAGGCGAACACCACTGAATAGCCCACATAGCCCATATACAGGGTCGGCGGATGCAGGATGAAGCCGATGTCTTGCAGGGCGCTGTTGAGGTCCGCGCCATCGGCGGGCGGCACCGGCGCCATGCGGTCGAAGGGATTGGAAGTGGCGAGCATGAACAGGATATAGCTGGCGCACAACAGGCCGAGCACGCCAAGCACCCGGGCGACGAACTCCCGGGGCATGCTGCCGCTGAATACGCTGACGGCAAGAATCCAGCCGGAAAGCATGAAGGTCCACAGCAGGAAGGAGCCCTCGTGGCCGCCCCACAGCGCAGTGAGCTTGTATTGCATGGGCAGCAGGGAATTGGACTGGGCGGCGACGACCCGCACCGAAAAATCATCGGTGACGAAGGCGTGGCCCAGAATGAAAAGACAGATGCCGAGAAAGACGAAAAGGCCGGCGCTCAGGGGCCGGCCAAGACTCATCCACAGGCCATTGCCCATGGCGGCTCCGGCAAGAGGCAGCGTCCCGAGCAGGATACTGAGGCAGAAAGCCAGAATCAGCGAGAACTGGCCAAATTCAGGGATCATTCAGTCCTCCGGGGATTCCCTGAACGGATGGTTCTCCGGGCTGGCGCCGGCCTGTTCCATGGCGGCCCTCACCTCGGGCGACATGTAGTTCTCATCGTGCTTGGCGAGCACCCGGCTGGCCTGGAACACCCCGGCGGCGTCGAGCCGCCCTTCGGCGACGATGCCCTGTCCCTCGCGGAACAGGTCGGGAAGAATACCCTCGTACTCGATGGGCACATCATGGACATAATCGGTGGTGACGAAGCGCACCGCGAGACTGTCCTGCCGCTGGTCCACCGATCCGTCCTTGACCATGCCGCCGATGCGGAACATGGTGCCCGCCCCCACTTCGCCATTGGCCACCGCGGTGGGCGAGTAGAACATGTTGATGTTCTGGCTCAGGGCGAACAGGGTCAGCCCGATGGCCACGCTCAGGCCCACGGCGATGAACAGGATAATGCCGAGCCTATTGCGCCGATGCGGCTTCATCATTTCTCTTCTCCCACCCGGAAGCCTGGACCCCGGGCTCCTGGCTCACCTCCCAGCCGGCGCGGTCCGCGGTGCCAGCTTCCTCCTGGCCCGCGCCGGCGGCAAGCCTGCGCCGCTGTTCGCGCAGAATCCGACGGCGCTTGCGCAGGGGCAGGGCCAGATTCGCCAACAGAAAAATCGCAAACAGGGCGTACACCGACCAGACATTGAAGGCATAGCCCCCCATGGCCAGAAATTCGCCCAAGCTGTTGAATTGTATACCATCAAGCATGGCTGTCCTATCGTTGTTCCGTCATCCCGCGCATCCTCCTCCCGTCATCTCGCGCGATCTCCTCCCTTCATCATCGCGCGCCCTCCTCCCGTCATCCCGCGCGAAACGACGCGTAGTCGCGGGATATCCCTGAATAGCCGCCGCGCCTGGTCAAGGAACGAAGCTCCACATCAGCGCGCCTCCAGCGCAAGCTCCCGCACCCACTGGGCCCTGCTTTCCCGCTGGAGGATTTCATTGCGGGTCGCCAGAATCAGGCTGACCGCCAGAAACAGGTATACCGCCACGATCATCACCACTGTGGCGACCCAGAACTCGGGGCCATTGGGGCTGCCGACTTCCATGGAAATCGGGCTCGAAGGCTGGTGCAGGGTGTTCCACCAGTCCACCGAATACTTGATCACTACCACATTGATGCAGCCCACAATGGACAGCAGGGCGCAGGCCCGGGCGGCGGTTTCGGCGTTCTCTATGGCCGCGCGCAAGGAGATGACTCCCAGCAGCAGGAAGAACTGGAACAGCATCGACACCAGCCGGCTGTCGGTCCATTCCCACCAGGTGCCCCAGCTCACGCTGCCCCAGATGGAACCCGTGGCCAGGGTGAGAAAGGAAAACCAGGCGCCAAGCGGAGCGGCATTCTTGGCCACCATGTCGGCGAGCTTCATGCGCCACACCAGGGTTACGGTGCCGGCAACCGCCATCAGCGGGAAAAAGGAGAGTGAAGTGCCGGCAACCGCCACATGCACCACGAGAATGCGGGAAGTGTGCCCCTGCTGGTAATCCTCGGGCAGAAACAGCAGCGCCCAGACCAGGCCCACGGTGAGAAACAGCGCCATGGCGCCCCACAGCCAGGGCAGCCAGCGGGTGGTTTTCTCATAAAACCACTTCGGCGACCCGAGCCTGTGAAACCACTGCCATCTGCCAGCCATAGCTACCTCGTGAATCAATGGCGCAGCCTCAGCCGCGCCCGCTGCCATTGTACCTGAAGCCACCCCCGCGCCGGGGCCGGGCTACAATCTGTTACCGATATCCCCGGTGTTGCCATGGTTGATTTGCAAGTGCTCAGTTCATGGATATCCGCAATGCCGCCGCTGTGGCCAACGGTGCAAGACTGATGGTGAGCGCCAGCATGGCGCCGAGCAGGGCGAGGTAGCCCAGAGGCGAACCACCGGCGAGGGCGTTCTGCACCGCCAGGGTGCCGAAAATCAATACCGGCACGCTCATGGGCACGGTGATCACGGCAAGTATCAAGCCGCGGCTGCCGAGGCCCACGGTCAGCGCCACCGCAATCGAGCCCAGCATACCCACCACCGGCGTGCCGAGCAGCAGCGAGGCCACCAGGGTCATGTAGCCTTCCGAGGGCAGGGCCAGCATGTAGGCGAGCAGGGGCGAAACCAGGATGACCGGCAGCCCGCTCACCAGCCAGTGGGCGATATTCTTGGCGAACACCAGCAGATACAACGGCACCGAACTGAGCAGAAGCTGCTCCAGCGTGCCGTCTTCATAATCCGAGCGGTACAGGCTGTCCATGGACAGCATCGAGGCCAGCAGCACGGCAATCCAGATCACTCCCGCCGCGATCTGCCGCAGCATGGCGCTCTCCGGGCTGACGCCGATGGGAAACAGCGACACCACGATGATGAAAAACATGAAAGGGTTGAGAATATCGTTCCGCCGCTTAAGGCTGATCAGCAGATCGCGCTTGAGCGTGGCCAGAAAAGCGGTGCCGATATTTGTCCCGCTCATCTTGCGACTCCCAGGGTCAGGGCGCGCAGGCCGGGCAGGGAAAGTTTGTGATGGGTGGTGATCAGCACCGCGCCGCCGCTTTCGGTATGCCGCGTCACGAGATTTTCCAGCAGGGTCACGCCATGGGTGTCCAGGGTGGTGAAGGGTTCATCGAGCACCCACAGCCCGGCGCCGCGCAGGAACAGACGGGCCAGGGATACCCGTTGGTACTGCCCTGCCGAAAGCGAGTGGCAGGGCGAATCCTCATGGCCGGCAAGGCCGATATGTACCAAAGCCTCGTTGATTGGCCCGTCATCGGCCGGGTTGCGCAGGCGGCTGCTCCAGCGCAGGTTTTCCAGCGGCGTCAACACCCGATTCACCGCAACCCGGTGGCCGATGTAGAGCAGGCCGGCGTAAAAAGCGTCGCGCCGCTCCCCAAGCGGGGCGCCATGCCAGAACAACTCGCCGCTGTAACTGTCGTTGAGGCCGCAGATGATTCGCAGCAGGGTGGTCTTGCCCGAGCCGTTGCCGCCCTTGACCTGCAGCGCCTGGCCGGCTTCGAGGGTAAATGACAGATCTCGGAACAGCAGCCGGTCATTCCGCTCACAGTTCAGCGCGCGGACTTCAAGCATGGGGTGGGAATCCTGGGTCTCAGCGCTCACTGCATGCCGTTCCGGTGGAAGGGCCCGGGCGGATTATAGCGAACCCGGCGACGGACCATATGGACTGGGAGCCTGCGCCGCAGGAATTCACGGCTGCAAATCCGCTCTCGTCCGCGTCCCTGGCTACTGGCGCCAGACCAGCAGTTTTGATCGCAGCCGCAGGGCCGCCTGGCTGTGGATCTGGCTTACCCGGGATTCGCTCACGCCGATGATCTCGCCAATCTCCTTCAGGTTGAGTTCTTCGTCGTAGTACAACGACAGCACCAGTTTCTCCCGGCCGGGGAGACCGTCGATGGCATTGCTCAGATCCTCGCGAAAACGGCGGTGCTGCATGTTGTCCATCGGGTCGGGCAGATCGCCGTCCACCATTTCCAGCGCCGGGTCGGCATTTTCGCTGATCTCGTCAAAGCTGAACAGGCGGGTGCCGCTGGAATCCTGCAGGATATTGAAGTAGGCGTTGAGGCCGATGTTCATTTCGCCGGCAATTTCCTGATCGCTGGCACCGCGCCCGGTGCGGGCCTCGACCTTCTGGATGGCTTTCGCCACATCACGGGACTTGCGATGCACCGAGCGCGGCGTCCAGTCGCCCTTGCGCACTTCATCGAGCATGGCGCCCTGGATGCGGATGCCGGCATAGGTCTCGAAACTGGCACCCTTGCTATGGTCGTACTTCTTAGCGGCGTCGAGCAGGCCGATCATGCCGGACTGCACGAGATCGTCAATCTGCACATTGGCAGGCATCCGCGCCAGCAAATGCCGCGCAATGCGATTCACCAGCGGCGCGTGCTTCTCCACTGTCTGGCGAGCCCAGTCCCTGCTCTCCTCTCTCTCCGCCAGGTAGTCAATTGCCGAACTCATGATTCCCTTGATTCCTGTTTCCCGTCCTGTTGTTCCGGCGTCGGCCCGCCTCCATTTCCGCCTCGAATCCCTTGGTCGCAATTCCCGCTAAACTTCCGCAACTTCCTGTCGATGTATGGATTAGCTGCCTGCTATTGCTTGCCGGACCTTCTGCCGCACCGCAAAATCAATGCGGGTAGGAAGGGCTCAGCAAGATTCGTTCCAACATGGGCCACGGCGGCTATTCTTTAGAAAATAGCCGAAAAATCAGTTAGTTGGGGATTAGTTACGTCGCCACGCCGCGAACCGCGAGGCGACAATTTCTTGACGCTATTGATTATGGCGTCAACTTTTTGCCTATTTGCCGGTTTTCTGGCGCGATTCAGGCCTTGGGCAGGGTGACGCCCCGCTGGCCCTGATACTTGCCGCCTCGTTCCCGATAGGTGGTCTCGCAGCGCTCATCGCTTTCGAAGAAAAGCATCTGGGCTGCGCCTTCGCCAGCATAGATTTTGGCGGGCAAGGGAGTGGTGTTGGAGAATTCAAGGGTCACGTGGCCTTCCCATTCGGGCTCAAGCGGCGTGACATTGACGATGATGCCGCAGCGGGCATAGGTGGACTTGCCGAGGCACACTGTCAGCACATTGGCAGGAATGCGGAAATACTCCACGGTGCGGGCCAGGGCAAAGGAATTCGGCGGGATGATGCACGATGGCTCCTCGATGCTGACAAAGCTCGTCTCGTCGAAGTTCTTCGGGTCCACCACCGCGGTGGTATGCACATTGGTGAAGATCTTGAACTCATCGGCGCAGCGCACGTCATAGCCATAACTCGAAGTGCCATAAGAAATCACCCGGTCGTCCCCCGCCTCCCGCACCTGACCCGGCGCAAAAGGCTCGATCATTCCCCGCTCCGCAGCCATCCTCCTGATCCACCGGTCGGATTTGATTGTCATGCCAGTTCTCCAGGCTATGCAGGCCCCGCAACTGCCGCATGATAAAACCTTCACGCCAGTGCTGCATCCCCCGCCTGTCGCAAATCCCTGCCTTCGGGTGATTTCGGGGGGCTGTTCCGGTATGATGCCGCGCGGTTTGTGAAGCTTCGCGGCGGGAGAAAGACCCATGAGAAAGTGGGAATGCCAGGTTTGCGGATTCGTTTACGAAGAGGAGCACGGGCTGCCGGAGGAAGGCATTGCGCCGGGCACAGCCTGGGATGATGTTCCCGACGACTGGTGCTGCCCGGACTGCGGCGCGGGCAAGCACGACTTCGAGATGATCGAACTTTAGCGAGTTGTCCCCTGAATCGAGGACTTTTCGGTGAGCCAGCGCCAGATTCTAGTTACCAGCGCCCTGCCCTATGCCAATGGCGATATCCATCTCGGTCACATCATGGAGGCGATCCAGACCGATATCTGGGTGCGCCTGCAGAAAATGCGCGGCCACCGGTGCATCTACGTCTGCGCCGACGACGCCCACGGCACCGCCATCATGCTCAGCGCCGAAAGCCAGGGGATCACCGCCGAGGAATTGATCGGCCGGGTCCAGCGCGAGCACGAGCGCGACTATGCCGGTTTTCTCATCGGGTTCGACAATTTTCACAGTACCCACTCCGAAGAAAACCGCGAACTCGCGGAATCGATCTATCTCGCGCTGGAAAGCAACGGCCATATCGCCCGGCGCAAGATTCGCCAGCTGTTCGACCCGGAAAAGAAGCTGTTCCTCGCCGACCGCTACATTAGCGGCGCCTGCCCGCGCTGCAAGGCCGAAGGACAATACGGCGACAACTGCGAGGTTTGCGGCTCCACCCACAGCCCGGCGGAGTTGATCAATCCCAAATCCGCGCTGTCCGGCGCCACGCCGGTGGAAAAGGAGTCCGAGCATTTCTTCTTCACCGTGCCCGCCTTCAGCGAAATGCTGCGGCGATGGATCCAGGGCGGGGCGGTTCACCAGGCGGTGGCCAACAAGCTCGGCGAATGGCTGGGAGAAGGCCTCCAGGATTGGGACATCAGCCGGGACGCGCCCTACTTCGGTTTTGAGATTCCCGGCCAACCGGGCAAGTACTTCTACGTCTGGCTCGATGCGCCCATCGGCTACATGGCGAGCTTTCTCGACTACTGCAAGCGCGAAGGGCTCGATTTCGACGCCTGGTGGCGGCCCGGCGGCGACAGCGAAATCTACCACTTCATCGGCAAGGATATCGTCAATTTCCATACTTTCTTCTGGCCAGCCATGCTGGACAGCGCGGGCTACAAGAAACCCGATGCGGTCTTTGTCCACGGCTTCGTCACCGTGGATGGCACCAAGATGTCCAAATCCCGGGGCACCTTCATCAACGCCGGCACCTATCTGAAGCACCTGAATCCCGAGTACCTGCGCTACTACCTCGCGGCCAAGCTGGGCCCCGGCGTGGATGATCTCGACCTGAACCTGGAAGACTTCGTGCAGCGGGTCAATGCCGACCTGGTGGGCAAGCTGGTCAATATCGCCAGCCGCTGCGCCGGATTCATCGGCAGGAATTTCGACGGAAGACTCGCCGGCGCCGTTGACAACGAAGCCCTGATCGGGGAAATCCGGCAAGCGTCCGGCGTGATCGCCGAATTCTACGAGGCCCGGGAATACGGCAAGGCCATTCGCCAGATCATGGCCTTCGCCGACAAGGCCAACCAGTATCTCAACGAGCGCAAACCCTGGGAAATCGCCAAGACTGATCGGCGGGCCCCGGAACTGCAGGCCATTTGCACTACGGGAATCAATGCTTTCCGCCTGCTCGCCGGCTATCTGAAACCCGTGCTGCCAGCCCTGGCGGCAAGGGCCGAGGAATTTCTCGCCATCGACCCACTCGCCTGGGCCGATCTCGACGTATTGCTGCTCGACCACCGAATCAACCGCTTCCGTCCGCTGCTGACCCGGGTCGAAGCGGACAAGGTGCGGGCCATGGTGGATGAAACCCGCTGGGAATGGGAGGCCCGGCAAAAAGCGGGTGGCAAGACCGACGGGCAAGCGCAATCAGCGCCCACCGAAGCCTTTGCCGCGGAAATCGACATGGATACGTTCGCCAAAGTCGACTTGCGCGCGGCCCGGGTCGCCGAAGCCGATTTCGTGGAAGGGGCCGACAAACTGCTGCGCCTGAAACTCGACCTGGGCCAAGACGAGACCGGCAATCCCATCGAGCGCACGGTTTTCGCCGGCATCCGCAGCGCCTACGATCCCGCCGATCTGGAAAACCGCCTCGTGGTCGTAGTCGCCAACCTCAAATCCCGCAAGATGAAATTCGGCATCTCCGAAGGCATGATCCTCGCCGCCGGCCCCGGCGGCGGGGAAATCTGGCTGCTGTCCCCAGACTCCGGCGCCAAACCCGGCATGCGGGTTGGCTAGGAGCCTGCGCCGCAGGAATTCGCGAAGGCGAAAATTCGCTATCGCCGGTTTCCCTTTCCGCAAAAAAGTTCTTCTGATTCCAGGCGGGGCGGGGCGCAATGTTATAGACTTTGCCGCAGTACTTGAGCACGCGCATACGGGAGGTCATTGTGGCAGGTCGTGGTATCAACAAAGTGATTCTGGTTGGCAATCTGGGAAATGATCCTGAGATTCGCTATACACCTGGTGGGGCAGCAGTCGCCAATGTCTCCATTGCGACTACCGAATTCTGGAAGGATCGCAATACCGGTGAGCGACAGGAGCGCACCGAATGGCACCGGGTGGTGTTCTTCAGCCGGCTGGCCGAAATCGTCGAGCAGTATCTGAAGAAGGGCGCCAAGGTCTACGTGGAGGGTAGTTTGCGAACGAATTCCTGGGAAAAAGACGGCATCAAGCGCTACACCACGGAAATCATCGCCAACGAAATGCGGATGCTCGATACCCGGGGCGGCGGCGAAGGCGGCGGATTCGAGCCGCGGCAGCCCGCCCAGTCCGCGCCCGGCGGCGACAAGCCCCAGGCCAAGGCAGCCGAAGCACAGGGCGGCGGTTCGAGTTTCGACAACTTCGACGACGACGATATTCCTTTCTGAGCCCGGGCCGGTTCGCAACAGACGCCGTTCCAATCATCACAACATGCGCGAAAACGGTCCCGCCGCCCATCCATGAAGCTGTTCCTCGTCGGCGCCAGAAGCCCCACCGGCAAGGCCCTGGTGGATATTCTGCGCAAGCGCAGGATTCCCTTTCTGGCGCCGGCGGAAAAGCATTTCACCCCGGACAACGCCGCCGCCATCGATACCATGATCGGCGAATACGAGCCGACCCAGCTTATCAACCTGGCGGACTTCATTTCCGGCAACCACAGCGCCCTGAAGCGCGCCCAATCCATGGAGGAACGCTGCTGTTCCATCAATGCCGAACTGCCCGGGGTGCTCACGGAAATCTGCCAGCGGCGGGAACTCCCCCTGTTCCATCTATCCAGCGCCTATGTCTTCAGCGGCGGCAAGAAACTCGCCTATGGCGAACACGATACACCGGACCCGGCCGGAATCTATGGCCGCTGCTCGCTGGAAGGAGAGCGGCGGGTGCGGGAGCTTGCCAGCCACATCGTGCTGCGTCCCGGCTGGCTGTTCGGGCCCCACAAGCGCGGGCTGATCAAATCCTGGATTCGCTCGATCAAGCGCCACGAGGGGGCGATCGACATCTGGCGCCGCCGCCTGAGCCCCACGAGCACCGAAGACCTCGCAGGCGCCATCGCCGCGGTCTGCCGGCAGGTGGACTGCGAGGCCAATGTCTGGGGTACCTACCACTATTGCGGACTGACGCCAGGCTGGGAGAAGGAAATCGCCTTGCTCACGCTGGAATACGCCGCCGCCCAGGACGAGGAAATCTACAGCCTGCTGGACCGGGTGGAGCTTACCGAAAAACCCGTCCGCGCCCCGGAGATTTTCAATTCGGTCCTGTCGGGGAAGAAACTCTTCGACACTTTCGGCATCAAGGCCAGAAGCTGGCGGGAACAATTGAAGAAAACCGTGCAGTCCCTGTACGATGCGGGCAAACGCGCCGCCGCATGACGCGGCGCATATTGAATTCATGAAGCCTCCATGAAACAGAATCCCGGCAGTTCCCTGACCCCGGTGGATGTCGCCTGCCGGATGATCTGGAGCGATGCGCCGCGCATCAGCGGCGTGGAATGGGTCGAACTCGCCGCCGCCGGGGGCAGAATCCTCGCGGAAGACTTCCGCGCGGCCATCGACATGCCGCCTTTCGCCAACAGCGCCATGGACGGCTACGCCGTGCGCGCCGGGGACGTGGCCAAGGCGCCGGCGCGGCTGCCGGTGCGTCGCCGGATTGCGGCGGGGGAGGCTGGCGGCGAACTGTCCCGGGGGGAAGCCGCGCGGATATTCACCGGCGCCGCCATGCCGATGGGCGCCGACGCGGTGGTAATCCAGGAAAACTGCCGGGCCGGACCGGGCGAGGTGACCATTCTGGAATCCGTCTCTCCCGGCGAACATGTGCGCCCCGCGGGAGACGCCATGGGCAAGGGGGAATTGCTGTTCAGCGCCGGGCATCGCCTCTTGCCTCAGGACATCGGCGTTCTTGCCTCCATGGGCAGCGCCAACGTCTGCGTGCGGCGCAAACTGCGCGTCGCCCTGTTCACCACGGGCAATGAACTCGTTGCGCCCGGCAATCCGCTGGGGCCAGGCCAGATCTATAACGGCAATTACTACGCGCTGGCAAGCCTGCTGCGCTCCTTGCCGATGGAATTGATCGATCTCGGCATCGCCGGTGACGATCTGGAAGGCACCAGGGCGCTGTTGCGCAAGGCTGCCGCAGGCGCCGACTGCATCATCTCCACCGGCGGGGTTTCCGTGGGCGAAGAAGACCATGCGCGGGCGGCGGTGGAAAGCGAGGGCGAGCTGCGGCTGTGGAAACTCGCCATCAAGCCCGGCAAACCGCTGGCCTGGGGCAAATTGGGGGATACGGGGTTCTTTGGCTTGCCGGGAAATCCGGTGTCGGCCTTCGTCACCTTCTGCCTGATCGTGCGCCCCGCCCTGCTGGCGATGATGGGCGGCCTTGCGGCAGCACCCGCGGGCTACCGCCTGCCGGCGGGATTTGCCGCGCCGCGTTCGGGGGGGCGGCAGGAGTATCTGCGCGCTTCGCTGCTCACCGATGATCAGGGCAGGCAGCGCCTCTTCCCCGCCGCCAATCAGAGTTCCGGCGCGAGCTCTTCCCTGAGCCGTTCCGACGGGCTGCTTGTGATGCCGCCGCATACCGCCGTGACACCAGATGAACTGCTGGCGTTCATACCATATTCCGAATTGCTGGCCTGAGCCATGCCCATGCGACTGCCACCGCTGTCCAGCTTGCTGCTCGCCGCCTTGTTGCCGGCCTGCCAGTTGCAGTCGCCGGAAACGGAAACGACCGCGGACGATGCAATCGGGCTGCCTGATCTGCGCACGATTCCGGACGAAGAACTCCCGGTGGAGGAAATCTCCCCCGATGTGCGGCGATTGATCGCCGACCTGCTCTTCTCGGGTCTTCAGGCCCTCGATGAGGACCGCCTGTTAACGCCGGAGCATGACAACGCCTACGATTTTTTCCGCGAGGCGCTGCAATTCGAGCCGGACAATGAAATCGCCCTTGAAGGCATGCGGGGCATTGTGGAGCGCTATCTGGAACTGGCCCTGGATTCGGCCAATCGGGGCAATTTCGCCGGCGCCGACCGCATGTTGGGGCGGGCGGAAATCATCGACGCCGCCCATCCCGGCATTGCCGAAGCGCGCCGGGCCATTGCCATCGAGCGCAATTCCGGCGATCTGTTCTACCCACTGGACGAGCGTGCGCTGCGCGGCCGCGGCGATGCGGTCCGCGCCACGCTGGCGGAAATCGCCGCCGAGGCCAGGGAGCGGGACGCATTCTTTCTCATCACCGCCCCCGACGATGAACTCGCCCGCTGGATCTATTCGGTGATGCGGGAATCGGTGCCGGGCCACCGCCTGCGGGGTAATATCGAAATATCCGGCATCGCCCTGATAAGACTGAGACTGCCGGATTCCTGATTCCGGCGACCGATAGCTTTCCGCAAGCAGTGATTGCCCGACTCCTGGAGTCTGCGCCACAGGAATTCGCGAAAGCGAAAATTCGCTATCGCCGCGCCCCTGGCCGGTCGGTTGAGGCGAATATTGGTGAATATGCAACGAAATCGAGCGGCCAGGGGCGTGGACGGGAGCGGATTTGCAGCCGTGAATTCCTGTGGCGCAGGCTCCCTGAGCGCTGTAACCGCTTGTATTTCCGCTCGTCACATTCGTGGCGAGACAATTCATGTAGAATCCCCGCCATGGGCGAATGGATTAAAAACCGCTGGAGCGGCCTGCGCGGGAAACTGCGATGGCCCGCCATGGGCGTTGGCGGCGGGGCGCTGCGACGAGTGTCGCTATGGGGCGGCGGCGTACTGATTCTGGCCGTGCTCGCCCTGGGTATTTACTGGAGCGATGAACCGGATGCCTTTTCCGTGCGGCTCAATACCAGCGAAAAACTCGCCCTCGGCGGCAGCGGGGAAGTCATCGGCGCGGCCACCACCGCCGCCATGATCCGTGTGGCGGAAACCCTGCTCGAAAAGCCCGGCGGCTACCTGAGCAACGACATCATGCCGCCGGGCGTGTATCTGGACAATATTCCCAACTGGGAATTCGGCGCCCTGGTTCAGCTTCGCGACCTGTCCCGGGCCATGCGCGAGAGCTTCAGCCGCTCCCAGTCCCAGTCCACCGAAGACCCGGACCTGATCATCGCCGAGCCGAGCCTCCATTTCGACAACAGCCGCTGGATTCTGCCCGCCTCCGAGAGCGAATACCGGGAAGCCGTGGACAGCCTCTATTCCTACCTCGGCAGGATTTCCGACAGCGGCGACAGCGATGCCCAGTTCTTCGCCCGGGCCGACAATCTCGCGGCCTGGCTGGAAGACGTGGGAACCCGGCTCGGCAGCCTGTCCCAGCGGCTCAGCGCCAGCGTAAGCCAGAATCGCGTCAATACCGACACCGCCGGCGAGCCGGCCGCGGCCCAGTCCACCCCCGGGGCCGCGGAAATCCGGGTGCAGACTCCCTGGCTGGAAATCGACGACGTGTTCTACGAAGCCCGGGGCGCAGCCTGGGCGCTGATGCACTTTCTGCAGGCGGTGGAGATCGACTTCGCCGCGGTCATCGCGGACAAGAATGCCGGCGCCAGCCTGCGGCAGATCATCCGTGAGCTGGAAGCCAGCCAGGCCACGGTCTTTTTCCCGGTAATCCTCAACGGCTCGGGCTTCGGCATGTTCGCCAACCACTCCCTGACCATGGCCAACTACCTCTCCCGGGCCAACGCCGCAATCATCGATTTGAGAAATCTCCTGGAATCGGGGTGAGGCCCGGTCGGCGCAGCCGATAAGAAGCGAAGCTTCTTAAGGGCCGAACGACTTGCCATGGATGGCAAGGCCGGGGTTTGGCGAAGCCAAAAGAGTCGCGCCAAGGATGGCAGGCACGACCTGACAAAGGCTGTCACCCGGTCGGCACAGCCGATAAGAAGCAAGGCCCAACTATCTGTCATTCTGCGCGGAGCGAAGCGTAGTCGCAGAATCTCACGCAGTGGCCCCCAATGAGGTCCTGCGACTGCGCGCGGGATGACGTGGGAAAAGGCGGCATTTGCGCATGGTTGCCAAACCGCCAGCATTGAGATTGAGGCATGACCATACCCAACTGGCTCCCGGCCCTGAACTGGGCCAGAACCTACACCCTCTCCGATTTCCGCAGTGACACAATCGCCGCCGTGGTCGTGGCGGTCATGCTCATCCCCCAGGGCCTCGGCCTTGCCCTGGTGGCCGGGGTTCCACCCCAGGCCGGACTGTACGCCGCCATGGCAAGCCTGGTGACCTATGCCCTGTTCGGCAGCAGCCGCACACTTTCCGTGGGCCCGGTGGCGGTGCTTTCGCTAATGACCGCCACCGCCCTGTCCAGGCTACCATTGGAGACCCCGGCGGAATACGCCGGCGCCGCGCTGACGCTTTCCTTTCTGACCGGCGTCATTCTGTTGCTTGCCGGATTCCTGCGGCTCGGATTCATCGCCAATTTCATCCCGAGGCCGGTGCTCGTGTCCTTTGTCACGGCATCCGCGATTCTCATCGCCATGAGCCAGGCGGGATTGCTGTTCGCGGTTCCGGTAAGCGGCGGCAATGCCCTGGAACTGCTGCTGTCCCTGCTCGCCAACCTGCCAGACACGCATCCGCCGACCCTGGCCCTGGGGCTGGGTGCGATCGTTTTTCTGGCATTTTGCCGCAAGCGCCTCGCCCTGCTGCTCGTACGGCTTGGCCTGCGGCGCACGACGGCCCGGTCGCTTTCCCGCACCGGCCCCATCTTGCTGGCGGCGGTCACAATCTGGCTGAGTTGGCAATTCCAGCTCGACCAGGCCGGGTTTGCCCTGCTTGGCGAAATTCCCTCGGGCCTGCCCGCGGTCACGCTGCCGGATTTCTCCCCGGCCCTGCTTGGCGGGCTGTTCCTTTCCGCCCTGTCGCTGGCCATCGTCTGCTATGTGGAGTCGATTTCCGTGGCCCAGGCCCTGGCGGTCCGGCGGCGTCAGGCGATTGAGCCCAACCGGGAGTTGACCGGCCTCGGCGCGGCCAATCTGGCGACCGCATTCAGCGGGGGCATGCCGGTGGCGGGTGGCTTCACCCGTTCCCTGGTCAATTTCGAGGCCGGCGCCGTCACTCCCGCGGCAGGCATATTCGCCAGCCTGATGATCGCCCTGGTGGTGCTTTTCCTGACGCCGGTGCTGTATTGGCTGCCCAGGGTTTGTCTGGCCGCGGTGATTCTCGTCGCCGTGTACGCCCTGCTCGATTTCTCCATCGTCAGCCGCTCCTGGCGCCACTCGCGCAGCGATTTCCTGGCCGTGGCCATCACCCTGGGCGTCACCCTGTCCGTCAGCGCCGAAGCCGGTATCGGCGCCGGCATGCTTGCTTCGATTCTCCTGCATCTGTTCAAGACTTCCCGGCCGCATGTCGCCGTGGTCGGTCGGGTGCCGGGAACCGAACATTTTCGCAATATCAAGCATTACGAAGTGGAAACCAGCGACGCCCTGCTTTCGGTGCGAATCGACGAAGCGCTCTACTTTCCCAATACGCGCTACCTGGAAAGCTTGTTGTTCCGTCTCGTTGCCGAGCGGCCGGGGTTGAAACACGTGGTGCTGATGTGCCCGGCGGTCAATGACATCGACCTGAGCGCACTGGAAAGTCTTGAGAATATCAATGACTTGCTCGCTGAATCGGGAATTACTCTGAACTTGTCGGAGGTAAAGGTTCCCATCATGAACAAACTCGCCGGCAGCCGCTTCCTGGAACGCCTCAGCGGCCGCAGCTACCTGTCCCAAAATCAGGCCTTCGAGGACTTGCGTGAGTAAGGAGGCCGTCATTCTGCGCGGAGTGCGATCTTCCCCCGTCATTCTGCGCGGAGCGAAGCGAAGTCGCAGAATCTCCCCAAAAGGCCGCCGCATGAGATTCTGCGGCTTCGCGCAGAATGACCGCTACCCCAACGAATCAAGGATACAGACGAGCATCGCATATACACATTGTTTATCCTGTGCGGTCCTGCGATACTTCGCACCATACCGAAAAAGAACCACGGGCTCGGGCGGTCGACCGGAAGCCGGAATAATCTCCAGATGATTACCGACACCAGCAGCGGCGACCGGGAGATTCGCGCGGCACTCGCGGAAAGCTGGCGGCTGTTCGCCTCGGTGGGATTTTTCAGCATCTTCGTCAATCTGCTGATGCTGACCGGGCCGCTGTTCATGCTCCAGGTCTATGACCGGGTGCTCACCTCCCGCTCCGAAGCAACCCTGCTGACCCTGGTCATCATTACCGCTTTTCTCTTTCTGATGATGGGGGTGCTCGACTACGCCCGGGGCCGGGTGCTCGCCAGGGCTGGCGCGCGGCTGCAGGAAAGGCTCGATGACCGGGTGCTGCGGGCCACGCTGACCCGGGCGTTGTCGCCCGCCGAGCGGGCGCGCCCGGCAACCGGCCTCGGCGACCTCGAAGCCATGCAGCGCTTTTGCTCGGGGCCCGGGCCCTTCGCCTTCTTCGATGCGCCCTGGACGCCAATCTTCCTTTGCGCCCTGTTCCTGTTCCACTGGATGCTGGGTGTGTTCGCCCTTTTTTGCGGCCTGTTGCTGTTGTTCATCGCCCTCATCAATCAGGCGACCACGGGAAAACTGCGCCAGGAAGCCGGCGAAGCCACGGCGCGTTCGATGCATTTCGTCGAACAAATGCGCGCCAGCAGCGAAACCGTCCAGGGCCTTGGCATGCAGGACGCGGTGGTGGCCCATTCCGGCAAGCTGCGGGGCAAGCTGCTGGAGCAGACTCTGGCGGCCTCGGATCGGGGCGGTCTGTTCGGCGTCATGTCCAAGACCCTGCGGCTCTTCCTGCAATCCATGATGCTTGGGCTCGGCGCCTTCCTGGCGATTCAGGGCCAGGTAACTTTTGGCATCATCATCGCGGCGTCGATCCTGCTTGGCAGGGCGCTGGCGCCCATCGACCAGGCGGTGGCCCAGTGGCCACAGTTGCAAAGAGCTTTCGGCGCCCGACGCTCCCTGGCCATGCTGTTGCAGGCAACGCCGCCGCCGATGCCCCGGACTTCCCTGCCCGACCCCAGGGCCCTGCTGGAAGTGCAGGGACTGGTGGTGGTTGCTCCGGGCGCCAAGACTCCCGCCGTGCGCGGCGCCACATTCCGCCTCGAACCCGGCAAGGCGGCGGGAATCGCCGGGCCTTCGGCTTCGGGCAAGTCGACCCTGGCCCGGGCCTTGGCGGGCGTGTGGCCAACGGCTGCCGGCTCGGTGCGTCTCGATGGCGCGGAACTCGAGCAGTACGGTTCGGATATCAGCCGGCATATCGGCTTTCTGCCACAGGACATCGTGCTTTTTGACGGCTCGGTGGCGCAGAACATCGCCCGCATGTCGGCGGAGGCCAGGGACGAGGACATCGTCGACGCGGCCAAACGAACCGGCGCCCATGAAATGATTCTCAAGCTGCCGGGCGGATATGACTTCCAGGTTTCCGCGGGCGGCGCCGCGCTTTCCGGCGGCCAGCGCCAGCGCATTGCGCTGGCCAGGGCCTTTTATGGCTCTCCCGTATTCGTGGTCATGGACGAGCCCGATTCGAATCTCGACGCCGAAGGCACCATGGCGCTGGCCAAAGCCGTCGAAAGCCACAAGGCCCGGGGCGGAGCGGCGGTGATCGTCGCCCACCGCCACGGCGCTTTCGCCCAATGCGATATCGTCTATGTAATGCAGGGCGGACAACCGGTGCCGGCAACTTCCGGCCGCCGCAAGGAGCCGGTGCGGCAACTGCGGCAAAAACCCGGGCAAGCGGTTCCGGCCCAGCCCGAGGGCATCAGAGCATCTGATCCAGCCAAGGTACGGCCCGGCGCCCAGCCTGCCCGTCTGCAGGCCGCCGGCACCGAAGCCCCGGCGCCCCGCCCGGCGATTCCCGGCCGCGATCGGCAAATCGCCGACGCCATCGCCCGGGTCACCAGTGCGCGCTTCGAGGGCCGCAAGCCCGATGAAGATTCCGCCAAATCCGATCCACCGCGTACCGCCGCGGCGCAGGGCGCTTCCTGATGAAACCCCAGGTCGACACCGACAGATTTTCCGCCAGGCGGCCCATGCTGCTCGGTTTTGGCGGCGCCGCCCTGTTGATCGGCGGGCTCGTGGGTTGGAGCCTGCTGTCCTCGATTTATGGCGCGGTAATCGCCAGCGGTCGGGTCGCCGTGGAAACTTACAACCAGGCCGTGGAACATATCGATGGCGGCACCGTGAGCGAAGTGCTCGCCCGCAATGGCGATCGGGTGGTCCCCGGCGATGTACTGCTCCGCTTCGATGATGAGTTGCTGCGCACTGAAGAGGCGATCCTGTCGGTGCAATACGCCGAACTCGCCGCCCGCCGCAATCGTCTCGAAGCCGAGTTCCGCGGCGATGAAGCCATCGTGTTCGACGAGGAACTTGCCGCCATGGCGGCTCGGCAAGCCAGAATCGAGCGGATTCTCGAAGGCCAGCGACGCCTGTTCGAAGCCCGCAATGCGGCCCGCGGCGGGGAGATCGAAAGGCTGCGCGAGCAGATCGGCCAGGCGCGGAACGAGATCGCCGGGCTTGAGGCGCAAACCGCCTCGCTCAAGGAACAGCGGGCGCTGATCGCCAGGGAACTCGAAGCCGAGCAATCGCTGTTCGAGCGAGGCCTCTCGGAGTTGCCCATGGTGCTCGATCTGCAGCGCACCGCACAGAATCTCGCGGGCGAATCCGGCGCCGCGGAAGCCCGGATCGCCCGGGCCATGGGCCGCATCGCCGAACTGGAAATCCAGATTCTCCTGATCGATTCGCGCCATGTCGAGGAAGCCGAAGAGCAGGTCAACAATATCCGGGCACAGGAAAACGAGGTGGCGGAGCGGCTTGCCGCGGTGCGCGAGCGGCTGGGCAGAATGGAGTTGCGGGCGCCGGTGGCGGGGGAAATCTTCGGCGCCGCAGTGTTTGCGCCGGGTGAAGTCGTGGCGCCGGGCGAGCCCATTCTGCAAATCGTTCCCGATGATACCGATCTTGTGGTCATCGCCCAGGTGCAGCCATCGGACATCGATCAGATCTATCCGGGACAGGAGGCCCTGCTGCGATTCTCGAGTTTCCCGGCCCGCCTCACGGCGGAATTTGATGGCCAGGTCACGCGAATTTCGGCGGACGCCATGCGGGACCCCAACCTCGGCACCTCCTGGTACGAAGTCGAACTGAGCATGGAGGAGCCGCCGGAGTCCGCCGGAGAACCCGTGGCGGCAGTGAGCGGACAGCAGACGGGCCGCCCTTTCGGCGGACTGCTTTTGACCCCCGGCATGCCCGTGGAAGCCCACATCCGCACCACCGAGCGCACGGTGATCAGCTTTCTGGTGAAGCCGGTCACCGATTTCTTCTCCCGTTCCCTGCGCGAGGAATAAGGCGTCATGACCGAAGCGGCGACAGCGGCACTGGAACTCGGGCTCGTCAATGACCTGCGCCAGATCGCCGGCATTGCCGGAAAAATCGACCGCTTCTGCGCCGACCGGGAAATCTCTCCGGAAATCGCCTACGGCGTCAATCTCGCCCTGGAAGAACTCCTGTCGAACACCATCGAACACGGCTACCCGGACGACGAGCCGCACCGGATCGAAATCATCCTGCGCCAGGAAGGCGAATCCCTGGTGGTCATCGTCGTCGACGACGGCAAAGCCTTCAACCCCGCCAGGGCCAGCGCCGCCGACCACGGCGCAAGCCTGGAAGATGGCCTCGGCCTCCTCCTCGTAAACCACATGATGGACCAGGTGGAACACCAGCGCCGCGCCGACTGCAACGTGGTCACCCTGCTCAAACGCACCGCGGAGTAGTTAAATTCCAGGAATTCAGCGCCGGAACAGCCGCCTCCCGACTTGCCCATCCTTGCAAATCCAGACTTGCACTCCAGAACAGCAAAGATACATTTATGCTGGTAGGGGCAAGAGACCGGGGGCAACGCTTCAGATCTAGAAAATTCTCACAATTTGTTGACGCGCCCCATATATTGTGGTAAAAATCTTTTTGTACCACAATATATGGGTTTTCTGTTATGAATAGCTCTCAAATTGAAGAGGAAGCCAGAAGGCTTCAGATTGAAATTTATCGTTCTGCGGAACTGCTACATCCGAACTATAGTGGCGATCCACTAGAGTTATGCGAACCCCGACTGTTGGCGAAAGTTCTTGGAGCTCACTACTACGAACAATCCGGCCTTTCTGAGCAACCTTTCCCGTATCAAGGACGCAGAATGCAAACTGCCGGTCTGATCGAGCGGCAGTCTAACCGCATCGTTATCGAACCAAACTTCGGCATGGAGGTCTCTCGCTTTACAGGCGCCCATGAATGCGGCCATTGGACTTTACACCGACAACTAAACAGAATGCACAGAGATCTACCCCTAGACGGCAGCCCATTAAACTATGCTAGACCGCCTATGGAAAGAGAGGCTGATTATTTTGCCGCCGCATTCCTCATGCCCAGAAAGTTAGTAATCGAACAATTCAAGATGAGATTCGGGACAGAACGACTTACATTCAACAACACAGTTGCGCACCTTCTTTGTCCCGAGCAACCTGATAAACTTCTGCATGCTGGAGAAAAATCTCTAGAGAAAGAGAAAGCGCTGGCAAGTTGCAGAATTACTCGAAGAGCGCATTATCTCTCGCTCTCGCAGGCCTTCCGAGTTTCCATAACAGCTATGGCGATCCGAATTCGAGAGCTGAACTTGATTCAATGGCCCTGAAAGTATTAGATTTGCTCTGGCCAGAAATAGAAAATGGGGCAAAGCCAATAATTCTTAGGGTCTTGTTCGGCAGAATAGCGATCTTCCGACAAGTCGATATTCCATCTACCCTTGAACCCTTCTCTCGCGCAGATTCCGGCAATAATGGCATCTCTTTCATGTTCGTTTCGCCAACAATTTTCTTGGATACTGTATTCATTAGCAAACCTACTCCAATCATCAGAATAGAATGCCTTAAGCATAGCTTTCGGATGAGCCTCAGTGACGTTTGGACATACTTTACGAACATGATATGCGAGTAACGCACCACCGACCAATACAGCGCCTCTCAGAGAATTCACTGATTGCACAGTACCCGAAGGAATACCATAAGCATCTCTCAGCCGCTGATCAACTTTTCGCCCTCCCCCTTTGCTTCCACACCACCACATAGGCGCATCTATGCCGAGACCAGCTGGAGCCCCCTCAATTAGCATAATCTTCTTAACTGCCTCATCTACGGAAGAAACAGTCACGCACTCAATCTCAGAAGATTCCTCATGGAAGAATGCAATGCCGAAACTATTTTCTCCTCCGGGATCGGCGCCAATCCAGATTTTGCCTGAATTCTTGCTCATTCATGGCTCCCACGATTTCCAGACTCTTTAATTATTCGGCCGTCTCAAGTTCGTTTTGAGACAACTCATCCAGAAAGAGCTTGAAGAGCTGTTCCACATCACGCCTTACCGCTGATGTCGAAAAATGTAATTGAAGGTCAGATATGATCCTGCCTTTATCTCGCGAATCCATCATGTCTGGATCTCTCCATGCCCACTCCCGTCCTGGATGCAAGGTGTCCCATGGCGAGCGCTTGTTTGATCGCGTCGAAGGTGAATCTCCGTGTTTGCCGACCCCATAACAGATACCTGTCTCGTTGTTCCAGATGGGTTTGAAAAAATCAATCAAGAACATTTCAGCAGCGTCCTGCCATCCGGTTTGAACAACAAGGAATCGGCAATCGAAATCTTCCAGATTAAGCGAATCGCTGACTTTGCTAATGGAACGGAGATGATCCTTCAAGCGCCTTGAAACTCCGTCTCCCTGCTCAAGCGGGTTGCGGGCCGTATCTTGGGCGGGATTCGCTTTTCCGACATAGATAGGGGTTTCCGAGCCGGAAATTGGGCGATACGGCGCAAAATTCCCGTTGTAATACAGCGCGTACACTCCCGAACCATGAAATCGCTTTACTGCGGCCAACGAAATTCTCGGTTGAGCGATCAATGCCAATGCGACAAATCTGCCAACAACTGATGGATCTCCCGGATCGAATACAAATCGTGGCCATTCAATGGGGTCCAATTCTCTGGACAGGCGCTCGGCTCGTCCTACGAATGATCGTAACTTGACGTCTAGCTTGAGGCGGGTTAATTCTGATGCCTCGCTTCCCTGTGCGATCTGGTTGAGCGCTTCCAGCTTTTCGTCGAGGTCATTGATTGCCTGCTTCGTAGCTTCCCTGGCTTCCTTGTTTGTACTCATCGTGTGTTCTTTCCATGCTCCAAATGAACTCGAATACTGTTTGCCACAACTTCGGCAAGTACCACAGGGACAGCATTGCCGAGTTGACGCATACTTTCCGTCCATGTGCCATGAAATACATAGTCGTCGGGAAAGGTCTGCAGGCGGGCGCTTTCGCGTATTGAGAAGTATCGCAGACTGCCGTCCATCCGCCTCAGCATATTTTCTCCGCCCGGCACACCATGATCACCCGCCTTAAGCGTTTTCGCTGGTTCATCATGAGGGCTTCCGGTATGACCCGGATAGCTGCGTGCGCCGGGCTGGAATCCATGATTAAAGTGACAACTTGCGGCCTTTGGCTCGATCTCTGGGTCGGGCAAATCCGCCAATGCTTGCCGGACTGTCCGCCACGGCTTGAAGTTGGGCCGTTCGCGCAGTCGCCGTGCAAACTTCTCCGCCCGCTCCGCTACATCGCTATTGGGTTTCTTGACTTCCATTGATTTCCAATAGCTTCCAGATCGCCATTGATCCCATAGGAGCGCATCCCGTGAATGGGTCGGTGTCGGAAAGCTCCATTCGATTCCGAGATCGCTGCGAAATCCGACTATGAAGATTCGTTCCCGACGCTGGGGAACCCCAAAGTCTGCAGCATTCAGAATTCGCGTAACTACCCGATAAGTGGGGTTGCCACCCTGTCCGTCAGTATGGTGGCGCTCAAGTCGCGCAAGGTGTTCAGTCCATAACTCTCCGAGTTTACTTACAAAATCTGGATATGCCAATTGAAGGCGCATGTATTCGAAATAATTTGCGAACGCAGGTCGAGTCAACCCCTTGACATTCTCCAGCAGAAAAGCTCGCGGCTTCAGTTCGCGCACGGCGCGGATTGCCTCGGGAAACATGTCCCGCTTGTCCAGAATCCCCTTGTGCTTACCACCCAGCGAAAAGGGTTGGCATGGTGGGCCGCCGGAAACCATATCAATTTCACCATTGATTTCCCGGTAATCGACATCTCGCACGTCTCCTTGCACGAGCGGCCATTCAGCCAGAGGCTTCAGCCCTCTTTCCTTGTTTTCTCGAATGGTGTCGCAGCAGTAACGGTCACGCTCCAGAACGACCGCCGCTTCGAAGCCCGCACGGCTCACGCCTATCCCCAAGCCTCCCGCGCCAGCAAACAATTCAACTGTTCGCATATCCTGACCCCTAAGTCGGGTTGCCACATCTACGCCTTAAAATCCTTTGGCGACATTGAGATGTCACCAAAAAGGCATTCAGTGGCAAATATAGCGCACTATGGGCCGAAAAACACAATATCTAGTGGCGCATCATCAATTCTCGGCCGGGATTGGGCCGAGGAACCACTTGATTCTGGACTTGATCTCTTCCGGTTCACGGGCTTCGCATTCCCAGATTTCGAGCACTTCCCAGCCGAGGTCAGTGAGTTTCGCCTTGTTTTCACGGTCCCGGCGGCGGTTGCCTTCGAGCTTGGGCCGCCAAAATTCCTGTCGCGACTTGGGCATGCGGGCGTTTTTGCAATCCGGATCGGAATGCCAGTGCCAGAAGCAGCCGTGGACAAACAGAACCTTTTTTCGGCCAGGAAAAACAAGGTCGGGTTTGCCGGGAAGGTCCTTCCTGTGAAGCCGGAAACGGTAGCCCATGCGGTGCACGAGGCTACGGACCAGCAATTCAACCTTGCTGTTTTTGGAGCGGATGCCGCTCATCAGCTCGCTGCGCCGCTCCTTCGATATTGTGTCGGCCATGTTCCCAGCCGTTTGTTGATTGTGTGTTGTGTTTTTGTGCGGGTATTGCTCTGCCTGTTTCCGTCATCCTGCGCACAGTCGCGAATTCTCGCAGAAAACGGCGCTGCGCGCAGAAAGAAGTTGGAAAACGCACAACTTGAGTCGACGTAGGCTGGTGGAGCGTTCATCGGGCGCGCAGGTTGAAAAACTCCAGCGGCGTTTTGGTTTGTCGAAGGTGGTGCTGGTGGGCGACCGGGGCATGTTGACCGAGGCGCGCATTCGGGAAGAGGTGAAGCCGGCGGGGCTGGACTGGATTGGGGCCTTGCGGGGTTCTGCGATCCGGTCCCTGGTCGAGTCGGGCGCGGTGCAACTGTCGCTGTTCGATGAAAAGGATTTGATCGAGGTGCGCAGCGATGTCTATCCCGGCGAGCGGCTCATGGTCTGCCGCAACCCGCTGCTGGCGGAGGAACGGGCGCGCAAGCGCGGGGAACTGCTTGTGGCCACCGAACAGTTGCTCGCCCCCATCGGGGAGGCGACGCGGCGGGAAAAGCGTCGCCTGCGGGGCGCGGAGAGGATTGGGGAAAGGGTGGGCCACCACATCGGCAAATTCAAGGTGGCCAAGCATTTTGAGTGGTGGATCGATGCCGGAGGCGCCCTCCGGTATCGCAGGGATGCCGCCTCCATCGCCGCCGAGGCGGCGTTGGACGGGTTGTACGTCATCCGCGCCAGCGTGCCGGACAGCGAGCTTGACGCGCGGGCCACGGTATCCGCATACCAGCGGTTGAGCGCGGTGGAGCGGGCTTTCCGCAGCCTGAAGACGGTTGACCTGCGGGTGCGTCCGGTGTTCCACCGCACCGAAGGGCGGGTCCGCGCCCACGTGCTGCTGTGCATGTTGGCCTATTATGTCGAATGGCACATGCGCCAGCGCTTGGCGCCGCTGCTGTTTGACGACGGGCATCCCGGCGGGGCGGGGCGCGAATCGGTGGTGGCGTCGGCGCGGCCATCGGCGTCCGCGATGGACAAGGCCAAGCGCAAGCGCAACGCCGATGGCGACCCGGTGCGGAGTTTCCGTTCCCTGCTTGCCGATCTGGCGACGATTGCCAGGAATACCGTGGTGGCCGGATCGTCCGGGGCGGAACCTTTCGAGATGCTCACGCGTCCCACTCCCTTGCAACGCAAAGCCTTCGAGCTGCTTGGCGTCCGGCTGTAGCGTTCCCAGTAAACAACGGCTGGATTTAAATCAATATCAAGAAAAACAACAGCTTGGAAACCAATGGCTCTGGAAGTTCCGGCTAGGCAGGAAGCACTGCTTCGAGCGCAGCCAAAACAACGCCAAGCTGCGCTTGGCGGCTGGACCGTACTTACGGCGTCCGATCAACGCTCCACCAGCCAGCGGGGACGGATCGAAGCCACAGAGCGCCGCTAGAACCGCACCACCATTTTGCCGAAGTTTTCGCCTGAGAACAGGGCGAGGAAGGCGTCTACCGCGTTTTCCACGCCTTCATAGACGGTTTCCCGGGTACGGATCTTGCCGTCGATGATCCATTGGCTCATGTCTTTTTCGAAGTCCGGGCGCATGTCTTCGTGGTCGGAGATGATGAAGCCCTGGATACGCAGTTTCTTGCCGACGATGTACATGAGGTTGTTGGGGCCGGGGACGGGTTCGGAGTTGTTGTAGCCGGAAATCATGCCGCAGGCGACGATGCGGCCGAATGGGTTCATGACATTGATGGCGGCCTGAAGATGGTCGCCGCCGACGTTTTCGAAGTAGACGTCGACGCCATCGGGCGCCGCGGCATGCAGCACCCGGGTCAGGCTGCCGCAGTTGCGGTAGTTGATGGTGGCGTCCACGCCGCATTCATCCCTGAGCCACTCGGCCTTGGCGTCGCTGCCGACGCTGCCCACCACCCGGCAGCCCTGCTGTTTGGCGATCTGGCAGACATTGGCGCCCACCGCTCCGGATGCCGCGGAGACGAACACCGTCTCGCCCTCCTTCGGCTCGCCGAATTTGCGCAGGCCCACGTAGGCCGTCATTCCCGGCATGCCCAGAGCGCCGAGATAGAGCGAGATTCGTTCGCGGTCGAAAGGCTCAAGTCGCTGCAGGTGGGAAGCCCTGGCCACGAACCGGTCCTGCCAGGCGGCGAAATTGAGGACGATGTCTCCCGGCTTCAGGCTCGGGTCCCTGGATTCCACCACCTCGCCCACGGCCCCGCCGTACATGGGAGCATTGAGTTGAAACGGCGCGGCGTACACGGCGTCGGCGCGCATGCGACCGCGCATGTAGGGATCAACCGACATATAGCGGTTTTCCACCAGGGCCTCGCCCTCGCCGGGCGCGGGCAGGTCCACTTCCACAAGCCGGAAGTGTTCGTGGCCCGGCATGCCGGCGGGTCGTTCAATCAGGTGAATCTGTTTTGCGGTGCGGGAAGTCATGGTTACTCCTCAGTGGGTCGTTTTGGCGAATTGGTGTTGCCAGACGATGACGCCGGCAAGCAGGGCGGCGCCGGCGGCATGAAAATAGATCGGCAGCGGCATCCACATCAGCAGGGCCGCGCTGAGCGCGAGCAATACGGCGATGATGACATTGATGGGCTTCTCCAGGTGCCATTGCAATAGTCCCGCCAAGGCATACAGCCCCGGGCAGGCCCAGAGGAATACTTCCAGCCGCTCGGCCCAGCTTCCGGAAATCAGCGGCGAATAGGCGAACAGCACGGGTATCAGATACAGCCCCTTGGCGATTTTCCAACTCGTGAATCCCGTGGCGATGGGCCGGGTGCCGGCAATGCCCGCAGCGGCGAAGGATACCAGACATACCGGTGGCGTGACATTACTGTCCTGGGATAACCAGAATATGATCAGATGGGCACTGAGCAGCATGCCCATGAGGAGTTCCGCCGGCAGCATTTCGGCGCGGATCAATTGCTTCATTTCCAATGGCATCTGTTGCAGGGCGAGCGCCGCGTCGCTGCCGAACAGGCCGATGGTGGCGGCCACGTTGGAAGGCAGGTCGGCGGCCCGCAAGGCTTCCAGCAGTTGCGACTGGCTGATCAGGTCGAAGATCAGCGGCGCCGAAAGCGTGGCCAGAACGATGTAAGAGGCGGTCACCGGCAGTCCCATGCCGAGCACCAGGGAGGCGAGGGCCACCAGCAACAGGGTGATCAGCAGCGAACCGCCGGCCCAATCGGCGATCATCAGCGAAAAGGCGTTGCCGACCCCCGTGGTGGTGACCACATTGATGACGATGCCCACCGCCACCAGCAGCAGGGCCGTGGAAACCATGGTTTTCACCCCATTGACCACGGCGTCGAAGATGTCGCTGAGCCCCATGGGGCGCGGCGAAATCCACGAGGCCGCAATCACGCTGAGGATGGCGAAAGCGGCCGAAGTCGTGGGGGTGCGCCCGCTGACCAGAAAAGCCACCAGGGTGACGATGGGAATGATGAAATGCCAGCCTTCCCGCAGCACCGCGGAAACCTTTTCGGCGTCGGCGGCAAGCTGCGGCGCGAGCCCCAGCCGTTTCGCCTCGATGCGGATAAAGAAAGATACGGTCAGAAAATACAGCACCGCGGGCAGCATGGAGGCGCCGATTACCGTGAGATAGGGAATCTGGGTATAGCTGGCCAGCACAAAGGCGCCGGCCCCCATCACCGGCGGCATCAGCGCGCCGCCGGTGGAAGAAGCCGCCTCGACCCCTGCGGCAAAGCGCGGCTGAAAACCCGATTTGCGCATCATGGGAATCGTGATGACTCCGGTGGAAACCGTATTCGCCACCGCCGAACCCGACACCGAGCCCATCAGCCCGGAACCCACCACCGCCACAAGCCCCGCCCCGCCGGTAAAACGCCCCGCCAGGCACTGGGCCAGCCGCACGATGAAATCCCCGGCGCCGGACTTGAGCAGGAAGGAGCCGAAGATGATGAACATGAATACGAAGGTGGAAGAAATCTGCGCGGTCAGCCCGAACATGCCTTCGCTGGTGAAATAGCTGCGATAGAGCACGGTTTCCAGGTTGAGACCGGGAAAGGCGAATACCCCGCCGATGTAGCGCCCGAGGAAGAGGATGTAGGAAAGGCTGACGGCGATCAGGACCGGCATGAACCAGCCCGTGGTGCGGCGGGTAAACTCGATGGCCAGGGCGATGGCGATCAATGCGAACGCAAAATCGCCAAGGATGAATTCAGTCTCCCGGGCGTATAGCGCGTTCTCGAACAGGATGAGATAAGCAGCTACGGACACCGCAAGCAGCGCCAGGCCGATATTGGCCCAATAAGCCGGCGAGCGTCGCGTCAGCCCCGGAGCTTCATTGCCGAGCAGGGCGCAGATGGCGACAAAACCGCCAAAATGAATCGCCGACAGCCACAGTTCGGAAATGCTTGCGAACACATTGCAATAGATATGGAACAGGGCGAAAGCGAAGGCGGCCCAGCGCAGTGGAGTGGAATTCATGGGTTGGCGTCAGGCTCCTTGCCGGGACCGGGTGCCGCCATGGCGGAGGGTTCTTCCAGCAGCAACCTCTCCGGAATTTCCAGGCCCACCTCCCGGTAGTAGCGCAGGGCGCCGGCGTGCAGCGGGGCGCCGAGGCCGGCGATGGCGATTTCGGGCCTCATGTCCCGGGTGGCGCCATGGATTTCCTGCAGGGTGGCGAGGTTTTCCCAGATTACCCGGGTGATGTGATACACCGCCGCTTC
Source organism: Pseudomonadales bacterium (assembly GCA_022825945.1). Classification (GTDB taxonomy): domain Bacteria; phylum Pseudomonadota; class Gammaproteobacteria; order Pseudomonadales; family Pseudohongiellaceae; genus UBA9145. The sequence continues at coordinate 60,752 of JAJDVS010000066.1, forward strand.
GGGAATATCGACCCGGGTCACCAGCACATTGGGCGAGGCCACCGTGCGCACGGACTCGGTCTGATTGGGATAGGTCAGCGGCGGAAAATCGTACCAGTCCCACAGGGGATAGCGCGCATTGATCTGGTCCAGGGCCTGCTGGGACCAGTTCAGAATCCGCATGCGCTCGCCCATGATGGCGTAGGCCTGGGTGATGGAACTTACCGGCGCGCCGGCGGGAATGTTCATGCCGACGATATTGCCGTCCTGGATGGCGCCCACGGTGGGGCCGTAGCCCATGTAGCCCAGGGTGAACCTGTTCTCGTAGTCCACGCCCAGGGTTTCCAGAATGAAGCGCCCGGTCTGCTCGGCGCCGGAATTGCGCGCACCAAGCACGTAGCGTTCCCCGTCGAGATTGTTCAGGTCCATGATGTCGCCGGAGGTCGCGAGTTCGCTCAGCAATACGAAATGCTCGACGTTCTTCCACAGCGCGCTCACCGAGCGGATATGGCTCTGGGGCTCCCGTACCGGGCCTTCCCCGGCCCAGGACCAGGCGCCGAAAGGCCCCTGCAGAATCGCGAACTGGGCCTGGTTGTCCCGCAACAGCTTGAGATTCTCCATGGAGCCGGCGGAGCTGATTGCCGTCAGGGAAACATTTTCGGTTTCGGACAACTCGGCATGGGCGATGGTGGCGATGGCGACTCCCACGGGATAAAACACGCCGCCGGTGGTGGCGGTGGTGAGCACATAGGGCCGCGCCCGGCTCAACTCGTCGCTGCAGCCGGTCAAAGCCGCCGCCAATACGGTGATGAGAACTGCGCGTCCGATCAAGAGCGGGCCCTCTTGGTATTTTCTGAAAAACTCCATCCATGGAGTTTTTCATTATCGCAAAACAAAAGCGTGGTTTTGTTTTGCCGACGAATTCAATGGCTTGCGCTATCGAATTCGGCGGCACTTCCATGTGCCGCAGGACCAGGTAAGCTCTGATTTAATCAGGGCTTACCTGGTCCTGCGGCAATCATAAATGAATTGCCTGAGATATTCCGGGGTCTGGATGACCTGCTCGTTCAGGAACAACTCAGGATGTATCTCGCCCTCGCTATAGCCCACCGGACGCTGGGTGGCCGCTGCGACGACCCAGGACGCCGCGGGGCGTTTCGCGCCGAGAATGCGCTCGAGGTTTTGCGGAGGGATTCCCAGCAGGCCGGCTACCGCCACATCGGTGGCCCGGATCCTGCGCCGGTTCAGGCAGGAAAGCACTTCCCGGGGGCTGAAGCGGTCGGATACCGGGCGCTCGCCGCTCATCTTGCCTACCAGCAGGGCGGTTCCGGCGAATACCGTGGCGGCGATGGTAATGCCGAGCACCATGGTCAGGCGGTAGAACATGGCGATTTGCACGCCGCCGAAATAGTACGCCGCCTCGGCAAGCGCATTGACAAGAATCAGGGCGGTAAAAAAAGTAATCCAGACCGCTTTCTTCACGGAATTGCCGTTACTCCGGGATGAACTCCGGGCTCAGTCGGAGCCCGCGCCGCCCGAGAGTAGCAGCAAACCCTCTATGTTCCCAATTTCATCGCGAGACAGGAGGAAAATGTCGTGGATGCCGTCGTCGTTGAGATGGGCGCTGAGCACTTCGCCAGCCTCCGCCGCGGGGCCGGCGTCAAGGCGGATATCCGGCTCGCGGCCCGCCACTTCCCGCAGATGCCGGTTCTCGCCGATGCTGATGTCGTTGATCATCGCCCGCAGGTCGATGCGGTAGTCGTCGCGTTCGCGGCTGTAGTCCAGCGAGCCGAGAAACTCCCGCTGTTCGGGTTCCGGTTCGATGCTGTTGTAGAACACCTGCAACTGCCGGTCCACCAGGATCAGCAAGTCCAGCGGGTCGGCTTCATTGTCGAGCCGGGCCGTGGCCGATGAAACCAGGTCGGCGCTGCGGGTCGCCTCGGCGGCTTCGGTCAGTTCGCTGTAGTCGCCGGCAAGCCCCACCAGGGAGGGAATTTGCAGCGACACGATGATTCTGCGGCTCGGGCGGCGGGCGAATCGCTCGCCGTCGTTGGGATAGATCAGCGCTTCCACCGCAATATCGCTGGACAGCACCAGCCAGAGGAAGATATCGCCGAGGGAAATCGATTCCACCCGCCAGAGCCACAGGTCCTTGAGACCGTCGCCGTCTTCGTCGTGGAGAAAACTGCCGAGCACATTGCCCCCGGAGCGCAGCACCTGCCGGGGGGTCGCCAGCTCCATGCCGGTGGCGGTTCCCGCGAACAGGGAAATCTTGCCGCCCTCCCGCAGCAGCAGATCGTCGATACCATCGCCGTCCACGTCTTCCAACAACTCCTCGTGGGTCAGGGCGAGAATGCCGGTGAGGTTGGAGAAATCGAGATTGTCCACGTCAAATTCGCCGAGACGCTCCTCGATTTCCGCAAGGTCGATACTGTAGCTTGGCGCGAGCGGGAAGTAACCCGGCGCTTCCGGGTCGGCGAGGAAGACCGCGAGCAATTCATCGGTTTCCGAAATCAGGTCCGGATCCCCGTCGGCGTTGAGGTCGCGCAGGCTCAGGGAGGGAATCGTCACCGCCTGACCCGTGCGCCAGAACAGGCTGCGGGAATTGAGATTGGTTCGCAGGCGGGTATCCGACTGCACCGGCAGCGGCGACCGGAAAGCGCCATCCGCCTCGCGCAAATGGATATGCAATGCGCCGGGGGCCGGGGTTACCAGGTCCATCAGGCCGTCGGCATTGATGTCCCGGGCGAAATGCAGGCGGTTGAGCCCGGGGCTGAGAAAGCCGTTCACGCCGCTGAGCAGGGTTTCCGATTCGCTCAGGGCGCCGTCCCGCAAACGCCAGGCGAGAACCCGCTTGCCATCGAGCAGGGCGAGGAGCGTCGCGGCCTCGCCGGAATCAATGCCCCGGGCAATATCCCAGCCAACCGAGCGCGCATCGAAGCCCAGGCTGATAAAGCCCCGGTCGAAATCAAAACCCTGCTCGCCCTGGGGGTAAATCCGCAGTTCCTCGTCGATGACCGCGATGATTTCCTGTCTGGCGTCGCCGTCGAGGTCGGCGAGCACCAGATTTCCGGTTTCGGCGGGCAGGCTCAGGGGCTGGGAGCGGAATCCCCAGTCATCGGCGCCCGCCAGGCAAGGCAGGCAGGCCAGCACGGCAATCAGGCAGCGCTTCATGGGCTCGACACCAGCACCGTGGTGGACGTTCCATGCCGCAGCACGAAATCGGGCAACTCATCGGCGTTCAGGCGCTCCACGGCAATCTGGAATACCGAACGCGGCGCGACATATTCCCAGAAATCCTCGCTTTCAATCTGCAAATCCCCATTGATGCGCCGCGCCGCCAGCGTGCCCCGCCCGGTTACGTAGAGCGCGTCGGAGCGGCCATCGCCGTCGAGGTCATGGCCGAACTGGATGGGCTCGGCCAGCCCCCGCACATTGTCCACCGAAAAAGTCTCCTCCAGGCGCATGGCGGGACGGCGGTTGAATAACTGGCCGTCCGCCGCATCGGCTCCTTCGGCGCCGCGATAGAGCAGGCTCACCCGCTGCACGCCGGTATTGCGGATCGCCTCCATGGCGGGCACAGCGTACCAGGTCGCCGCCAGCACGGGCTCGCCATGAATCCGGACCGCTTCCAGCCCCAGATCGTATCCGCCGAAGCGCAGTACCTGGGCCGGGCTGTCCAGATCGAATTCGCCGCCCTGGTTCGGATACAGTCTGGCGTCCCGATCATCGCCCTGTTCGACTACCTGGATGAGATCGATTTGTTCGTCGCCGTCGAGATGGGCCAGCCGCCAGTCGCCCCTGGTTTCGAGTGGGCCGGACCAGTCGGGTTTTTCGGCGAAGTTGCCGGCTTGCTGAAAATGCACGTTGAGCCGACCCAGGCCGTCGACTCCCTGGTTCACATAGACCAGGTCGGGCAGCCCGTCGCCATCGAATTCAGCGAACAGGGCGCCGGGCATCCAGCTTTGGGCTTCGAACAGCGCCCGTCCGGTCTTGCCATCCCATTGCTCGATGAAATCGCCGAAAGCCGTGGGCGTTTCCGCGCGGAATTCGATCACTATGCCCTGCTCCGCGTCGATGCTTGCCCGGGCGTCCAGGTCGGTTGCAAAATTCTCGCGAACCAACCGCGGCACTTCGGGATTTTCGGTCGCAATCATCGCCGCCAGCGCAAAGCGCTCATCGCCGAGCCCGCGAAAATAACCGTAGCCTTCAGCTCCCGGCACAAGCAGGTCGACGTGGCCATCGCCGTCGAGGTCGGCGATGTCGCGCACGAACTGCACGCCTTCCCTGTCCGGCAAGGCGGCGATCAACTCCCAGGCGAATAGCTGGCGAATATTGCCGGCATAGCCCGGCGTGCCGCTGGCGAGGCTGTACACCCCGTCTCCGGCAAACAGCAGCAACTCCTTGCCCGGCCCGGAGCGCAGGTCGGCAAAACCGATGGCGACGATTTCGCTCTTGATTTCCACCCGGACGGGTTCCGCGGCAAAGCCGCCATCGGCCTGTTGATGGTGGATCAGCAGTTCCCGGCCCACGCCGGGGCGGTATTCCGCGAACAACAGGTCGGCGCGGCCATCGCCGTTGACGTCCTCGGTAACCAGATCATCCCAGTTGTCGCCGCGCTGCAAGTCAAATGCGGTGTAGTTCTGGGCGGCGGCGCCGGTAGCCATAGCCACAGTCGCCAGCAGCAGAACGAATTGCAGGGAAAAAGTCTTCATTGGACCTCTTCGATCAACTCGCCATAACCAGTACTGAAATGGATCAGGCCGAGGATGGAATGGGAGCGCTCGCCTTCGTTGCGGGCATAGGAGTACACCGAAAACAGCCAGAAATCCAGCACATCGAGGCTGGCGGAATCCGGGTCCAGGCTCGACCGGTATTGCAGCACCGGGCCGAGAGATATTTCGCTGAGGCGCCGGCCCGGGTTCCACAATTCGACTTCCGCCCGCCGCAGACTGCTGCCGTCCCAGACATCGAACAGCACTTCGCCGCCAAGTGCATGTTCCCGGCTGAGCCGGTTGACGAGTTCCTGGGCCGAGCCGAAACCCGCGCCGTCCAGGGCAAATATCCAGTCTCCCACGCCGATGCCGGCCGCCGGCAGGGGACTGCCGGGAAACAGCGCCATCACCTGCGCTCCGCCTCTTGAGGCCTGGCCGGTTACTTCGATCACGCCACTGCGATAACCCGCCCGGGTGGCCACGGGATCGACCCGGTACAACTCTGTCGGGCCGGCATTCAAGGCGATTTCCCGGCCCGTCACGCTGGCCGAAAGCACGGCGGTATCGCGCCGCAAGATGAATGCATAGGGCGCTTGGCGATAGCTCGTCCGCTGGATGGCGAGCACGGCGTCCGGGCTGTTGGTTTCCATTTCGTCGATGGCGAGAATCACGTCACCCACCTGGATTCCCGCCGCATCCGCCGGACCATTGGCGGCGACTTCCACCACCCGAACCCCGGGCAGAATCTCCACCGCGGCCAGGGAATCGCTTTCGTTCAGCGCCAGCCCAAGGCCGAAATCCACCAGCAAACCGGCATTGCTCCGCCCCAGGCTGAGCTGTTCCGGCGAAAGATTGATGGCGGGCGCCAGCCGCGCCGGCTCATATGCCGCACAACAAGCCATCAGGCCGCACAGGGCAAGGGATGACAGTCGCAACATCGGCCTACAACCTGCGCCGCAGGGCCAGCAGCACCGCGGCCGCGGCCAGCGTCAGGGCCGCAATGGCGGGCGCCCAGGTATTGAACACAAAAAAGCGGTCGGCCACGAGCACATCGGAAAATCCCCGCACCAGCCTCGCCACTTCGCGCAAATACGACTGATCCAGCAGCGATGGATGAAAAGTCGCGTACAGATACCAGGCGCGCTCGCCGAGCAGCGCCTTGAAGATATCCATGGCCAGGGTCGCGCCCAGGGCAAGCGTTACCGCCTGGGTCGCCGACTGGGCCGCAACCGAAACCAGCATGCCGAAGGCGATCACGGCGGGCAGGGGGATGACCGCCATCAGCAGGCCCAGATGGATTTCATGGAGGATTTCATCCTCGCCGATCAACTCGAATCCATCCTCGACCACCGGCCCGAAATCCCAGAACATTGCCGCCCCCGCCCAGGCCGCGAGCCCGAGCAGGGCCAAGGCCAGCAATCCGAGCAGATGCAGCCGCAGCAGTTTCGCCAACACGATGCTGGCGCGGCCGGCGCGGCGGATCAGCACATGGCGAATCGAGCCATTGTCGCGTTCGCCGCTGAAATCATGGGCGGCCACCGCCACCAGCAACAGCGCCAGAATCATCAGCCCGGTGTTGACGCCATCGACGAAATGCCCGTATGCGTTCCGAGACTGGATCAGGGCAAAGTCGTCGGCGCCGATCAGTCCCGCCCGAGCCCGCTCCCCCGCCTGATTGAGCCAGACCAGCACATAGCGCGCCAGACAAACCAGCGCCGGCGCCAGCACGGTGATTTTCGCCGCCAGCGAATAGCGGGCGAGGAACAGTTCGAGGCGCAGGGCCGCCAGCAGAGAGTTCATGCCGCCTCCCCCGCCGTCAGTTCGCGGAACAGGCCATCGAGAGAAGCTCGTTGCCTCACCAGTTCGCATACCGGCACCCCGTGACGCACCAGATGCGCGGCAAGCTCATCGCTGCGCCAGTCCCCAAGCCGCAGGCTCAGACGGTCGTCCGGGCCGCCCTCGATAATTTCGACCCGTCCGTCATCCGCCAGCAGTTTTCTGGCAGCGGTGGAGTCGCTGCTTTCCAGGACCACCCGCGAGCCGGCGTCCGCCAGCAGGCCCGCCAGTTCGCCACTCGCGGCAATCCTGCCGTCATGAAGAATCGCAATATGACTGCAGACCTGTTCCAGATAGGGCAACTGGTGGCTCGAAAGCAAGAAGCTCGTGCCACTGGCGCGATTCAGGTCCGCAATCAGGGCGAGTACCTGGTCCACGCCGCTGGCGTCGAGCCCATTGAAAGGTTCATCGAGGAGAATCAGCCGGGGTTCGCCGAGCAGGGCCTGGGCAATCGACACCCGCCGCCGGTTGCCGAGGGAGAGCTGACGGATGCGGTAGCGGCTGTAGGCTTCCACCCCAAGCATCCGCTCGACTTCGGCGCAGCTTCGCAACGGTCGCGCACACAGCCGGCGGGCGTGTTCGAGACACTGGCGCACGGTCAGATGGGGAGGCACGCTGGGGCTGTCGAAAATCGCCACGACCTCGCCCCGCAGGCGAAACAGGGCGTCGGGAGCAAAGCCCAGCACCGAAACTTCACCCTGCTGAAAATGCTGCAGGCCGAGAATGCACTCGATGGTGGTGGTCTTGCCCGAGCCATTAAGCCCCACGAGACCGAGCACGGCGGCGGCGGACAATTCCAGGTCCACGCCATGCAGTACCGGCACATCGCCATAGCTTTTGCGCAGTCCGCTTACCCGCAGTACAGAACCGGTTTCATTCATAAGCCGGGCTTGGCGCGAAGCGTCGCACCCGATTCCCTGTCAGTCCGCGAACAATTCATCCACCCGGACCTGTTGGACCCGACCGAAGGGTTCGAGTTCCGCCAGATCGATCACCGACAGGTCGCCGACGATGGAAATCAGCTTGGCCCGGTCCTTGACGTGCTGCCGCTGGAATTCCACGAGATCGTCCATGCTCGCCTGCTGCAATTCGGCATAGCGCCGGCGCCGCGGGTCGCCTTCGAGGCCAAGCCGCTCCCACCCCCGCACCGCCGGCAGCACTTCCCGAAAACCGAGCTTGGAAGTGCGGTAGCGGTTGAGGGACGCATTGACGGTTTCCTCGAATCGTTCGGTGGAGACCGGCATATTGTCGATGAGGTCGATAAAGGCGGTGAGGGCCTCGGCGGTCTTGTCGGTCTGGGTGCCGATGGCGCCAAGCATCAGGTTCTGGTCATTGCGCCGCCCGCCCTGGGCATAGCGCGCCGATGCCGAATAGGCCAGCGCCCGGGCTTCCCGCAGTTCCTGGAAAACCACGCTGGACATGCCGCTGCCGAAATAGCTGGTATATAACGAAGACAGCATGCTGTCGCCCTCGTCATACACGCCGTCTGCGAATTCGATCCGCACCTGGGCCTGGGCGGTTTGCTGATCGACCACGTAGAGTTCGGTTTCCCCAATGTCCCGCGCCTGACGGAAGCGATACCCGGGCGGCGCCTGGAGTTCGCCGTCGTTGGGCAGGTGGCGGCGCAGGATGGCCGCCACATCTTCCAGCGGCAGCGAACCGGTGTAGGCGATGGTCTGTTCGTATCCCAGCAGGCTCGCCGGCAAGCCGAGCAATTCCTCGAGTCCGGACTGCATGATCTCCTCGCTGGTCAGCGATTCGAGCATTGGCGATTCCTCGCCGTAACGGTTGTACAGATACAGCGCCCGGGCGATGGCCGGCGGCGACTGCTTCTGGTCCTCCCTGGCCTTGAGGATGATGCCTTTCAATTGCTCCAAAGTGTTTTCGTCCGATACCGGTTCCCGCACGAGTTCCAGCATCAGGGCGAGGCTGTCCTCGAATTGGTCGTCGAGACCCGAGAGGTTGAAACTCGATGCATTCTCCGCCACCCGGAAGCCGAACTCCGAGCCCATGCGGTACCACTGTTTCTGCAAATCCTCATTGCTCAGGGAAGCGCTGCCGGCCACGTCCATCAGGGCGGCGGACAGGCTCAGCTTGCCCATTTCCTCCGAACCGGCGTCCACATTGATGGACAGGGTGAACAGGTCATTGAGCGGATTGGGGGCGTAATACAGTTGCACGCCCCCGGCGAGGTCGAGGATGCGGTAGTCCCGGTCGGCCTCGACAAAAACCGGCTCGATGGAATCATGGTCCATGGCGAGCACCCGGGCGGCGAACGCCGACTGCCGGGTGGGATCGATTTCCACCGGGTCGATCACGGGTTTTTCCACCAGCGGCACTTCATGCTGGCCGTTGACCTGCTCCACCGCCACGTAATCACCGCCAAAATAGCGGTTGGCCACGGCGACCACATCGTCCCGGGTCAACTCGCCCATGCGCTCGAGTTCGGCGACGCGGTAATCCCAGTCCACGCCGCGAATAAAGGCATCGCGCATGCGCGCCACCCGGGCGGTATTGGATTCCAGCCCGGCCTTTTCATTCCTGGCGAAGTCATTGATGATGGCGGGAATGATCCAGTCCTCGAACTCCCCCTCCTTGATGATTTCAATCTGCTCGAGCAGCAACCGCTCGACTTCGGCGAGCGTCTGATCCTGCTTGGGCACGCCGTAGAGCAACTGGTAGCCGGCGTCCACAAGGAAAGCGGGCGAGGAGCCGGCCCGGGCCACCCGCTGCTGCTGGTTGAGATTGAGATTGATCAGCCCGGCGGTGCGATTGTCGAGAATCATGTCGAGCAGGATAAGGGCTTCCATATCGGGATGGGCATAGGGCGCCGTGGGAAAGGCGAGCTGTACCTGTTCCTCGCCAGGGTATTGCACCGTGGCCCTGCGCACGCCTTCCACGGGCGGATCGTTCCAGGGGCCGATCCGCGGCAATTCCCCCGGCTGCCAATGGCCGAATTTCCCGGCGATCAGGGCAATCGTTTCGGGAATGTCGATATCGCCGCTGACGAACACCGCCATGTTGTTGGGGACATACCAGGTGTCAAAGTAGTTCTGGATATAGACCAGGGACGGATTCTTGAGATGGTCCACGGTACCGATGGTGGGCTGCTGGCCATAGGGATGTTCGGGAAACAGCAGGTCATTCAGCGCCTGGTAGATGATGAAACTGCGGTTGTCCAGGGCGCGGTTCTTTTCCTCGTAAACGGTTTCGAGTTCGGTGTGAAACAGGCGGAACACCGGATTGACGAAACGGTCCGATTCGATTTCCGCCCATTGCCGCAGGCGGTTGGAAGGCAGTCCCACCCGATACACGGTTTCCTCGTTGGAAGTATGGGCGTTCAGGCCGCTGGCGCCCATACTGTTGTAGAGCTTGTCGATTTCATTGGGAATGGCGTACTGCGCCGCCTGCTGGGCGGTGGCGTTGATTTCGGCGTAAATCGCGGCGCGCTCGGTCGGGTCTTCGCTGGCGAAATGCGCCTCGTACAATTCGACGATGCGGTCGAGATACGGCGCTTCGGCCTCGTAGTCGAGACTGCCGAGATTGCGGTTGCCCTTGAACAGCAGATGCTCGAGATAATGGGCCAGCCCGGTGGCGTCGGCCGGGTCGTGCTTGCTGCCCGCCCGCACGGCGATTTCCGCGTAGAACCGCGGCTCCTCATGATTTTCCGTCAGATAGACCAGCAGGCCATTGTCGAGCCGGTAGATATGGGTATCCATCTGGTCGAGCGGATTGGGAGCATTGACGCGGATATACCCCGGCCCCGCCCCGGCTTCCGCAAGCTGGGCGCCTTCCATTGCGGCCGCATCTCCGCCAACCCCGCCGTCAGGCCCGGCTCCGGGCTCGCCACAGGCAGCAAGCAGCAACATTCCCGGGCAGGCAATGAAATAGCGCAATCCAGAAAACAAATCAGTCATGAACAGGCTCCGCAAAAGAATTCCGAATCGATCCCGAATCTTACCAGCTTCGCTGGTTTTATTCGTCATGGAGAAAGTGAAGCCGCCTCTGCCCCGTCATTCTGCGCGCAGTCGCAGAATCTCAATCGGTTTCTCTTCAAAGAGCGATGGCTTCGATCAGGCTCATCAGGGATGCGGGGTACACGCCGAACAGGATCAGCAGGGCGAAAAGCGCCAGCACCACGGCGAATCCCGCACTGCCCCGCTCCAGAACAGGGGCGTTTTCGGGCTGCGGCAGCAACATGCGGTAGACTATTCGCAGGTAATAGTAGAGGCCAATGCCGCTGCCGATCACCAGCGCGCCAAGCAGCAGCCAGAGCCCGGATTCGACTCCCGCCAGAATGAGGTAGAACTTGCCGATAAAACCCGCGGTGAGCGGAATTCCCGCCAGTGACAGCAACATGCCGGTGAAGGAGGCGGCGAGCCAGGGCCGGCGCCAGAACAGGCCCTGATAATCGGCGATGCCGTCCCTTTCCCCGGCATGGCTGGAAACCAGCGTCACCACGCCAAAGGCCCCCAGGGTCATGACGACGTAGGCCAGCAGGTAAAAACTCACCGCTTCAATGCCGATGGGTCCGTCGCTGTAGAAACTGGCAATGATTGCGATCAGCAGATAGCCCATGTGGGCGATGGAGGAGTAGGCAAGTATCCGCTTGAGATTATCCTGCAACAGCGCAAGCAGATTGCCGGCGATGATGGACAGCAGGGCAAGCAGGGAGAACACGATGACCACTGGCGCCATGCCCAGGGCCCGGGTTTCCACCACGATGCGCAGCAGTACGATAAACACCGCGAGCTTGCCTATGGTGGCCAGAAAGGCGGTGGCCGGCGCCGGTGCGCCTTCATAGACATCCGGGGTCCAGATATGAAAAGGGAACAGCGAAAGCTTGAAGGCAATGCCGGCGGAAATCAGCAGCAGCGCCACGGTGGAAAAGGCGATGCCGGGGCCGGCGGGCAGCAATTCCAGGCCGGTGAATGCGAGGCTGCCGGTCTCGGCGAAGACCAGGGCGACGCCGAACAGGATCATGGCGGTGGATACCGCCGACAGAATCAGGTACTTGATGGTGGCTTCCAGCGCATGGCCCTTGTGCTGTCGGCTCTGCACGGGATAGGCGAGCATGCCGTACAGCGACATGCTGAGGATTTCCAGTCCCAGCAGCAAACTCGCAAAATGGTTGGCGCCGGCCAGCACCACGGCGCCCAGCGTCGCCAGCAGCAATAACAGCAGAAACTCTTCCCGCTGGTCGTCGAATTCGGACCAGTAATTGTGTCCCAGGAGGCACACGCCGATGGCCGTTGCGCAAATCAGCACGGTAAAGAACTGGGCATGGCTGTCCATGCCCAGCAGTGGCATCGCCGCAAATTCGGGCTCCAGCATCAGGCCATGGGCCATCAACAGGGCAAGCAACAGGCCGTTCACCGTGGAACCCAGCGCAACGGCGTAATTGCGCTTTACGCCAATGGCCAGCATGACCCAGACCGACGCCGCGGTGAGAATAATCAGGGGCAGCAGCGGTATCAGGTCTCGCACGCCCATGGTGTAGCCGGCGAAGTCCATGCTGACCAGGTTCATGGCCGCGCCACTCCCGTCAGGGACTGCCCCAACTCTCCGTCAAGCAGGGCCTGCAAAGTCGGCGCCGAAAGATCGAGGAAAGACTGGGGATACACCCCCATCCACAGCAGGCCCAGCATCATGGCGGCATAGAAGGCCATTTCGCGGTTGTCCAGGTCGCGCAAGCCGCCGCCGTCGAAGGCATCGCCGGCATATTTGCCCTGAAACACTTTCTGCATGACCCACAGCGAATACACCGAGGCGAAAATCAGGCCAAAGGCCGAAACGATCGTCAGCAGCGGATTGGCCTGGAAAGCGCCCAGCAGGGACAGGAATTCGCCGATGAAGTTGCCCAGCCCGGGCATGCCCAGGGCGGCGATGGAAAAGAACATCGCCACCGCCGACATGCGCGGCACGCGGCCCCAGAAGCCGCCCATCTCGTGCATGTTGCGGGTATGGATCCGGTGCTGCAAACCGCCGGCGAGCATGAACAGGGCCGCGGAACTCAATCCGTGGGCGAGCATGGTCATGACCGCCCCCTGCAGGGCAAGCTCATTCCAGGCGTACACCCCCAGGGTGACAAAGCCCATGTGGCTGACGCTGGTGTAGGCGATCAGCCGTTTCAGGTCCGCCTGGGCGAAAGCCACCTTGGCGCAATACAGAATACTGATGGCGGCCAGGGTCATGGCCACCGGGGCGAACTCCGCCGCGGCATTGGGGAACAGCGGCACGGCAAAGCGGATCAGGCCATAGGCGCCGGTCTTGAGCAGAACGCCGGCGAGAATGATGCTGCCGGCGCTCGGCGCCTGGCTGTGGGCGTCGGGCAGCCAGTTGTGAAAGGGCGCGCTGGGCAGCTTGGTGGCGAAGCCGATGAAAAATCCGAGCATGACCCACATTTCCATGCCGCGGTTCATGCGCACGTTGAGCAGGTCGAAATAGTCGAAACTGAAAAAGCCGAGTTGCAGGTAGTGGAACCAGGCCAGCACGGCAATGGCCACCAGCATCAGCAGGCCGCTCACCTGGGTGAAGATGAAGAACTTCTTGGCGGCGTAGAACTTGTTCTCATGGCCCCAGATGGCGATGATGAAATACATCGGGATCAGCATGACTTCCCAGAAAAAGAAGAACAGGAACAGGTCCAGGGCGGTGAAAATTCCCACCACGCCGGCCAGGGTCCAGAGCAGGTTGAAATAAAAGAAACCCACGCGCTCGGTTATCTCGTTCCAGGCCGAACCCACCGCGATGACGCCGAGAAAGGCGGTAAGCAGGAGCAGGAGCAGCGACAGGCCGTCGGCGGCGAAATGCAGGGAGATGCCGAAGCGCGGCAGCCAGGCCCGGTTGTATTCCGCAAGCCAGCCGTTTTCCGGCGAAGCCCCCAGCAGGCCCAGCATCAGCAGCAGTTCCAGGCCGAGCGCCCCCAGCGCCACCCAGCGGGGCCAGGCGGGGTTGATGCGCTCGCTGAACCAGGCGAGCAAGCCGCCGAGGAACAGCAGGCCGATGAGCAGGGGCAGGATCACAGCAGCACTCCCACCGCCACCAGCAGCACCAGTCCCGCGGCCATCGACAGGGCGTACCAGCGCAGATAACCGGTCTGGCTGCGGACGATCAGCATATGCCCCGCCCGGCTCAGGGAGGTCAGGCCATGGTAGAAGGCGTCGATCACATCTTTTGCATTGACCCGGGCAAGCCACAGGAAGGGATGGACGAACAGCGCATCGTACAGGCGGTCCATGCCCCAGCCGCTGTGCCAGAAGCGATGCAGGGCTTTCGCCCCGGGCAGTGCCATAATCCGCTCCGCCGGCAAGGCCCCGGTTCCGTAAATCAGGTAGCTGATGGCGATGCCGACCAGAGGCACGGCAATCATGACCCCGTGCAGCAGCGCGCTGACATGGTGCTCCCCGGCGTGATGGCCGAACACCGCGTCGAGGGGCAGCGGAATCCAGCCGCCCAGCAGGGACAGGACCATCAGGATGCCCAGCGGCAGGACGATATTCATTCCCTTGACTTCCGTGGCGTTGTGATGGTTCTTGCTCTGCCCGAAGAACACCACGAAGAACAGACGGAAAGTATAGATGCCGGTAAAGAATGCGCCCACCACGCCGCCCAGCCAGAGCCAGAAACCGGGACCTTCCACCTCCAGCGCCGCCAGCAGGATTTCATCCTTGCTGAAATAGCCCGAAGTATAGGGAAAGGCCGTCAGGGCCAGCCCGCCGATGAGAAAGCAGAAAAATCCCACCGGCAATTGCCTGCGCTTGCCTCCCATGCGGAAAATGTCCTGTTCGTGGTGCAGGCTGAGAATGACCGCGCCGGCGCCGAGGAACAGCAGCGCCTTGAAGAAGGCATGGGTCATCAGATGGAAAATCGCTCCGGACCAGGCGCCCACGCCGAGGCCGAGAAACATGTAGCCGATCTGGGAAACCGTGGAGAAAGCCAGAATGCGCTTGATGTCGCTCTGGGTCATGGCGGTGAAGCCGGCCATGAGCAGGGTGATCAGGCCCACCCAGGCCACCAGCATCTGCACATCGGGCGCAAGTTCGAATAGCACATGGGTGCGGGCGATGAGATAGACCCCGGCGGTAACCATGGTGGCGGCGTGGATCAGGGCGCTGATGGGAGTCGGGCCCGCCATGGCGTCCGGCAGCCAGGTCTGCAGGGGCAACTGGGCGGACTTGCCCACGGCTCCGCCAAGCAGCAGCAGGGCGGTAATCGCCGGCAGGGTCGAACCCGTGGCCCATTCCAGCTCGGCGGCGTGGAGCAGTTCCTGGATATTCAGGGTGCCAAGCTGGGCGAACAGCAGAAACAGGCCGATGGCCATGGCGGTATCGCCCACCCGGGTAACCACGAAAGCCTTGCGGGCGGCATAACCGTTTTCGGGATTGTCGTACCAGAAGCCGATCAGCAGGTAACTGCAAAGGCCAACGCCTTCCCAGCCCAGATAAAGCAGCAGCAGATTGTCCCCCAGCACCAGCAGGAGCATGGCGAAGACGAACAGGTTCATGTAACAGAAAAAGCGCGCGAAATCCGGGTCGTCGGCCATGTAGCCGGTGGAATAGACATGGATCAGAAAGCCAACGCCGGTAATCACCAGCATCATCACCAGCGACAGGCCGTCGAGGTAGAGATTCCAGCCCGGGTCAAAACCGGCCACGGACATCCAGGTCCACAATGGCACGGTATGGCTTTCCAGCCCGGATTGAAGAAAGGCCATCGCCGCCAGGGCGGCCACCACGAAGGACAGACCCACGCTGCCGGCGCTAACCCAGCCGGCGATGTTCTTGTTGAGGCGGCCTTCACTCAGCGCCAGGATCAGGAATCCCAGCAGCGGAAAAGTCGGCAGCAGCCAGATCAGGTCAAGCACTTCCCTATCCCTTCAATTCACTGAGCACATTGATGTCCACGGTCTGGTAACGCCGGTACAACTGGATGATCAGGCTCAGGCCCACCGCCACTTCCGCCGCGGCCAGGGTCAGAATCAGAATGAACATGATCTGCCCGTCGGGATGGCCCCAGCGCGAGCCGGCGACGATGAAGGCCAGCCCGCAGGCGTTGAGCATGATTTCCAGCGACATCAGCACAAACACGATATTGCGCCGGGTCAGCACGCCGATGAGCCCCAGGCTGAACAGGATTCCCGCCAGGATCAGGCCATGGGCAATGGGTATGCTTCCCATCATTCGTCTCCCGAGCGGATCTGCCGGGCCAGGTGATAGGCCGACACCAGACCCGCCAGCAGCAGGATGGAAGCGAGTTCCACCGCCAGCACATAGGGCCCGAACAGCCGCGAGCCCACCGCCAGCACCCCCACCTGCTCCGCCGCCGACAGGCCTTCCACGCCGCTCATGACATAGAGCAACTGGCCCAGCAATACCGCGGCAAGCAGGGCTGGCAGCAGCCAGCCGCCGGCCCGCAGCCACTGCCGCTCCTGATCCCGGGTGTTCTGACCGAGATTGAGCATCATGATCACGAACAGGAACAGCACCATGATCGCCCCGGCGTAGACAATGGCTTCGAGCATGGACGCCAGCGGCGCCCCGAGCACATAGAAAATCACCGCCACCGCCAGCAGCGACAGAATCAGGTACAGCAGCCCATGGACGATATTGCTCTGGACGATCACGCCGATGGTGGCGATCACCGCCACCGCGGCGGCAAGATAGAACAGCAGCATCATGGCAGCAGGCTCCGCACGTCCACCGGCTCGGCTTCATTGAGCGCCTCGCCCTTGTCCTTGCCGGCGACCTGCTTGCCGGCAACCCGGTAGAAGTTGTAATCGTGGTACTTGCCGGTGCCGTCGATGAGCAGATCCTCCTTTTCCCAGACCATGTCCTGACGCACGTATTCCGCCATTTCGAAATCCGGCGTCAATTGAATGGCGTTGGTGGGGCAGGCTTCCTCGCAAAAACCGCACATGATGCAGCGGGAGAAATTGATGCGGAAGAACTCCGGATACCAGCGACCGTCTTCGGTTTCGGTTTTCTGCAGGGCGATGCAATCCACCGGGCAGGCGACGGCGCAAAGATTGCAGGCCACGCAGCGCTCTTCGCCGTCCGGGTCCCGGCTGAGAATGATGCGGCCGCGCCAGCGGGGAAACATGTAGGGCTGCTCGTCGGGATACTCCACCGTGTCCGCCTTGACGAACAGCTTGCGGAACACGCGCCACAGGGTCACCGCCTGACTGAGCAGGGTATCCCGGATCAGGCTGAACATATCGGTCTCCCGCAATGTTTTTCCGGCTGCTTGCGCATCGTCTCCTCCTACAGGGTATTCAGCACCGCCACGCCGGTAATCAGCAAATTGAGCAGCGACAATGGCAAGAGGAACAGCCAGCCATAGCTCATGAGCTGGTCATAGCGTGGCCGCGGCAGCGCGGCGCGCATGAGAATGAAAAAGGCGATGAAAAATCCCGCCTTGAGGGCAAACCAGACAATCGGCGGCAGAAACGAAGGCCCGAGCCAACCGCCGAAAAACAGCACCGTGATCAGCGAGGAAATCAGCACGAGGCCAAGATACTCGCCGACGAAAAACATGCCGAATTTCATGCCCGAATACTCGGTGTGATAGCCGGCGCAGATTTCCTGCTCCGCCTCGGGAATATCGAAGGGCAGCCGGTGGCTTTCCGCCACGCCGGCGATCAGGAAAATCAGGAATCCGATGCACTGGGGAACGATATACCAGCCGTCGGCCTGGGATTCCACGATCTCCCGCAGGTTGAAACTGCCGGCGAGCACGATGACGCCCAGCAGGGAAATGCCCATGAAGACTTCGTAGCTCACCATCTGGGCCGCCGCCCGCAGGCTGCCGAGCAGGGCGTACTTGTTGTTCGAGGAAAGCCCCCCAAGCATGACGCTGTAGGCGCCGAGGGAAGCCATGGCGAGCACGAACAGCACACCGATATTGGAATCGATGACGCCGATTTCCGGCGTGAAGGGAATCACCGCAAAACTCATCAGCACCACCACCATGATGATGGCCGGGGCGAGCACGAAACTGAGCCGGTCGGCGAATGGCGGCACCCAGTCTTCCTTGGTGAATATCTTGATCATGTCCGCCACCACCTGGAAGATACCGAACCAGCCCACCCGATTGGGGCCGAGCCGTTCCTGCCAGAAGCCGAGCAGGCGCCTTTCGACCCAGATCAACATGGCGGCAAGCACGATCACCGCCAGCAGAATGCTGGCGATACTGAGGCCGGACCCCACTGCGAAAGCGAACATGTCCTAGCTCCCTTGCGCCAGGTCGGAGACGATCAATTCGCCGAGGCCGCGGTCAAGCGCCACGGCAGCGTCCCCGGCGGCCGGCGCCAGACTGACCCGGGCGCCAAGCCCGTGAAAGTCGATTTCCCGGTCGCTGGCATGCAGGGCGGCGACGCCGGGCGGCATGCTGCCGCGGACACAGGCGAGCACGGTGACGCTGGCGTCTTCTCCCCGCACGCTCACGGCGGCGCCGTGGGTAAGGCCATGCCCGGCGGCAAGCCCGGGGGAAATCGCCACATAGGCGTCGCCCATGCGCTTGCGAATCGCTTCGCTGCGGGCACTGAGTTCCTCGCTGCCGAATATCTGCCGCGCCGGCGTCAGTTCAATTCCGGTGGCCTCGTCCGCTTCGGGTACCGGATGGAATCCGCCGCCCGCTCCACGCTCAAGCAGCAAGGCGCCGACATGACCCTGGCGAAGCGGCCCATTGATCTCATCCTGAAACTTGCTGATGCTCTGATTGGAATTCCACTGGGGCGCCCAGGGCGAGGCAAGCAGGGTCGCGTCGCGCCGCGCGGGAACGCCTTCCATGGAAAAGGCCAGCGCCGAATCCGGGTCCTGGGCCTGTTTCGGCTCGTGCACATTCAGATTGGCCTTCATGGCGGTTCTGCCGCTGTAGCGTTCCGGCTGCCGCGGCAGCTTGCCGCCGCCGGGCAAATGGGAGGTATCCGGCAAGACTTTCCCCAGGGTCTTCATGGCGGGCGCGCTGGCGGCGCAGTCATGCAGGGCTTCGCGGAAATGGGCGAATTCCCCGGTCCATTGCCATGCCGGTCGCGCCGCGCTGTGATTGCGGTGCACCTGCCAGGCGAGTTGCGCCCTGCCCTCATAATTCACATACGTCGCCTGCTGTTCGGAGAAGGCGGTAACCGGCAGGACGAGGTCGGCCCTGGCGGTGGTGCGATTGGGCAGCAGATCCAGCGCCACAGTGGTTCTGGCGGCTTTCAGGGCGGCGTCCACCCGGGCATGGGGGGCGCGGCGGTAGAGATCGTTTTCCAGCACGATGAGGTTTTCCGCCTCGCCACTGGCGAGTTTGTCCAGCGCGGCTTCGAGGCTGTTTTCCGACCTGGTGAGCAGATGCAGCCCCATGCTGTTGACTTCCCCGGTGAGCAGGCACAGGTCCAGCGGTTTCTGTTCGTCATTGCCGCGACGCTTGCGCAGCGCCCGGGCGATATTGCCCGCGGCCCGGATCAACTCGACCCGGCCGTTGCCCGCGCCGGCAACGATCAATGGCCTTTTCGCCGCGGCCAGTCGTTCGGCGATCTGCTCAAGCTGCGCCGAATTCCCTCCGCCATCGCCACTCGCCGCCGGCGCATCGGCATGAATCCGGTGGGCCAGGGCGAAGGCTTGCCGCGCCAGACCGGAAGGCGTATCGATGACGCTTGCTTCCGCCACGTCGTCAAGCCGGGTGGCGCCGGTGGCGAACAGGTACAGGGGGCTGCGCTCGTGCTGGGCGATTTCACGCACGGCGGCGTCCTGCCAGTGGGGAATTCTCGCTGAATCCGCCAGTTCATAGGCCCGGTTGCGAACCGACTGGCGCAGGGCCAGGGCGATCCTCGGCGCGGTATTGGTCACGTCCTCACCGAGTACGAGTACGGCGTCGGCCTGTTCGATTTCCCGGATCGAAGGGTTGTGAAAGGCCGGATCCCCGGCGAATGCGGCGATTTCATCCATGCAGGCCTGTTCCGCGGCGGAAAATCCCCCATGAAAATTCGCCTCGCCCACGAGTTTGCGCAGCGCATGATTGGCCTCATTGCCCGCCCGGGGCGAGCCGATGGCAATGGCCTTGCCGGCGATTTCCCGCAGCCGCGACACCGCCGTTTCGGCGTCAAGCGTCTTGCCTTGGGCGTCTTGCGGCTGTTGCAGGCGCTCGGCATGGTTCACGTAGCCCGTGCCGAACCGTCCCCGGTCACAGATGAAGTAGCCGTTCAATTCGCTATGGTAGCGATTGACAATCCTGCGCAGTTCGCCATAGCGCTCGCCGGGTGCGGTATTGCAGCCCACGCCGCAGCCGGTGCAGATCGAAGGCGCGGTCTGCAAGTCCCATTTTCGGCTGTAGCGCTCGCTGAAAACCTTGTCGGTAAAGACCCCCGTGGGGCAGACTTCCACGAGATTGCCGCTGAATTCGCTTTCCAGGGCGCCTTCCTCATGACGGCCGAAATAGGTGTGGTGGTGCGCCGCCTGGGCCGCAAGGTCCACTCCGCCAGCGTATTCGGAATAGAAGCGCACGCAGCGGTAGCAGGTGATGCAGCGGTTCATCTCGTGATTGATGAAGGGGCCGAGATACTGGTTGCGGTGGGTGACTTTCTTCTTGTCGTAGCGGCGGTAGTTGTGGCCCGACATCAAGGTCATGTCCTGCAGATGACATTCGCCGCCCTCCTCGCAGACCGGACAGTCGTGTGGATGGCTGATCATCAGGCTTTCGATGACTCCCGCGCGGAAATCCACCGCCCGCGGGTCGGCAATGGAAATTCTCGCACCGGCCTGCACCGGCGTCATGCAGGCCATGGTGAGCAGGCCGTCCCGGTCTTCTTCGTTGCGATACTGTTTCACCGCGCACTGGCGGCAGGCGCCCACGGAACCCATGCAGGGGTGCCAGCAGAAATACGGCAGGTCCAGTCCCAGGGACAGGCATTCCTGCAACAGGTTGCTGTCGGCGTTCACCTGGTAGGCAACGTCGTCGATGATGATTTCAACTTTCGTCTTTTCTGTCATTGTCGTCATTGCTTGTACGGACAGCGTTGCTCGCTGATATGGCGTTCAAAATCCTCGCGAAAATAGCGCAGGCCGCTGCCCAGGGGCGCGGTGGCGCCGGGGGCCAGGGCGCAGAAGGTCTTGCCCGGGCCCAGGTAATCCACATGTTCCTCCAGAATCGCCAGATCCCGGTGGCTGCCCTTCCCCGCCTCGAACGCCCGGAAAATTTCATCGACCCATGGCAGGCCGTCGCGGCAGGGCGTGCAGTAGCCGCAGGACTCGTGGGAGAAAAAAGTCATCAGGTTGCCGATCATTCCCACCGGGCAGGTCTGGCTGTCGAGCACGATCATGGTGCCGGTGGCGAGCCGGCTGCCGGCGCCGGCGATGTCGTCATAATCCAGATTGAGGTCGAGATGCTCGGGCAGCATGAAATCGGTGGAGCCGCCGCCGGGCAGAAAGCCCTTGAGTTCGAGACCGTCGCGCATGCCGCCGGCATAGACTTCCATCAGTTCCCGGATCGGCGTGCCCAGGGGCAACTCCCAGCAGCCCGGGCTGCGCACCTTGCCGCTGACGCCGAACAGCTTGGTGCCGTGGTCATTGCCCTTTGTCAGACTGCGGTACCAGTCGATGCCCCAGGCCATGATCCCCGGCAAATTGCACACGGTTTCCACATTGTTGACGATGGTGGGCTTGCCCCACAGCCCGCTGACCTGGGGAAAGGGCGGCTTGGCCCGGGGATTGGCGCGCTTGCCTTCCAGGGCATTGAGCAAGGCGGTTTCCTCGCCGCAGATGTAGCGGCCGGCGCTGGTGTGGAGAATGATTTCGAGATCGAAGCCGGTGTCGAGAATGTTGTTTCCAAGATAGCCGCGCTCACGGGCTTCCGCCAGGGCCTTGCGCAGGATGCGTTCGGATTCGGTGTATTCGCCCCGCAGGAAGATATAGGCGGTATTCGCCTGGATGGCGTAGGAGGCGATGATCATGCCGTCGATGAGCAGGTGCGGGTCACCTTCCATGAGCAGGCGATCCTTGAAAGTTCCCGGCTCCATTTCGTCCGCATTGACCACGAAATATTTCTGTTTCGGCGCATCGTCGCCCATGGGGACGAAACTCCATTTCAGCCCAGTGGGGAAGCCGGCGCCGCCGCGACCCTTGAGGCCCGAATCCTTGACCTTGTCGAGCACGTCCGAAGGCTCGAGCCCACGGGCGATTTCGCGCAGGCCGCGATAGCCGTCCACGGCCTCATAGGCGGCGAGGTCGAAAGGCGGCCGCGACAGGTCGATGTTCCGGGTGAGTGGATTGCTGACCACCTTATTCCGCGCCTTTCCGGTATTGGGCGAAAATCGCGCCGAGGTCGGCCCGGTCGAGATTGCGGTGCTGATCGGGACCCACCATCATCACCGGCGCCCGGTCGCAGTCGCCGAGACAGGGCACGGGGATCAGGGTGAAATTTCCGTCCGTGGTGGTTTCGCCAAAATCGATACCCAGTTCGCCGGCGATTTTGTCCTTCACCTGCTCGCAGCCCATGATCCAGCAACTGACGCTGTTGCAATACAGAATGACGTTCCTGCCCACGGGCCGGCGATAGATCAGATTGAAAAAGGTCGCCACCCCTTCGAGTTCGGCGATGGGCAATCGCAGGTATTCCGCCACCGCCCGCAGGGATTCGTCGGAAACCCAGCCCCGGTGCTTTTGCACGATCTTGAGCGCTTCCAGTCCCACGGCCCGGGCGTCCGGATACAACGTCCGCTCGTGCTCGATTTCGGCGATTTCCGTCTCCCGCAGATAGTCCGCCGCTACGGTGGTGGAGGCGATAAGCTGATTTTCCCCTGTATTCACGCTTGTCCCCTACCTGTCCACATCGGCCATGACAAAATCGATGCTGGCGATGATCGCGATCAGGTCCGCCACCATGAAGCCGTTGCTGATATGGGGAATCATCTGCAAGTGGGCGAAGGACGGAGTGCGGATGCGGGTGCGATAGGAACCGCCGCTGCCATCGCTTACCAGGTAGTAACTGTTGATGCCCTTGGTCGCCTCGATGGCCACGGTGGCCTCGTCCGGCGGCACCACGGGCCCCCAGCTCACGCTGAGAAAGTGGTTGATGAGGGTTTCGATATCGCGCAGGGTCTCTTTCCTGCGCGGCGGCGTGGTCAGGGGATGTTCGGACTTGTATGGGCCGCCCGGCATATTGTCAAGACATTGCTTGATTATCCTCAGACTTTGCCGCATTTCCTCCACCCGCACCGCGCAGCGGTCGTAGCAATCGCCGTTGACGGCGATGGGCACGTCGAACTCGAAATTGTCGTAACCGGCGTAGGGGCGCTGCTTGCGGAAGTCCCATTCCAGACCGGTGGCCCGGAGGCCGGCGCCGGTGACGCCCCAGTCAAAGGCTTCCCGGGTATCGTAGGCGCCGATGCCCTGGGTGCGGCGCTTGAGCACGCCATTGTTGAGCACCATGGCGTCATATTCGTCTATGCGCGGCGGCATGAATTCCAGCAGTTCGCGCACTCTCATGTCCCAGCCTTCGGGCAGGTCCTGGGCCACGCCGCCAATGCGGAACCAGCCCGGATGCATCCGCGCGCCGCAGATCGATTCGATGATATTGAAGATGCGCTCGCGCTCCACGAACATGTAGAAGATCGGCGAAAGCTGGCCCACGTCCTGGGCGAAGGTGCCGTAGAACAGCAGGTGGCTGCAGAGCCGGAACATCTCGGCGAGCATGATGCGGATCACCTTCGCCCGCTCGGGCGCCTCGATGCCCGCCATTTTCTCCACCGCCATGACATAGGGCAGGTTGTTCATCACCCCGCCGAGATAGTCGATGCGGTCGGTGTAGGGAATGAAGGTGTGCCAGGACTGGCGTTCCGCCATTTTCTCCGCGCCGCGGTGGTGGTAGCCGATGTCGGGCACGGCATCGACAAGAATCTCGCCATCGAGTTGCAGGGCGATGCGGAAGGCGCCGTGTACGCTGGGATGATTGGGGCCGAGATTGAGGAACATGAACTCGGAGTTTTCCGACTTGCGCCGCATGCCCCATTGTTCGGGGTTGAACAGCAGCGCGCCCTGCTCGTAGCCCGCCTGATCGTCGTCGAGCGAGTACGGGTCCATTTCCGTCGCCCGGGCGGGATGTTCCTTGCGCAGGGGGTGGCCTTCCCAGGTGGGCGGCAGGATCAGCCGGAACAGGTTGGGATGGCCGGAGAAGTCGATACCGAACATGTCCCAGGCTTCCCGTTCGTACCAGTTGGCCGCGGGCCACAGACCGGTTGCCGTGGGTACGCTGAGGTCCGCGTCGAACAGCGCCACCTTGACGCGAAAATCGCAGTTGCCGGAAAAAGACATCAGATGGTAGACCACAGTGAATTCGCTGGCTGGCTGCCCTTCCCGGCGGGTTCGCAGCCGCTCGTCGATTGCGCTCAGGTCGAATAGCATCTCGAAGCGGGGTCTTTCGCCATCGCGCAGTTCGCGCAGAAACTCCACCACATCGGCCCGGTCAACCCAGACTGTCGGGATGCCGTCGCAAGTGAACTGTTCCGCAACGATGCGACCGGCGAATTTTGCCTGCAACCCGGGCGGAATACGGCTGGCGAGGTCTTGCTTCGGACTGGCGGCGACTGCGACTGACATGTGGATGCAGGTTCCCCGAGCCGTTTCAGACGCGATCCGGCGAGCGCAATTCCGTGGCCGCGATACGCTCGGCCTGACGGAACTCGCGCTGCACGGTTCTCGGCTTCTTCTGGATGACGCCCTGGTCGTTGATGACCCAACTCAGGGGACGACGTTGCCTGCCCACCTGTTCCTGCAACAGGATCAGCCCCTGCAGCAGGGCCTCCGGGCGCGGTGGGCAGCCGGAAACATACACATCCACGGGCAGAAACTTGTCCACCCCCTGCACCACCGAATAAATATCGTACATTCCCCCGGAATTGGCGCAGGAGCCCATGCTGATCACCCATTTGGGTTCGAGCATCTGGTCATGAAGCAGGCGCACCACCGGCGCCATCTTGCGAAACACCGTACCGGCAATGACGATCAGGTCAGCCTGCCGCGGCGTGCCGCGGATGACTTCGGCGCCGAAGCGGGCAAGGTCGTGGCGGGCGGTGAACGCGGTGGCCATTTCCACATAACAGCAGGAAAGGCCGAAATTGAATGGCCAGATGGAATTCTTGCGGCCCCAGGCGACCATGTCCTCCAGATTGGCCATGACCACATTACGGCGCAGGAATTCGTCGATACTGGACCCGCCGGGCTGGCCCGAGGCCGCATCTTCGGCTTTCTGCAACTGCCAGCTCAAAGCTCGAACTCCTTGCGGTTCACCACGCCGCCGCTGCCGCGCAACTCGCGCAGTCCGCGTCGCTGGATATCCGTGCGCCAGTCCAGCGCGCCCACGCGCCAGAGATAGAACAGCGCCGCAAGCAGAATCCCGATAAATACCGTGATCTCGACAAAACCCACCCAGCCGGTTTCCCGCACTCCCACTGCCCAGGCGAAAAGGAACACCACTTCGAGATCGAAGATGATGAACAGGATCGCCGGCAGATAGAAATGCACCGAGCTGCGGAACTGGGCCGAACCCACCGAAACGATGCCAGACTCAAAAGGCGTTCCGGTGTATTTTCCGGCCGCGCTCTGGCCCAGAACGAACGACAGGCCGAGCATGACGCCGACAATCGCCAGCACGGCGGCGGAATATATGAAAAAAGGCGCCAGATCGCTCATGGTTTGGAGTAGGTGGCAGATCTCAAAAATTCAGATTTGGCGACGTCAAAAATTGGTCGGGGAATTTACACGGAACGCCAGCGCAAGGCAAGCGACCCGGAAACGACGGAGAAAACCTCCGGCTATGGAGTTGGGCTCAGGGGTCCGCCTGTTCGAATTCCGTGATGACTTCCTGGGTGCGCCAGCCGGCCATGATGCCGGCCATGCTGTAATTGCCTTCGTGGCAGGCGTATTCGTAGATCGGCCCGGCGGCCCGGCGCATGGGGAACATGACGGTCCAGGAGTCGGTCCAGGTGGTCGGGTCGCTGATGGTGAATTCGTAGCCCAGGGTGTCGGAGTCGATGAGCCAGAACTTCTCGGTCAGTTCCATATTGGCGCTGGAATTGCCAAAAGATGTCGCCCTGGCGAAATATCGGGTTTCCACCACCAGGGTGTCGCCGTCCCAATAGCCGATGGAATCGCCTTCCCAGTCCCGGGGCGTCTCGCGATACCCGCCGGCGCCCATCTTGACGATGCGGGCGTTGTGGACCATTTCGTTGTGGATGACGAAATGATCTCCGGCCTGGACAAGCTGCACATTGTTGTTGTAGGCGCTGGGCAGCATGGGCGGGCCGGAGTTGAAACCCATGATGCAGCGTTCCGACAGGGGCCGCGCTTCGATTCCCGCATTGCGCGCGGCGGCTTCGCGCCGGTCGGCGTTGCGCCGCTCGGCCTGTTCGGTGAGTTTCGGGATGCGCCCGTCGGCTGGATACGTGATCAGCGAAGTCCGGTTGGAATCGAGGATTTCGCTGCCCCGATCGTACCAGAACTGGTTATAGTCGCCGGTGGTGCTGGTGTCGGTGAAATTGTCCCGGTCGAGCTGTTCCTGCCGGGCGGCTTCAAAGGCTGCGGCTTCCTCCTCCGTGAGCACTTCCCGGTCGCCGAATTCCAGTGGCCGCTGCAGCGGCGTGATGGTGCGAAAATCCCAGGTGCCTTGCAGGTCGGGCGTACCATCGGCAAGCCGGGGAAGATCGCTCTGAGCCAGCGTCGGGAGCGTGGCGGCGACTAATAATGAAATGAACAGCAGGAAGCCGGGGCGGTGCGAACGGCGGAACATGGCATGCCTCCAGAAATTGGAATCATCGGCCCTCCGCGGAGCATCCCGCGGATGTCCTGTGCGGATACTGTACACATCGGGCATTGTGGGTACAAATACATTGAACTGGAAATTTTCATTTTGTCGCTCCAGTTTTCCTGTCATTCTGCGCGAAGCGAAGCGCAGTCGCAGAATCCCGAGCAGTGGCCTTGCGATGAGATTCTGCGACTGCGCGCAGAATGACGGGAGAACCCGGCGCGGGGCCATGCCATGCTTGTTGACAACGGGTTGGATGCAGGTTTAGACTGGCAGCCTTGGCATGTGAAATTGGTGGGAAAATTGCATCGCGATGGTGGCGTGGTCTTCCCTGGTTACCAGGAGAGGGACATGGACGCGATTACTGCCTTGATCAATAGCGGGCAGGCTGTGTTGTGGGTTGCAGGCATCGGCTTTGCGATCCATCTGGTGAAGTGGTACGCCAATGTGAACAGCGACCGGGAACAGTTTCGTGAGTTCATGACGCGCATTGACAGGAACATCTTGCGCATCGACGGCAACATACGCGATATACTCAGCCGCCTGCCGCCGCCCCGGGCGCCCCGGAACAAGAGTCCGGATTCCTGGGCCAGGAAACAACAAGGACCATGAAACAGGTAGTGAGTTACCTTCCCCTGCTGGCCTTCTTTCTTGTCTGGGCCATGGGCGAGAGGCCGGTGAGCATCGCCGGCTTCGAGCACAGCGTGGGCGGTATCTACAGCGCCGCCGAAGTGCTGCTGCTGACTTCGGTGCTCGTCTACGGCGGGCTGTTTCTGGCCTACAAGCGCCTCGACAAGTTCGAATGGATCACCCTGGCCGCCGTGGTGGTGTTCTGCATTCCCACGTTCCTCCTGCGCGACGTGAATTTCCTCAAGTGGAAGGCGCCGCTGGTCAACTGGATTTTCGCGGCGATTTTCCTGGGCTCGCGCCATATCGGCGCCAGACCGGCGCTGCAGCACATGCTCGGCCATGCGGTAAACATGCCGCGGGAGTTGTGGCTCAAGCTCAACAATGTCTGGATCGTGTATTTCGTATTGCTTGGGGCAATCAATCTTGCAGTGGCTTTCGGCCTCAGCGAAGCGGCGTGGATCCAATTCAAGGTCTTTGGCAATCTGATCATTACCGCAGTCTTCATTTTCGGTCAGATGCCTTTTCTGGCAAAGCATATGGAAGCGCCGGAACAGGCCGAGGCGGCCACCGGCGGCGAATCCGAATAACTCGAATCGGAACCGGCGGCAACAAGGAGCCCATGCGACAGGAATTTGCGGCTGTGAATTCCTACGGCGCAGGCTCCTGGAATTCCGGCGCCGGCTTCAGGTCCGGAAACTCCCGGTCGAGAATCGCGTTCCATTCCGCAAGCTGCTCCTGCCTGCGGCGAAAGACCGGCGCCGGATCGCCCTCGATAGTTATCGAGTTGATCAGGTCCCTGCGGGCAATCCGCCGCACTACTGCCAGCCCTTCCACCACCCTGCCGAAAACCGAATGGAGGCCGTCCAGATGCGGTGTGGCCACATGGGTGAGGAAAAACTGGCTGCCATCGGTTCCCGGGCCGGAATTGGCCATGGAGAGTATCCCGGGCTGGTTGTGCTTCAGAATCAGTTCACCGGTGAAACGGTAGCCCGGCCCGCCCATGCCGGTGCCGAGCGGGTCGCCGCCCTGGGCCATGAAATTGCGCTCGACGCGGTGGAAACTGAGGCCATCATAAAAACCGCGCAGGGCGAGATTGGCGAAGTTGGCCACGGTGGTGGGCGCCGCGCGATGATTCAGTTCGACCCGCATCACGCCCTTGCTGGTATCGATTAGCGCAAACAACCCCTGGGCGGAAGCCACCGCGCTGAATCCGAAGGCGCCGGCGAGCAGCAGGCCAGCAATGAGATATCCCGGTCTGTTCCACATGGCTTTCAGTCCATCTCCAGATCGTATTCCAGGGTCAGGGGCGCGTGATCGGAAAAATTCTCCCCCGGGTTGGCGATGCCGTCAACAATTTCAGCGGATCGCACGCTTTGCGCGAGACCCGGGGTGATAACCTGCAAATCCAGCCGCCAGCCCACATTCTTCGCCCTGGCGGCGCCGCGCTGGGACCACCAGGTGTATTGTTCTTCGCTCTGGTTGACCAGGCGGAAGGCGTCGGCGTAGCCCACTTCATCGTAGAGTTCATCGAGCCAGGCGCGCTCTTCCGGCAGAAAGCCCGAGTTTTTCTGGTTAGAACGCCAGTTTTTCAGATCGATCTCCCGGTGGCAGATGTTCCAGTCGCCGCAGATGATGTATTCCCGGTCATGGCTTCGCATCTCACGCAGATGGGCCATGAATGCGTCCATGAAGGTGAATTTGCGCTGCTGCCGCTCCTCGCCGGCGGAGCCTGACGGCAAATACAGCGAAATGACGCTGAGGCCGGCAAAGTCGGCCTGCAGGTAGCGCCCTTCGCTGTCGGCCATGGCAAAGCCAAAACCCCGCCGCACCGCCAGCGGCTTACGGCGGCTGAAAATCGCGGTGCCGGAATAGCCTTTCTTCTCCGCGTCGAAATAATGGCAATGGAAGCCGGCGGGATGAAAGACCGGCTCGCCGGTCTTGTCTTCCAGCGCAATCAGTTGCGATTCCTGGGCCTTGGTTTCCTGCAGGCAGACGAGGTCCACATCCTGCCGCGCAAGCCAGCCGAAAAAGCCCTTGCGCTCGGCGGCGCGGACGCCGTTGCAGTTGAAAGTCGTGATTCGCATGGCTGCTCCGAAAAATGTTACCAAAAGCTGAAACAGTGTTACCTTTTCCAAATATGTGTTACCATTCGGAACGTTTTGAGGAAGCATCCAGCATTCTCAGTTTGGGGGACCGATACGGGAGAACAGGAATGCCCTATGTGGCTCGCCAGCTCCTGCCAGTTCCGGAGTCTGCCGTAGTCAGTTCGGCGCAGGTCGCGGCCGCCCTGGCCTTTCCGGCGCCGATCGCTCTTGCTGCGGTCTGATTCTCCTCTGGAAGGGCTTTCCTCAAGTCCTTCCTTTTGTCCGTTTGCCGGGCCAATCGCGGCCCGGCATTTTTTTGCCCAATCAGGGCTTCCAGATTCTTTCCGCGAAATTGCAGGGCTTGTGGCCGCTGTCGAGTTGTTCGCGGATGATGTGGTCCCAGCCGGTGCGGCAGGCGCCGGTGGAGCCCGGCAGGCAGAATATCGCCGTGCTGTTGGCCAGGCCGCCGAAAGCCCGGGACTGCACGGTGGAAGTACCGATTTCGGTAAATGAAATTTGCCTGAACAATTCGCCGAATCCTTCGATTTCCACGTCGAACAGTGGTGTGATGGCCTTGCGGGTATTGTCCCGGACAGTGAATCCGGTACCGCCGGTGGTGAGAATGGCCTGGGCTTTCGGGTCGGCAACGAGATTCGAGATCAGGGCGCGCAACTGGTAGACATCGTCCCTGACGATATGGCGCGAATGCAGGCGGTGCCCCTCTTCCACGAGCCGGTCGGCAAGGAAGGCGCCGGAAGTGTCGGTCTCCCGGTTGCGGGTATCGGAAACCGTCACCACGGCGATATTCAGTGGAGTTTGCGCC
Source organism: Pseudomonadales bacterium (assembly GCA_022825945.1). Classification (GTDB taxonomy): domain Bacteria; phylum Pseudomonadota; class Gammaproteobacteria; order Pseudomonadales; family Pseudohongiellaceae; genus UBA9145. The sequence goes on from JAJDVS010000066.1 coordinate 90,595, forward strand.
GCCATCAATCCTATCCGCCGGTCATGTTCATCAGCCGCACCGGCTGGGCATGGTCCTTCTCATAGAAATAATGGCGCTCGGGCTTGAGTTCCATGGCGGCAACCATGGCGTCCTTGAGGTCTTCGTGACTCCTGCCGGAGTCCCGCAGGATCGCCCGCAGGTCCATGGAGTGCTCATTGCCGAGGCAGAGCAGCAGGCGGCCTTCCACGGTCACTCGCACCCGGTTGCAATCGGCGCAGAAATTGTGGGTCACCGGAGAGATGAATCCGATGCGGGATTTTCTGCCGATGACCTGGGCATAGCGCGAAGGCCCGGCAGTCTTGACCGCGCTGTCGAGCAGCGGATAGCGGCTTTCGATCTGCTCCCGCACCCAGGCGTTGCTGCAGGTAGTGTCTTCCCGGGCATGATCCGAGGCTTCGCCGAGCGGCATTTCCTCGATAAAGGCGATATCGATGTCGCGCGCAAGGGCGTATTCCACCAGCGGCAACACTTCGTCCTCGTTATAGCCCCGCATGATCACCGAGTTGAGTCGCAGGTGGTCAAAGCCCGCATTCACGGCGGCGTCGATTCCGGCAAGCACCCGTTCGAGTCTGCCCACCCGGGAAATGCGGCGGAAGCGCCCGGCGTCAAGACTGTCGAGGCTGATATTGATGCGGTTCACCCCCGCGGCCCGCAAGGGCCCAGCGTACTTTACAAGCTGATTGCCATTGGTGGTGAGCAGCAGTTCATCTAGCCCGGGCAACTTGCCGAGGCGTTCGACAAGATGCATCACATTGGAACGCACCAGCGGCTCTCCGCCGGTAAGGCGGATGCGCCGAACGCCGAGTTCGGTAAACGCCCGGGCGACGGCATACAGCTCTTCCAGGGTCAGCACCTGATGGCGCGGGACGAACTGCATCTCCTCGGTCATGCAATAGACGCAACGGAAATCGCAACGGTCGGTGACCGACAGGCGGATATAGTCCACCCGCCGACCGAACCTGTCGATCAACTCCCGCGTCTTTGCCACTGGCCCGGCCATGGGGTTCGCGTCCGGTCGCTGCTATTCTTCCGAACCGGCGCCGAATTCGGCTTCCACTTCCTGGATGCGGGCGCCGGCGAGAATGCCCGCCATGGAGTAATTGCCCTCGTGGCAGGCGTACTCGTAGAGGTTTCCGTCCATGGCGTGATAACTCAACTCGGCGGTCCAGGGCTGGCTGTAGAGATTGTCGTCCTCCACGGTGAAGGTGTAGACGATCTCGGTATCGGAATAACGCTCGAAGCGCTCGATGATGCGCCCGCCCCGAGTGATGGGCACCGAGCTTTCGGACAACTGCAGCTCGTTGATATTGACGGTCTCCACCACAAGTGCGCCATCCTCGTACCAGCCGCGGGAATCGCCGAACCAGGGCTGGTGCGATGCCGGCCGCAGACTGGCCCTCGCTTCCCCGGGGGAATCGAACAGGGGAACGATGCGGGCGTCGTGGGCCATTTCCACCGAAATGACCACATAGTCGTCCGTCTGCACGAACTGGTAGCTGCTGTTGTACAGCGTTCCCATCATGCCGGGGCCGGCGGTATTGCCGAAACCGATCAGGCAGCGCTCGGAAATGGGGATGGCTTCCGGGCCCCGGGCATCGCCAACTCCGGTCAGGTAGCGGGCGCCGTAACTGGCGCGCTCGAAATCCAGCCGCGGAGTTTCGAGCCTGGGTACGCGTCCGCTGGGCGGGTCAACAATCAGCGATGTGCGGTACTCCCCCTTGACATAGGCCAGGGTGGAGCCGGGATCAACCCAGAACAGGTTGTAGCCCCGCAGGCCGAAATCGTAGGCCCCTTCCGGCGGCGCGCCGGTTTCCGGGTCGACTGCCGGACCGGCCTCGATGTTCTCGGCGGATATGCCGGCAATGGCCATCTGCCCGACAATCCGGGCCGCTTCCTCGGCGCCGACCACGAGCCGGTCGATCCCCTGGGGCCGAGACAGCGGCGTCCGCGAGGCATTGGTCCAGACTCCTTCCAGATCAGGCCTTGCGCCCTCCTGGGCCAGCGCCGAGCCACCGGAAACCGCCAGGGCCAAAGAGAGGGGAACGGCTGCCAACTTGTTGATCTGTGCCATATCGGTTTACCTTCTTTGATTCAGCCATATGATGTAAACGCTCGATTGTACAACCCTGCCCCACCGGTGTCAGTAGCTGCCGAGTTTTGCGCGCTGGGTGGAGCGTACCGGGAAGAGGAGACTGGGTTACAATTCGCGGCCCTTGACTCGTTCCGTCCGGTTCACCACGAATTTTCATGCCTGAAGTATTCAATCCTCCGTTGCCTGCCGGCGCGGGACAGGCCAGCCATTGGCCTTTGCGGCAGGACTCGGCCAACAGTCTGGCGCTGGCCCAGGCGGCCCGGCGCGCCAGGGGGCCGCTGCTGGTGGTCTGTGAAGATACCGAGGCCACGGACCGGCTGCTGCGCGAATTGCGCTATTTTCTTTCCCGCCATGAAGAACTGCCGGTGCTCAGCCTGCCCGACTGGGAAACCCTGCCCTATGAAAACTTTTCGCCGCATCAGGACATCATCTCCCAGCGTCTGGGCGCCCTGCACCGCCTGCCCTCGCTCAGGCGGGGCGTTATTGCGGTACCCGTCACGGGCCTGATGCTGCGACTGCCGCCCCGGTCCCATGTGGCGGCGAACAGCCTCGGTCTGCGCATCGGCCAGAAACTGCCCATTGGCGAATTGCGTGAGCAACTCATTACCGCCGGCTATCACGCGGTGGATACCGTGCTCGACCATGCCGAGTTCGCCGTGCGCGGCTCGGTGGTGGACCTGTTTCCCATGGGCAGCCATGTGCCGGTCCGTATCGACCTGTTCGATGAGGAAATCGAGTCCTTGCGCAGTTTTGACCCGGAAACCCAGCGCACCCGGGAGCGACTCGAAGAGGTTCGCCTGCTGCCGGGGCGGGAATTTCCCATGGACGAAGCCGCCGTCAGCGGCTTTCGCGGGCGCTTCCGGGAACGCTTTGACGTGGATCCCATGCGCTGCCCGGTATACCGCGATGTCAGCGATGGCCTTGCCTCGCCGGGTCTCGAATACTATCTGCCGCTGTTTTTCGATTCGCTGTACAGCCTGTTCGACTATTTGCCGGAATCCACCCTCGCCGTGCAGATCGGCGACATTCACCAGGCCGGCGAGGAATTCCGCAATGAAGTCGCCAGCCGTTACCGGGACCGGGCCCACGATAGCCTGCGGCCGATTCTCGAGCCCGATGAAATCTTCCTGCCGGTAAATGAGGCGCTGGCCGGGCTGAAGCGCTATCCACGCATCCGCATGACGGATTCCGACCGGGACGTGTTCCACTTGCAGCCCCTGCCCGAGGTGGCCATGAATCCCAGGCTGCCGCGGCCCATGGATGCCCTGGCGGAGTTTCTCGAATCCTGTGAATCCCGGGTGCTGTTCTGCGCGGAAAGCCCCGGCCGCCGGGAGAATCTGCAGCGACTTCTCGGCCAGATTGACGTGCAGCCCCGCCAGTTCGATCACTGGGAGGAATTCATCGAAGCCGATGCGAGGACCGGCATCGCCGTGGCGCCCATCGACCGCGGCCTGTGGCTTGCCGGGGAAGGCCTCGTCCTGATCACCGAGGAAATGCTGTTCGGCGACCGGGTCGCCCAGCGGCGGCGAAGGCGGCCTTCGGAACAGCATCCGGATCTGGTGCTGAAAAACCTGTCGGAACTGCATCTCGACGATGCGGTAGTCCACGTGGAGCACGGCGTGGGCAGATATCGCGGTCTCGCCACCATTCTCAGCGACGGCCAGCACGCGGAATTTCTCATCATTGAATACGCCAGGGGTGCGAAGCTCTATGTTCCGGTGGCCGACCTGCAACTCGTCAGCCGGTACGGCGGCATGGGGGAATCGGGCGAAGATGCCGCGCCGCTGAATGTGCTCGGCACCGAGCACTGGCAACGCGCCAAGAAAAAGGCGGCGGAGAAAATCCGCGACGCCGCCGCCGAACTGCTGGAAATCCACGCCCGCCGGGAAGCCGGCAAGGGTTTCGCCTATCGCTGCGATTCCCCGGATTACGACCGTTTCGCCGCCGGCTTTCCCTTTGAGGAAACCGCCGACCAGCAAACCGCCATCGACGCCGTCAAGGCCGACCTGTCCTCATCCCGCCCCATGGACCGCCTGGTCTGCGGCGATGTGGGTTTCGGCAAGACCGAAGTCGCCATGCGGGCCGCCTTTTTCGCCGTGAGCAATGGCCGGCAGGCCGCGGTGCTGGTTCCCACCACCCTGCTGGCCCAGCAGCATTTCGAAAATTTCCGCGACCGCTTCAGCGACTGGCCGTATACCGTGGAAGTCCTGTCCCGCTTCAAGACCGCGGCGGAACAGGCGGCGATTCTCCAGCGGGTGAAATCCGGCGGCATCGACATCCTCATCGGCACCCACAGCCTGCTCACCGCGAAAATCGACTACAGCAAGCTCGGCCTGCTGATCATCGACGAGGAACACCGTTTTGGCGTGCGGCAGAAGGAAAAGCTGAAATCCCTGCGCGCCAATGTGGATATTCTCACCCTCACCGCAACACCGATTCCGCGCACGCTCAACATGGCCCTTGCCGACATGCGCGACCTGTCGCTGATCGTCACGCCGCCCGCCAGGCGGCTGTCGATCCGCACCTTCGTCCGGGAACACGAATACGCCATCGTCAAGGAGGCCATCAGCCGCGAACTGCTGCGCGGCGGCCAGGTTTTCTACCTGCACAACGAGGTGCGCAGCATGGAGCGCGCCCTTGAGCGGCTTGCTGAAATCGTGCCCCAGGCGAGGCTTGCCATGGCCCATGGCCAGATGCCCGAGCGCCAGCTTGAGAAAGTCATGGCGGACTTTTATCACAAGCGCTACAACGTGCTCGTCTGCTCCACCATTATCGAAACCGGCATCGACATTCCCAGCGCCAATACCATCATCATCCACCGGGCCGACAAGTTCGGGCTCGCCCAGTTGCATCAGTTGCGGGGCCGGGTGGGACGTTCCCACCACCAGGCCTACGCCTATCTCCTCATTCCCGACCGGCGCGCCCTCAGGGCCGACGCCCGCAAGCGCATTGAAGCCATCGAGACCGCCACCGAACTCGGCGCCGGCTTCACCCTGGCCTCACACGACCTGGAAATCCGCGGCGCCGGCGAATTGCTCGGCGAAGAGCAAAGCGGCCACATGCAGAAAATCGGCTTCACGCTCTACATGGAAATGCTGATGGATGCGGTGCGCGCCATCCGCGAGGGCAGAATGCCGAGCAGCAGCCCGGAACGGGAAGACGCGGTGGAGATCAATCTGCGAATCCCCGCGCTGATTCCCGAAAGCTACCTGCCCGATGTGCACACCCGGCTCATCATGTACCAGCGAATCGCTTCCTGTGGAAGTGGGGAGGAGCTTGAAGAACTGCAGGTGGAGATGATCGACCGCTTCGGCCTGTTGCCCCGGCCCCTGAAATCCCTGCTGCAACTGCAGCGGCTCAAGCTGCGCTGCCGCGATTTCGGCATTCGCAAGATTGATGCTACTGTGTCCGGCGGACGAATCGAATTTGCGGAGAATGCCCCGGTGGACGCCGCCGCCCTGGTCCAGCTGATCGAAACCGAGCCGATGAACTTCAGCCTGGGAGGTGACAACCAGTTGCGGCTCAAGGCGGAATTCCTGGGCAGCGGCGACAAACCCGGCTATATCGACGCCCTGCTCGACCGCATTGCGTCGCGGGAAACCGCCAAAAATCAGCAGAACCCAGCCATTGCCCGAACCGCATGAGGCCATGAACCATTTTTCGCTCCCTGGCCGTTGTGCCGCCCTGCTCCTGCTGGGCTGGCTATCCGGCGCAGCCAATGCCCAGGGATTCGAGCGCTGGTTTCAGGTGGAAATGACCGTATTCAGCAATGAATCCGGCGCGGAACGCGAGCGGGAAAGCTGGCAGGCGGAAGGCCGGCAACTCGCCTACCCCGAGAATCCGGTTCGCCTGGGGCAGTTGCTGGATCTGCTGTTGCTGGATTCGTTTGCGCCCCCGGCCGAAATCAGCTTGTCCCGGGGCGTCGAAGCGATGGACCCGGAAGGCGCAAGACTGCGCGACACGGGGCCGCACCCCGCCCGGGGAGGCGCCGATTTCCGCTTTCCCGATCTCCAGCGGGACGCCTTCATCGCCCTGCCCGCATCCTACAGCGATTTCCGCCAGACCAATCTGGCTATCGAGAGGGCGCCACAGCATCGCATCCTGTACCACGCTGTGTGGCGTCAGCCCGTGGGCGACACCGGCAATACCATCCCGGTGCTGGTGAGCGGCGGCGATGCATACGGACCGTACCGGGAACTGCAGGGATCCATTGCGCTGGAATTCAACGCCAACCGCGACCGGGTGGTATTCAGCGCCGACCTGTGGCTCGCCACATTCGGCGGCGACAACGAAGCCGGGTGGGCTCTGCCCGAACTGCCGCCTGACCTGTCTCCCACCGCCGAAACGGCAAATCCACCGGTCATTGGCCGAATCTATCCCATGCGGCAGAATCGCGATCTGCGCAGCGGCGAGTTCCACTATCTCGATCATCCGGCGATGGGAATTCTGGTCCAGATCGTTCCCTATGTCGTGCCTCCTCCGGAATCGATTCCAGAATAGGCGGGAAACTTGCAACTTCGAGCCTCAGCTGACATTGCGGCCATCCTGATGTCCCGCCGCAGACCGCTCCCACTGCCATTTTGATGGAGTTCAACCCCGCATTTCGATACACGCTTCCAGAATCCCGATCAGTTCCACCGTGCCGAAGCCGTGCACTCGCTTGATGTCCTTCATGTCGATCAGGCCTTCGCCGATTCCCGCGGCCCAGTTGACGGAGAGCGCGAGGCAGGCGTAAGGGATTTCGAGTTCCCGCGCCAGGACCGCTTCGGGCATGCCGGTCATGCCGACCATGTGGCAGCCGTCCCGGCGCAGGCGCTGGATTTCGGCTGCCGTTTCCAGGCGCGGCCCCTGCAAAACGCCATAGACTCCGCCGAACTTGATATTCTTGTCCACCCTGGCCGCAGCCCCGGCCAGGGCTTCGCGCAGGGAAAGATCATAAGGCCAGGTAAAATCGATGTGCCTGGGCGGTTGATCTTCGCTGTCGAAAAAACTGGTTTCCCGCCCCCAACTGTAGTCGATCAACTGTTCCGGCAAGGCCATGGCGCCGGGAGGAAGATCGTCGCTGATGCCGCCGACGATATTGGTGGCAATGATCCGGCTGACGCCGAGGCTGTGCAGGGCCCAGATATTGGCCCGATAATTGACCTTGTGGGCTGGCACCCGGTCACCGGCGGCGTGGCGCGGCAGGAAGGCGATCCGGCTGGCGTCCTTGCGACAAATGTCGACTTGCGCCGGGCCGCCGTAGGGCGTGCGGATCGTTTCGATGGTTTCGACTTCCAGCCCGCGAATTTCCCCCCGCAATGAGCCAAGCCCGGACCCGCCGATAATCGCCAGCATTGCTGTCTCCTGTAGCGCAGGCTTCTGGAAATGGCGCGCCCGGCAGGACTTGAACCTGCAACCACCGGCTTAGAAGGCCGGTGCTCTATCCAGTTGAGCTACGGGCGCAGGAATTGGGGTGACCGATGGGGATCGAACCCACGACAACCGGAGTCACAGTCCGGGGCTCTACCAACTGAGCTACGGTCACCATATCAAACCGGAAATTGGTCGGGGTAGAGAGATTTGAACTCCCGACATCTTGCTCCCAAAGCAAGCGCGCTACCAGACTGCGCTATACCCCGATACGGGCCTGCCGACCCTCTCCGCCAAGCGGCGCATGATACTTTCCCGCCCCAGCCCCGTCAAACAAAAACCAGCCAACTTACAGCCCGAAACATCCATTCACGCTCCCTGGGGGCTTGCGCCGCAGGCTCCTGGCGAACATCGTCAGCCGCTGCCTCGAACGAAGTACGGGACATGGCACAATACGCAGAGCACAATACAGCGATGGAAATCGGCTCCGGCTTCACTTAAAATGACGACCCGCCCGGCGCAGCCCTGTAGCCGGAATTTCATCCGCTTTTTCTGCGGCGCGCAGCCGTGGCATCCATCAGGAGGGTTTTCAGTTTGTTGCAGGAGTATCGCAAGCACGTCACCGAAAGAGCGGAGATCGGCATTGATCCCCTGCCCCTTTCCGCAGCCCAGACCGCCGAACTCGTTGAACTGCTGCGGCAGCCACCGGCTGGCGAAGAAGCATTCCTGCTCAACCTGATTGCCAGCCGGGTGCCTCCCGGCGTGGACGAGGCGGCCTACGTCAAGGCTGGCCTGTTGTCGGCCATCGCCCGGGGCGAGGCGGAGTCGCCGCTGATTGACCGCGCCAGAGCCGTTCGCCTGCTCGGTACAATGCTTGGCGGCTACAATGTCTCCACCCTGGTGGAATTGCTTGACGACGAGGAAATGGCCGCCGCCGCGGCCGATGAGTTATGCCATATCTTGCTGATTTTCGATGCTTTTCACGATATTGAAGAGCGCGCCAGGAAAGGCAATGCACAGGCCCGGCGCGTCCTGCAAAGCTGGGCCGACGCGGAATGGTTCACTTGCCGGGCGCCCCTGCCGGAAAAGCTGACCATGACCATATTCAAGGTCCCCGGCGAAACCAATACCGACGATCTTTCCCCCGCCCAGGACGCCTGGTCGCGCCCCGATATCCCCTTGCATGCCCTGGCGATGTACAAGAATCCCCGGGAAGGCGTCAGCAATGCCGTGGAGCAGATTGCCGAGCTGAAGAAGAAAGGCCATCCCGTGGCGCTTGTGGGCGATGTCATGGGCACGGGCTCTTCGCGCAAGTCAGCCACCAATTCGGTGCTCTGGCATATTGGCGACGATATCCCCCATATCCCCAACAAGCGCTCCGGCGGCGTCTGCATCGGCGGCAAGATGGCGCCGATCTTCTTCAATACCATGGAAGACGCTGGCGCCCTTCCCCTCGAATGTGATGTGGACCGGCTCGAAACCGGCGGTGTCGTCGATATCGACGCTTATGCGGGAACCATACGCGATCACGCCAGCGGCGAATTGCTGGCAAGCTTCCAGTTGAAGACCGAGGTGCTGCTCGACGAAGTCCAGGCCGGCGGCAGGATTCCGCTGATCATCGGCCGCGGATTGACCGGCCGCGCCCGCGCCGCGCTCGACCTGCCGCCCAGCGATGTTTTTCGCTCGCCGGTGACCGGGCAGGAATCGGACAAGGGATTTACCCTCGCCCAGAAAATGGTCGGCCGCGCCTGCGGCGTCGAAGGCGTACGTCCGGGCAGTTATTGCGAACCGCATATGACCACCGTCGGCAGCCAGGACACTACCGGTCCGATGACGCGGGACGAATTGAAGGATCTCGCCTGCCTCGGCTTTTCCGCCGATCTGGTAATGCAATCCTTCTGCCACACGGCGGCCTATCCCAAGCCCGTGGATATCGAAACCCAGCATTCCCTGCCGAGTTTTTTCCAGACCCGGGGCGGCGTTTCCCTGCGCCCCGGCGACGGCATCATCCATAGCTGGATGAATCGCATGTTGCTGCCGGATACCGTCGGCACCGGCGGCGACTCGCATACCCGCTTCCCCATCGGCATTTCCTTCCCGGCCGGCTCGGGCCTCGTCGCCTTCGCCGCCGCCACCGGCGTCATGCCGCTGGACATGCCGGAATCGGTACTCGTGCGCTTCACGGGCGAAATGCAGCCCGGCATCACCTTGCGCGACCTCGTCAACGCGATTCCCTATGCGGCGCTGCAATCCGGCGACCTGACCGTCGCCAAGAAAGGCAAGAAAAACATTTTCTCCGGCCGGGTGCTGGAGATCGAAGGCCTGCCCAATCTGAAAGTGGAACAGGCGTTCGAGATATCCGACGCGTCGGCGGAACGCTCGGCCGGCGGCTGCACGATCCTGCTCGACGAAGAGCCGATCGTCGAATATCTCAAGTCGAACGTCACCTTGCTGCGCTGGATGATCGACAACCACTACGGCGATGCGCGCACCCTGGAACGCCGCGCGCGGCAGATGGAAGAATGGCTTGAGAATCCGGTATTGCTGCAGCCC
>JAJDVS010000083.1 GCA_022825945.1 Pseudomonadales bacterium
GCCCGTGCGCCTGCCGGTGGGCCGGCAGGGTCCGGACATGCCGATTCACCGGCGCCTGCGTTTCGGCAAGTTGCTGGAAATGAGCGTTCTCGATACACGGCAGTACCGCAGCGACCAGGCTTGCGGCGACGGCCGCCGGCCGAGCTGCGCCGAACACCGGGATCCTTCGCGCACCCTGCTCGGCCGCGCCCAGAAACAATGGCTGCTCGACAGTCTCGGCAGCGCCGATGCGCGCTGGAACGTGCTGGCGCAACAGATCATGATGGCCGGCCTGCGTTCCGTCGGCGACAACGGCGGGCAACTCTGGCCGATGGATATCTGGGACGGCTATCCTTTCGAACGGCAGGAATTGCTGCAGGCGCTGGCCGACGCCGGCACGCCGAATCCGGTCGTGATCACCGGCGATATCCATTCGCATTGGGCGGCGGAGTTGAAACTCGATTTCGACGATCCGGCGTCACCCGTCGTCGGTACGGAGCTCGTCGGCTCTTCGATCAGTTCCGGCGGCGACGGCGAGGACGGCAACGACTACGGCGCGGCGCTGCTCGCCAACAATCCCCACGTGAAGTTCTACAACTCCCAGCGCGGCTACGTCGCGAACACGATCACGCCGGCGCAATGGCGCGCGGATTTCAAGGTGCTGCCGCGGGTGACCGTTGCGGGGGAGCCGATCGGTATCCGCCGCTCCTATGTCGTGGAAGACGGAGACCCGCGCTTGCGGCGGGGGTGAACCCTGCGTGAATCCCGCGATATCGATTTCAGCGGTTTCCCAAGTATTCTCTGAAAAACTCCATCCGTGGAGTTTTTCATTGTCGCAAAACAAAAGCGTGGTTTTGTTTTGCTCCCTAATGAAACAGGCGCTGTTTCAATTCGGCGATGCGGTCGCGGGTTTGGGCGGCCTGTTCGAAGGCGAGGCCTTTGGCCTGCTGGTACATTTCCTTTTCCAGCCGGGCGATTTCCATTTTTAGCTGTTCCGGGCTGTCGGCGTCGGGCAACTGGTATTTCGCGGTCCGTTCCGCCACCCGGCGCTGCAGATGGCCGGCGGCGCCGGAGTAGGCGCCATCCATGACATCCACCACGGATTTGCTGATGCCGGCGGGGGTTATGCCGTGGGTTTGATTGAACTCGAGCTGGCGATCGCGACGCCGGCTTGATTCGTCCATGGCGCGTTGCATGGAGCCGGTAACGGAGTCGGCGTAAAGTATGGCCTTGCCGTTGATATTGCGGGCGGCGCGGCCAATGGTCTGGATCAGGGAGCGGTCGGAGCGCAGAAAACCTTCCTTGTCGGCGTCGAGCACCGCCACGAGGGAGACTTCGGGAATATCGAGGCCTTCCCGCAGCAGGTTGATGCCCACGAGCACGTCGAAACTGCCGAGGCGCAGGTCGCGGAGGATTTCCGAACGCTCCACGGTATCGATATCGGAATGCAGGTAGCGCACGCGCACATCGTGCTCGGCGAGATAGTCGGTGAGGTCCTCGGCCATGCGCTTGGTAAGCACGGTGACGAGCACCCGCTCTTCCCGGGCGGTCACGAGGTGGATTTCCGACAACAGATCGTCCACTTGGGTCGAAGCGGGCCGCACTTCGAGTTCTGGATCCACAAGGCCAGTGGGTCTGACCACCTGCCGCACGAGTTGGCCCTGCCTGCGCTCTTCGTAAGGGCCAGGAGTGGCGGAAACGAAGATGATCTGGGGCGTGAGCGACTCCCATTCCTCGAAACGCAGGGGGCGGTTGTCCAGCGCCGAAGGCAGCCGGAAACCATACTCCACCAGGGTTTCCTTGCGCGAGCGGTCGCCCCGGAACATGGCGCCGAGCTGGGGAATCGAGACGTGGGATTCATCCGCGACCACCAGGGCGTTGGCGGGGAGATAGTCGTACAGCGTTGGTGGCGGCTGTCCCGCTTCGCGCCCCGACAGAAAGCGCGAATAATTTTCGATCCCGGAGCAATAACCCACTTCCTGAATCATTTCCATGTCGTAGCGGGTGCGCTGTTCGAGCCGCTGGGCTTCCACGAGGCGATTTTCCCCGCGCAGGAAGTTGAGCCGCTCGGCGAGTTCCTCGCGGATCCGGTCGATGGCGTTCATCAGGGATTCCCTGGGGGTCACATAATGTGATTTGGGGAATACCGTCAGCCGCGGCACTTCCCGGATGACGCGCCCGGTGAGGGGGTCAAAATGCGATAGCCGCTCGATTTCATCGTCGTACAATTCAATCCGGATCGCATCGCGCTCGGACTCCGCGGGATAAATATCGATCACGTCGCCCCGCACGCGGTAGGTCGCCCGGCGCAGTTCCATGTCGTTGCGGGTGTACTGCAATTCCGCGAGCCGCCGCAGCAGATTGCGCTGGTTGATCGTGCCGCCCCGGTTCAGGTGTACCACCATCTGCAACCATGAATTGGGGTCGCCGAGGCCGTAAATCGCCGAAACCGTCGCCACCACGATGACATCGGGCCGCTCAAGCAGGGCTTTGGTGGCGGAAAGCCGCATCTGCTCGATATGGTCATTGATGGAGGAGTCCTTCTCGATGTACAGGTCCGAAGAAGGCACATAGGCTTCGGGCTGGTAGTAATCGTAGTAGGAAACAAAGTATTCCACGGCGTTGCCGGGGAAGAATTCGCGAAACTCGCCATACAGTTGGGCGGCCAGGGTCTTGTTCGGCGCCATTACCAGGGTGGGCCGCTGCACCTGCTCGATCACATTGGCGATGGTGAAGGTTTTGCCCGAGCCGGTCACCCCGAGCAGGGTCTGGGCATGCAGGCCATCCCGCAGCCCGTTCACCAGATAGCTGATCGCCTCCGGCTGGTCCCCCGCCGGAGCAAACCCCGCCTCAAGCCTGAATTGCCGCTCCATTGCTTCCCTTGCCCGATCTTCATGCGCGGCAATATGGTAACAACAAACCCGGGCCCGAATCGAAGACGGGACTGTTCCACTAACCTTGGGGAATTCGTATAATCGCCGCTCGTCTCGGTCCGGTGGTGGAATGGCGGCTTGCGGGTATGCAGGCGCGTAGCTCAGTTGGTTAGAGCGCTACCTTGACATGGTAGAGGTCACCAGTTCGAATCTGGTCGTGCCTACCATCCCATTTATCCCGGAATCCAGACGCTGGCGTCGGCATTGACGCTGAATGTTACCCACAGACAGGAAAGCCGATGTTGACGGTTACCTTGCCGGACGGCAGCAACAGAGAGTACCCGCAGCCGGTCTCGGTGGCCGAGATCGCCGCGTCCATCGGCCCCGGCCTGGCGAAGGCCGCGCTCGCCGGGCGCGTGAACGACGTGCTGGTGGATACCTCCCATGTGGTGGACGGGGACGCCCGGGTGGCGATCGTCACCGACCGCGACAGCTACGGCCTCGAAGTGCTGCGCCATTCCTGCGCCCATCTCATGGCCCAGGCCGTGCGGCGGCTTTTCCCCGAGGCCCAGGTAACCATTGGCCCGGTGATCGACGACGGTTTCTATTACGATTTCGCCTACAGTCGGCCATTCACTCCCGAAGATCTCGCCGCCATCGAGCAGACCATGACCGAAATCGTCAAGGAAGATCTTGGCGTTGAGCGCAAGTTGCTGGAGCGCGACGAAGCCGTGGCATTGTTCCGCGATATGGGCGAGCACTACAAGGTGGAGATCATCGAGTCGATTCCCTCGGATGAGCCGCTGTCTTTCTACCAGCAGGGCGAATTCATCGATCTTTGCCGCGGGCCGCATGTGCCGAGCACCGGCAAATTCAAGGCTTTCAAGCTGACTTCGGTGGCCGGCGCCTACTGGCGCGGCGATTCCAGCCGGGAAATGCTGCAGCGCATCTATGGCACCGCATGGCCCAACGCGAAGGAATTGCGGCTGCATCTGCAACGCATCGAAGAAGCCGAAAAACGCGACCATCGCAAGCTCGGCAGGCAACTCGACCTGTTCCACTTTCAGGAGGAAGCGCCGGGCATGGTGTTCTGGCATCCGAAAGGCTGGACGATTTACCAGGTCATCAGGTCCTACATGAAAAAAGTGCAGGACGAGCACGGCTATCTCGAAATCAACACGCCGCAACTGATTGATTTTTCATTGTGGGAGAAATCCGGCCACGCCGCAAAGTTCTCGGAAGAGATGTTTACCGTGGAATCGGACAATCGCCACTATGCGCTAAAGCCGATGAACTGCCCCGGCAAGGTCCAGGTATTCAAACAGGGGGTGAAAAGCTATCGCGACCTGCCAATGCGGCTCGCCGAATTCGGTTCCTGCCACCGCTACGAGCCTTCGGGCAGCATGCATGGGCTGATGCGCGTGCGCAATTTCGTCCAGGACGATGGTCATATCTTCTGTACCCAGGAACAGATTCAGTCGGAAGTGGCGGAATTCATGGAATTGCTGTTCAGGGTCTACCGGGATTTCGGCTTCGACGATGTGTTGCTGCGGCTGTCCACGCGGCCGGAAAAACGCGTCGGATCCGATGAATTATGGGACCGGGCGGAAGACGCCCTGCGCCAGGCGCTCGACGCCACGGGCCGCGAATGGGAACTCGTGCCGGGCGAGGGGGCGTTCTACGGTCCCAAGATCGAGTATTCGCTGCGCGATTGCATGGGCCGGTTGCAACAATGCGGCACCATGCAAGTGGACTTTTTCATGGCGGAACGCCTGGGCGCGCATTACGTGGATGAAGACAACAGCCGCAAGCATCCCGTCATGCTGCATCGCGCGGCGCTTGGCTCTTTCGAGCGTTTCATCGGCGTTCTGATTGAACACTATGCCGGCGCACTGCCGGTTTGGCTGGCGCCGGTGCAGGCCGTGGTCATGAATATTACCGACAAACAGGCGGAATATTGCCAAAAAGTCGAAGAATCCTTGAAAAGCAAGGGTTTCAGGGTCGCATCGGACTTGAGAAACGAAAAGATCGGCCTTAAAATCCGCGAGCATACGATGCAGAAGACCCCCTGGTTGCTGGTCGTTGGCGACCGGGAAGCGGATTCGGGTTCGGTATCGGTGCGGAAACGGGGAGGAGAAGATCTGGGTAAGATGACGTTTGATGCATTTTGCGACCACCTCGGCGAGGAAGTCGCGCAGTTCGGTCGCTCCGGCTCCGATGGCGCTCTCCGGCAGACGGCTACATGAGGTTGAAGCGCTGAAAATATGAGGAGCGATGCCAAAAAGGCGATCATTAACGATCAAATCGATGCGCCGCAGGTGCGGCTGATCGGGGCAGACGGAAATCAGGTCGGAATAGTTCCCATCGAGGAGGCGCGCAACGCCGCCTCCGATGCCAAACTCGACCTGGTATTGCTGGTCCCCGACGCCAAGCCGCCGGTGTGCAAGATTCTGGATTACGGCAAGCATGTCTTCGACCTGAAGAAGCAGCGCGCCGCCAATCGCAAAAAACAGCGGCGGGTGCATATCAAGGAAGTCAAGTTCCGGCCGGGCACCGAGGAAGGCGATTATCGGGTCAAGCTGCGCAATCTGGTCCGCTTTCTCGGCGATGGCGACAAGACGAAGGTTTCCCTGCGTTTTCGCGGTCGGGAAATGGCGCATCAGCATATCGGCCAGGAACTGGTGGAGCGAATTCGCCAAGACCTGGAGGAGTACGGCACCGTGGAACAGGAGCCCAAGATGGAAGGCCGCCAGATCGTCATGGTGCTCGCGCCGATCAAGGGGCGCGGTCGACCGCAGTAGCATCCGGCGCAGGCTCCCAGGGCAAGTCAGGCAACAGTCATCAAGGCGGAAACGCAAAGGCGGAAAAGTGAACAGCGGAAAAGCGAAAACGCGGCGCAGCGCCGCCAAGAGATTCAAGGCAGCGGCCGGCGGCTACAAGCGCAAGTCCGCCAACCGGAGCCATATCCTTACCAAGATGACCACCAAGCGCAAACGCCACCTGCGCGGCGTATCCGGGGTGGATGCCGCCGATGTGAAGGCGGTCAAGCGCATGCTTGCCGACAAGTAGTCCGCAACTTCCAGGAGACAGAAAGTGCCGCGAGTCAAACGAAGCGTCGTAGCCAGACGCCGCCACAAGAAAGTGCTGGAGAAGGCCAAGGGCTATTATGGCGCCCGCAGCCGGGTTTTCCGTGTCGCCAATCAGGCGGTCACCAAGGCCGCCCAGTACGCCTACCGCGACCGCAAGACGCGCAAGCGCGTATTTCGCAGCCTGTGGATCACCCGGATCAACGCCCAGGCCCGGGAATGCGGCATGAGCTACAGCCAGCTCGTGGCCGGGCTCAAGAAAGCCAATATCGAAATCGACCGGCGCATGCTCGCGGACCTCGCGGTGCGCGACAAGCCGGCGTTTTCCGCAATCGTTGACCAGGCGAAAGCCAATCTTGCCGCCTGATTCGCGAATCGGGATGCGCCACCGTGCCGGATCTTGACGAACTCGCCGCGGAAGCGCTTGCGGCTGTTGCCGGCAGCGGCGATGAAAAAGCCCTGGAGGCGTTGCGGGTTCGTTATCTTGGCCGCAAGGGACTGCTTACCGCCCACCTCAAGAATCTCGGTGCCTTGTCCGCCGACCAGCGGCCCGCCGCGGGACAGCGGATCAATCTCGCCAAGCAGCAACTCCAGCAGGCTATCGAGACCCGCCGCAAGGCCCTGGCCGAACTCGCCCTCGACGCCCGTCTGCGGGAGGAACGAATCGATGTGACCCTGCCGGGACGCCGCCGGGCGGCAGGCGGTCTGCATCCGGTCACCATCACGCTGGACCGCATTGCCCGGATCTTCCAGGCCGCCGGCTACGACGCGGCGGAAGGTCCGGAAATCGAAGACGAATACCACAATTTCGAAGCCCTCAATATCCCGGCCAATCATCCCGCCCGGGCCATGCACGATACTTTCTATATCGAACCCGGCACGGTATTGCGCACCCATACTTCCCCCGTGCAGGTCCACGTCATGGAGCAGGGAGAACCGCCTTTTCGCATGATTTGCCCGGGCCGCGTGTATCGCTGCGATTCCGATCTGACCCATACGCCGATGTTCCACCAGGTGGAAGGCCTGCTCGTGGACCGGGAAGCGAGCATGGCGGACATGAAGGGAACCATCGTCAGTTTTCTGCGGGAGTTTTTCGAGGAGCAGGTGGAGGTTCGTTTCCGCCCCTCGTACTTTCCCTTCACCGAACCTTCGGCGGAAGTGGATATGAGTTGTGTCGCCTGCGGCGGCAAGGGCTGCCGCATCTGCAGCCATTCCGGCTGGCTCGAAGTGATGGGCTGCGGCATGGTGCATCCCCGGGTGTTGGAAATGTCCGGGGTAGACCCGGTCGAATACAACGGTTTCGCTTTCGGGCTCGGTGTCGAAAGGCTCGCCATGCTGCGCTATCAGGTGGGCGACCTGCGGCTGTATTTTGAAAACGATGTGCGCTTTCTGCGGCAGTTCCACTAGGAGCCTGCGCCATGGCAATTCACGGCTGCAAATTCGCTTTCATCCGCGCCCTCGACCACTCGATTTCGTTGAATATCCGCCAATATTCGCCTCAACCGATCAGCCAGGGGCGCGGCGATAGCGAATTTTCGCTTTCGCGAATTCCCGCGGTGCAGGCTCCCATGATGGCGCCGCGATGAAGTTCAGCGAATCCTGGCTCAGGGAATGGGTGAATCCAGACATGGGCACTGCCGAATTGATGGATCGTCTGACCATGGCGGGTCTTGAAGCCGGCGGCAGCGCGCCGGTCGCCATCAAGTTCTCCGGCGTGGTAGTGGGTGAAATTCTTGCGGTAGAAGCGCA
Organism: Pseudomonadales bacterium; assembly: GCA_022825945.1. Lineage (GTDB taxonomy): Bacteria > Pseudomonadota > Gammaproteobacteria > Pseudomonadales > Pseudohongiellaceae > UBA9145. The sequence goes on from JAJDVS010000083.1 coordinate 7,688, forward strand.
TCCCGATGCGGGTAAGCTCCGGCTTTGCCGCGTGGCCGACGGCGCGGGAATCCACGCGGTGGTTTGCGGCGCCGCCAATGCCATAGCGGGCATGAAGACACCCTACGCCAGGCCCGGTGCCCGCCTGGGCGATTCCGGTGATTCGGCTTGCGGTGAAAGGGAAATCTCTGTGGCGGCAATCCACGGCGTCCAATCAGCCGGCATGCTCTGCTCCGCCGCGGAGCTTGGCATGGGAGAAGACGCCGAAGGCCTGCTCGTCTTGCCGGAAGATGCTCCACCCGGCGCGGACGTCCGCGACCTGCTCGCCCTGGATGACCACAGCATCGAACTTGACCTGACGCCCAATCGCGGCGACTGCCTTGGCATGATCGGGATAGCCCGGGATGTGGGCGCCATGCTGGACCTTCCGGTCGCTGAAATGGAAATCGCCGAGGTCGAATCCCGGATTGAAGATGAGTTTCCAATACGCATCAGCGCCGGCAGGCAATGCCCGCGTTATCTCGGCCGGGTGATTCGCGATATCAGTCTCGACGCGGAAACGCCGCTGTGGATGCGGGAAAAACTGCGCCGGGGTGGCCTGCGTTGCATCGATCCGGTGGTGGATGTCACCAATTTCGTATTGCTCGAACTCGGCCAGCCGCTGCACGCCTTCGACCTTGCCAGGCTGCAAGGCCACATCGACGTGCGGCTCTCCCGTCCCGGAGAGAAAATGACGCTTCTGGACGGCAAGGTAATCGAATTCGCCCAGGACACCCTGGTCATTGCCGATGCGACCGGCGCCGTGGCCATGGCGGGTATCATGGGCGGCATGAAAACCGCGGTGAGCGAACAGACTGCGGATGTGTTTCTGGAATGCGCCGCATTTTCTCCCGAAGCCATCGCGGGCCGCGCCCGGGCGGTGGGCATGCGGACCGATGCCTCCCAGCGCTATGAGCGCGGGGTGGATTACAAGCTGCAGCGGCGCGCCATGGAGCGGGCAACCGGCTTGCTGCTTGAGATCGCCGGCGGCAAGGCGGGCCCGGCCAGCGAAGCCTTGGGCGAGATTCCCGCAATCCGCAGGGTAAATCTTGACTATGCCGCGGTGCGCCGGATGCTCGGAGTGGAAGTGCCTGCCGCTGAAATCAAGCTGATCCTGACCCGGCTCGGATTCGTGCCATGCGAGGAAAATCGGGAATCGCTCAGCGTGGAAGCGCCATCCTTCCGCTACGATGTGGCCATTGCGGCCGACCTGATCGAGGAAGTCGCCCGCATCCACGGCTACGACAAACTGCCTCTGGGCATGGGCCTTAACCGCCAGCGAATGGGCCAGGCGCCGGAGCGGCAAATCGAAACCGGAAGATTGCGCCATCAGCTTACTGCCCTTGGCTACCAGGAAGTGATCACCTACAGCTTTATCGACCCGGGGCTTGCGGCAAGTTTCAGCGCCGGCGATGCCGCGGCCGTTCGTCTGCAAAATCCGATATCCAGCGAACTTTCGGTCATGCGGGGGAGCCTCATGCCGGGCCTGGTGCAGACCCTGCGCTACAACGTGAACCGGCAACAGGAAAACCTGCGGCTGTTCGAGACCGGCCTGGTGTTCGCCAGGGAAGGAGATGGATTTCGCCAGCAGGCGATGCTCGGGGGCCTGATCGCCGGAGCGCGCTCGCCGAAGAACTGGAGCGACAGCGGCGCGAATGCGGATTTCTACGATGCCAGAGGCGACCTGGAAAGCCTGTTCGATATCGGCGGCAGAGGCGCGGAACTGCGCTTCGTCGCCGCCGAATGCGCAGGCCTGCATCCCGGTCAATGCGCGGCAATGATGTTGGCCGGCGAGACCGTGGGCCATGTGGGCGCCCTGCATCCGGCCCTGCAAAGGAAACTCGAATTGCCGCCGGCTTTTCTGTTCGAGACCCGTCTTGACACCCTGGGCGCCCGGCAGGCGCCCGTCGCGGGAGAACTCTCGCGCTTTCCCGCCACGAGCCGGGATCTCGCCTTCATCGTCGGGGAAGAACACCCGGCGGGCGACATCGAACTGCTGGTGCGCGAGGCTGCGGGTCCTCTGCTCACGAGCCTTCGGGTGCTTGATGTCTATCGCGGCGGCGCGGTGCCGGAAGGCTGCCGGAGCATTGCCCTGGGCTTGACCTGGCAGCATCCTTCGCGCACTCTTGACGATGTCGAGGTTGAGCGCATAATCGACAAGACTATCAAGGCGCTACGAGAAACATTTCACGCAAGCTTACGCAACTGAACAGGGGATTTCCATGGCTGAAAAAGCGCTCACCAAAGCGGAATTGGCAGAACATCTCTACGAAGAAATGGGCCTTAACAAGCGTGAGGCCAAGGAAATCGTCGAGCAGTTCTTCGAGGAAATCCGCGTCTCACTGGAACACAACCAGCCGGTCAAGCTGTCCGGCTTCGGCAATTTTGAATTGCGCAACAAGAGTCAGCGACCGGGGAGAAACCCCAAGACCGGCGAGGAAATCCCAATCGAGGCGCGCCGGGTGGTAACTTTCCGCCCGGGCCAGAAGCTAAAATCCCACGTCGAGGGCTATGACGGCCACAATGAGTAGCGCGTTGCCGCCGATTCCGCCCAAACGCTATTTCGCCATCGGCGAGGTCAGCGATCTCTGCGCTGTCAAACCACATGTTCTGCGCTACTGGGAGAAAGAGTTTCCCAGCCTGAAACCCGACAAGCGCCGCGGCAACCGGCGCTACTACCGCATGCGGGACGTGCTGCTCGTGCGCAACATCCGGTCCATGCTCTACGACCAGGGTTTGACCATCGATGGCGCCCGGCGCAAGCTCGCCGAAGCGAAGAAGGCGCCGCCGGCCGCCAATGTTCGCGAGATCAGCGCCCTCGCCCGGGAACTCGAAGAGGTGATCGGCCTGTTGTGATAAAATCCACGGCCCTGGGAGCCGGCGCAGCGGGAATTCACGGCCAGTTCACCAGCCTTTAGGGAAGCTCTGATCAAGTCAGAGCTTCCCTAAAGGCACAAGGATGTGTCGCCGAATTCGATGGGTGAAGGCAAGCGTTTTCGAAGCGCAGCTTCGAGCGCGGCCGCAACGATACGGAGCTACGCTCCGTAACTGGAGCAAGCCATTGAATTCGAAAGCAAAACAAAACCACGCTTTTGTTTTGTGATAATGAAAAACTCCAGGCAGGGAGTTTTTCAGAGAATACTCAGCGAAATCGGGGCGTAGCGCAGTCTGGTAGCGCACTACACTGGGGGTGTAGTGGTCGTGGGTTCAAATCCCGCCGCCCCGACCAGTTTTCCGCTCAGGACCCAAGTTCCACCACCGGCTTGAATCCGCCCCAGACCATTCGCTTGCCGTCGAACGGGGGCGGGTACTTTTCCGGATCCCAGCGTTCGTCGCTTGTGGCGTGTTGCCGCATCTGCTTCATGCCGGCGTCGCGGGTTTCCTTGTCGGGCCATTCAACCCAGGCGAAGACCACGCTCTCGTCTTCCCTTGCCTGCACGGCCCGGCGGAAGTCGGTGACTTCGCCGTCGGGAACATCGTCATCCCAGCACTCCAGAATGCGTTTGGCGCCGAAGTCCATGATCAGGCGGTCCACAAAATCCGCATGTTCGATGAACTCCCGCTTTTTGGCGCTGGGCACCGCGAGCACAAAACCGTCAATATAGGACATGGATAATCTCCGCTTGTTCCGGGAAAGCGTACAATAGCCGCCTGAGTGTAGCAGCAAATCCGGCAAGACTCCCGGAGCGGCGGATTTCCCGTCATTCTGCGCGCAGTCGCAGAATCTCTCCAAAGGAGTACTGGGCGGATTGATGTTTCCGGATAGAAGCCATGGACAGAAGCAACTGCATATCCAGGCTGGCAGATTTGGCTTTGCTGGCATTGCTTGGCCCGGGCCTGGGGTTTTCCGCCGCCGCCAGGGATACCTTGCCGCCTGTGGATACCACTACCGCGACGGTGACGGACGCCCGCGGCTTTCGTCTCACCCAGCGATTCGCCGAACCCAGCGTCATCGCCGGCGGGCATCTGCGGGTGAATTACCTGCTGGAAAACACCGGCCCGGCCCGGTCCGGTGTCAGGCTGGAAATATTTTTCCTGTTGGAGAACACCACGCTGGTTTCAGCTCCGGACGCCTGCCGCCATGGGCCAAGCCTTTCCGGGCAGGAAGCGCTTGCCTGCGATCTCGGTGATTTTCCCTTGGATGGCCATCGCTCCCTCAGCGTCACCGTGGCGACCTCGGCCAGGAGCCGCCCTTCGGTAACGGCATCGGCTTTTGTCGGCGAATTGCGGGCGGACGCGACGGCGCACGTGGTTCATGACACCGTCAGCGACAGCGACGGCGATGGCGTAAGCAATTTCATCGAAACCCTGCGGCGAACCGATCCCCGCGACGCGGCTTCGGTGGACCGCCGGGACGCCCGCATCGACGTGCTTGCCCTGTACACCACCGCTGCCGCGGACCTCTATCCGGGCAGTGTGGAAAACCGTATCAATCATTTCTTCAATGTGGCCAACCAGGCCTATTTCAGCAGTGCGGCGCGGTTCCGCCTGCGCCCGGTCCATTTTCAGAGAATCGGTTATCCCGCGGCGGCTCCGGCGGACACCATGCTCGATGAACTGCTCCACGGCGGCAATTCGGCCTTCGCCCGTGTGAACGATCTGCGGCAACGCTATGGCGCCGATCTCGTGGTCTTGTTCGATGCCGCCAAGGGCGAATCCCGCTGCGGTCTCGCCCCGGTGGGGGGATATGGCCGGCAGGGCGATTTCAGCGATCCGCGGGAACAGGAATTCGGCTTTGCCTGGATCGCCATAGACTGCCCGGAAGACCTGGTTCTCGCCCATGAACTCGGCCACAACATGGGCCTGACCCATTCCCATCGGGAAGATGGCGCCGGCGGCACTTTCGACCATGCCACGGGATTTGGCGTTGACGGCGAGTTCGCCACCATCATGGCAAGTCCGGCGCGGTTTTCCGTGCCGGAGCGCACACCGGTGTTTTCCAATCCCGAGCTTTCCTGCGGCGGATTCACCTGCGGGCGCCCGGTGGGCGAACCATTCGCCGCCAATGCAACAGCCGTCCTCAATATCGTGGCGCCACAAATCGAACTGTGGCGCCAGACGGCCTTGCCGCGATTGCCCGCCATCCGCGGGAAAAGCGTGTTGGGCAGCGCCACATCCGCCCGCCTCGCGCTGGCCGGCCAGATCAATGATGAGCCCGCCTACACTGCCACCGCCGGGGAAGGGGACGTGCTGCGCCTGCTTGCTGAAGTCGAGGTTGATCCGGAACATATCGGGCAGACCGGTTCCTTCCATATCCTCATCACCGTGGATTCCGAGCAGTTTCACCAGTTCGACCGGGAGATCGGCCTGACCTTGTGGAACGGCACCCTGGGAGACTTGCGCGCGGCGACCTTCGAGCGGGAACTGCGCAGGACCGAACGCTTTCACATCATCGACAATTACCTGGTTCCCGCCAATCTCGTTGGAATCGAATTGCAGGTTTTCCTCGCCTACCAGGCCGCCGGAGACGTCATCTACCGCCCGCAGCCTCTCCGCCTGCTGTTCACGGACTGAGGCCGCCGCCCGAACAGGCAATTCCCCGCCCCGCCGTGCTACAATCCTCCCCGGCGAAGCTGTCTTTCAGTCCCCGCCGAATCCGCCGTTACATCAATACATAAAGCAGTCCAAGATACAGCTTCCCCATGCCGGAAACAGACCCGCAGGTATCTCCTGTCGCGCTAGAAACCGAGATGCGAGAGTCCTATCTCGCCTATGCCATGAGCGTGATCGTGGGCCGCGCCCTGCCCGACGTCCGCGATGGCCTCAAACCCGTTCACCGCCGCGTGCTGTTCGCCATGCGCGTGCTATCCAATGATCATGACAAGCCCTACAAGAAGTCCGCCCGGGTCGTGGGCGATGTAATCGGCAAGTACCACCCGCACGGTGAAAGCGCTGTCTACGACACGGTGGTGCGAATGGCCCAGGATTTCTCCCTGCGTTATCCGCTGGTGGACGGCCAGGGCAATTTCGGTTCGGTGGACGGCGACCAGGCCGCCGCCATGCGCTACACCGAAATCCGCATGGCGAAGATCGCCCAGGAACTGCTCGCCGACCTCGACAAGGACACCGTCGACTTTTCGCCCAACTACGACGATACCGAGCAGGTTCCCGATGTCCTTCCCACCCGGGTTCCCAATCTGCTCGTCAACGGCTCCTCGGGTATCGCCGTGGGCATGGCCACCAATATTCCGCCCCACAATCTCACCGAAGTCATCAATGGCGTCATCGCCTTGCTGGCCAATCCCGAAATCAGCGTTGATGAACTGATGGAGCATATAAGCGGCCCGGATTTCCCCACCCGGGCCATTATCAACGGCAAGGCCGGCATCATTCAGGCCTACCGCAGCGGCCGCGGCATGATCTATGTCCGCGCCCGGGCGGAGATCCTGCGCGACGAAAGCAGCGGCAGGGAAACCATCATCGTCAGTGAAATTCCCTACCAGGTAAACAAGGCCAGACTGATCGAAAGAATCGCCGAGCTCGTCAAGGAAAAGAAAATTGAAGGCATTGCCGAATTGCGCGACGAATCCGACAAGGACGGCCTGCGCATCGTCATCGAGTTGCGCAAGAACGAAATGGGTGAAGTGGTGCTCAACAACCTTTACTCCCACACCCAGATGCAGTCGGGGTTCGGCATCAATATGGTGGCCCTGGTGGACGGCCAGCCCAAATTGCTCAACCTCAAGGGCGTACTCGAAGCCTTTTTGCGGCACCGGCGCGAAGTCGTCTCCCGGCGCACCATGCATCTGCTGCGCAAGGCACGGGAACGCGGCCATCTGCTAGAAGGACTCGCCGTGGCGCTGGGCAATATCGACGCCGTCATCGAACTGATCAAGACTTCGCCGACGCCGGCGGAAGCGAAAGAAAAGCTGCTTGCCGCCGACTGGAACCCGGCCGGCGTGCTGGAACTGCTGGGCAGGGCCGGCGCCGAAGCCGACGCCTGCCGCCCGGACGATCTCGATCTGGCTTATGGTCTGCAGGACGGTCCGCCCGGTGAAGCCGTCCAGAGCAGCAGCTATCGCCTCTCGCCGGCCCAGGGCCAGGCGATTCTCGAGCTGCGCCTGCACCGTCTTACCGGCCTGGAACACGAAAAACTCGTCAAGGATTATCAGGACCTGCTCGGCAAGATCGCCGAGTACTTGGAAATACTCGATAATCCCGAGCGCCTGCTCGCAGTGGTGCGGGAAGAACTCGAAGTGGTGCGGGAAGATTACGGCGACGGGCGCTGCACCGAAATCGTCGGCAGCCAGCACGACCTGACCATGGAAGACCTGATTGCGCCGGAAGACCGGGTCGTCACCATTTCCCACCTCGGTTATACCAAGACTCAGCCGCTGGCTGACTACAGCGCCCAGCGCCGGGGCGGCATGGGCAAGGCCGCCGCCACGGTCAAGGGCGAGGATTTCGTCACCCGGATGCTCATCGCCAATACCCACGACACCCTGCTGTGCTTCAGCAGCGCCGGCAAGGTCTACTGGCTCAAGGTGTATCAGATCCCGATTGCCTCCAGGACTTCCCGGGGCAAGCCCATCATCAATGTCATACCCACCCTCGAAGAGGGCGAGCGCATCACCGCCATGCTCGCGGTGGAGGAATTCACCGAAGACCATTACGTATTCATGGCCACCCGCACGGGGATCGTGAAGAAAACCGCCCTGTCGGATTTCGCCCGGCCCCGCAGCGTCGGCCTGCGGGCGATCGAACTGCGCGATGGCGACACCCTGGTGGGCACCGCGATTACCGATGGCAAGCGGGACATCATGCTTGTGAGCAGCAGCGGCAAGACCTTGCGCTTTTCGGAATCCGCAGTCCGGCCCATGGGCCGCCAGGCCAGGGGAGTGCGCGGCATGCGGCTCAAGCCCGGGGCGGAAATGATCTCGCTGATTATTCCCGATGACGGGAAGCAGATTCTCACCGTCAGCGAAAACGGTTATGGCAAACGCACCGACACCGGACAGTTCCCGGTCAAGGGCCGGGCGAACCAGGGCATCATCGGCATGATAACCAGCGAACGCAATGGCCCCGTGGTGGGTGCGGTGCAGGTGGACGACAATAATGAAATCATGCTGATTTCCGACAAGGGCACCCTGGTGCGCACCCGGGCGGCGGAAATTTCCAGAGTCAGCCGCTCGACCCAGGGGGTCACCCTGATCAATCTCAAGGAGGGAGAGAAGCTTGTGGGGCTGGAACAGGTTGACGAGCCCGATGGGGTCGCCAGCCTCGACAACGAGCCGCCGGCGCCGGAACAGACCCATTGACCCTGACAGCGCACTGGTGGCCCTGCCCGGAAGATGAAAACATCCCGCAAAATCGCCTATCTGGGTCCGCCGGGCACATTCTCCCAAGAGGCTGCCCTGCGCCAGTTTGGCGAAGACAGCGAACTGCTGGAATGCCGCGCCATCGACGAGGTGTTCGCCGCGGTGGAGACCGAACAGGCCCTTCATGGCGTGGCGCCGATCGAGAACTCCACCGAAGGCGCGGTGAACAATACCCAGGACTGCCTGATCGACAGCCCCCTGCTGATCACCGGCGAACAGGTGGTGCCGATCGAGCATCACCTGCTTGCCGCGGAAGGCGCAAGCAGCGGGCAAATCCATGCCATCGCCTCCCATCCCCAGTCGCTGGCCCAGTGCCGCAGGTGGCTGCTCGCCCACTATCCTGACGCGGAACTGCGGGAATGCGCAAGCAACGGCCAGGCCGCGCAACTCGCGGCGCGGGAATGCGGCCTCGCCGCCATCGCCGGCGCCATGGCGGGCCGGATTCACAATCTGAGGCCGCTGGCCGGGTCGATTCAGGATCAGGCCGGTAATCGCACCCGCTTTGCGGTGCTCGGCCGGGAAGCCGCGCCGGCCACAGGACATGACAAGACCAGCATCCTGGTGTACGCCGAAAACCGCCCCGGCGCTTTGTTCCGGGTGCTCGAGCCGTTCGAGCGGCTCGGCATCAGCCTAAGCCGTCTTGAATCGCGCCCTTCCCGGGACGAAAAATGGGAATACATCTTCTTCATGGATTTTGCCGGGCATCGGCAGGATTCGGTAGTGAAAGAGCTTTTTCGGCGGCTCGGCACCCGCACCGATGCCGTGAAGATTCTGGGCTCCTATCCCGTCAGCGCCTGAAATGAATAAACATATTGCAATCATCGGCCTTGGCCTGATCGGGGGATCCCTGGCGAAAGCCCTGCGCGAGTTCGATGCATCGCTGGCGATTGCCGCCGCCGATACCGACCAAAACGCGCTGGCAAGGGCTCTGGCTGAAGGAGTGATCGGTCGGGCCGGCGCATTGGCTGAAATCTGCGCTCAAGCCAGAATCGTGGTGGTGGCCGTGCCGCCGCTTGCCGGGCCGGCTGTGCTGCGCCAAATCGCGCAGAGCGCCGGGCCGGAAACCCTGGTCACCGATGTGGCCAGCGTCAAGTCGCATTTGCTGGCGATGCTTGCCTCGCTTCCCGCCGGATTCCGTTCCCGCTTTGTGCCGGGACATCCACTGGCGGGTTCCGAACAAAGCGGATTCGGCGCCGCCAGGGTCGATCTGTTCCAAGGGCGCAATGTGGTATTGGCGCCGCTTGAGGAGACCGCCCCGGAAGCCGTCGCCAGGATTCATGAACTGTGGCGCGGCATCGGCGCCCGGGTGCTCGCCATGAGCCCGGAACGGCACGACCGCATCCTGGCGCTCAGCAGTCATCTGCCCCATGTGCTCGCCTTTGCCATGGCGGGCCTGTTGCCCCGGCGGGAAAGCGGTGCCGGGGTGCATCATTACGCCGCCACCGGCTTCGCCGATTTCACTCGCCTGGCAGCCAGCGAACCGGCGCTATGGAGCGATATCCTGCGCGCCAATGCCGATGCCACCGTGGCGGCGCTGGATGCCTTCGGCGAAGACCTGAAGCAATTCCGCAATGCTCTGGCAGCGGAGGACTGGCCCGCCCTCGGCGACCATCTGCGAAGGGCGCGGCGGGCGCGGGCGGCATTCGACCTCGCCAGGGGCGGCAAGGAGGCGGGGAACGCCGGAGGCGAACTCTGCTTCCATGTGCGGCCCGGCGGCGCCATTGCCTCTGGCGAAATCCGCGTGCCCGGCGACAAATCCATTTCCCATCGCGCCATCATGCTTGGCGCCCTGGCCGAAGGGGTCAGCCGGGTCAGCGGATTTCTCGAAGGCGAAGACGCGCTCCATACCCTGGCCGCATTCCGGGAACTCGGCGTAACCATCGTCGGCCCGGAAGACGGCTGCCTCAGAATCTACGGCGCCGGCGCCAATGGCCTCCAGGCCCCGCGCAAGCCGCTCTGGCTCGGCAACTCGGGAACCGCCATGCGCCTGCTCGCGGGAATCCTGGCGGGGCAGGGCTTTGCCAGTGAACTGCGGGGCGACGAATCGCTCTCGCAACGCCCCATGAATCGCATCATCAAGCCGCTTGCCGACATGGGCGCCGGGATTTCCGCCGCCGCCGGCGGCCTGCCGCCCCTGCTTATCAGGGGCGGCAGGCTGCGTGGAATCGATTACGCCATGCCGGTGGCCAGCGCCCAGATCAAATCCTGCCTTTTGCTCGCCGGCCTCTTTGCCGAGGGCATCACCTCAGTGCGCGAGCCCGGTCCCTGCCGCGACCATACCGAACGCATGCTGCGCGGATTTGGCGTGGAACTCGATACCGAATCAAGACAGGGGATGACCAACCTGGCCGGCGGGCAGACGCTCAGCGCCTGCGACATCGATATTCCCGGCGATATTTCCTCCGCCGCGTTTTTCATGGTGGCCGCCGCAATCAGCCCGGGCGCCAGCCTCACGCTGGAGCATGTGGGGGTCAATCCCACCCGCACCGGCATTATCGATATTCTGCGGCAAATGGGCGCCGATATCCGCCTGCGTCATCCGCGTGAATCCGGCGGCGAACCGGTGGCCGATATCGAAGTGCGCCAAAAGCCGCTCCACGGCGTTGCGATCGGCGCGGAACAAGTGGCCCTGGCCATCGACGAATTCCCCATACTGCTCGTGGCCGCGGCCTGCGCGGAAGGCGAGACCCGCATCAGCGGCGCCGCTGAGCTTCGGATCAAGGAGAGCGACCGCATCGAAGCCATGGCCGAGGGCCTGGAAATCCTCGGCATCGAGCACGAGACCTTCCCGGACGGCATCAGGGTCACCGGCGGCGAACTCGGTGGCGGCGTTATCGACAGCCGCGGCGACCATCGCATCGCCATGGCCTTCGCCATCGCCGCCCTGCGCTGCCGGCAAGCCATCACGATTCGCAACTGCGCCAATGTGGCGACTTCCTTTCCCGGATTCGCCGCGCTGGCGCGGCAGACGGGGCTCGACATCAGCGAGGCGGAAATCGACTCGTGAGCAATACGCCGGTCATCACCATCGACGGGCCTTCCGCCACGGGCAAGGGCACGATTGCCAGCCTGGTGGCCAAGGAACTCGGTTACCGCCTGCTCGACAGCGGAGCGCTGTATCGCGTGCTGGCGCTGGCGGCCTGTGAGGAAGGAATCGATCTGGAAGATGGCGCGGCGATCGCGGGAATGGCGCCCGGACTGAAGATTGAATTCCCGGGAAATGGCCGGGTCAGCCTCGGTGGCCGCGATGTCAGCAGCGAGATCCGTACCGGAACGATGGATGAAAGCGCCAGCCGCGTCGCCGCGCTTCCCGAAGTGCGCCAGGTTCTTCTGCCGGTGCAGCACGGTTTTCGCAGCCCCCCCGGTCTCGTCGCCGAAGGCCGCGACATGGGAGCGGTGGTTTTTCCCGGCGCAAAATACAAGTTCTTCCTCACGGCAAGCCCGGAAATCCGCGCCAGCCGGCGCTACAGGCAGTTGCTTGACAGGGGTCTCGGTGCTAGACTGCCAGACCTTTTGCGGGACTTGCGGGCGCGGGACCGGCGCGACGAACAGCGAAGCATATCGCCCCTGCGTCCGGCTGACCGGGCGATCGAGATCGATACTTCGCAATTGACCATTGTCCAAGTGGTGGATCAGATCATGCAAAAACGCCGCCAGGGCGGCGGCTGACCGCGAAAACAAACCCAGGCGTCCTGTCGAAACTTCGGCCAGCATCGGTTTCGGATGGACCAGACGAACAGAGCCGCATGCTGGTGTGCGGTCGGAGCAAACGGCGCAGCCCAATGCCGTCGAACAACTGGTAATTCCATGGCTGAAAGTTTTCAGGAACTGTTTGAAGAGAGTCTGCACAATATCGACATGACCCCCGGCGCCATCGTCACCGGCACCGTGGTGGAAATCGATACCGAATGGGTAACCGTCAATGCCGGGCTGAAGTCCGAAGGCATCATCCCCCGCAATCAATTCGTCGACGAGGAAGGCGATTTCAGCCTCTCGGTGGGCGATGAGGTCAGGGTGGCGCTGGAAACCGTCGAGGACGGTTTTGGCGAAACCCGGCTGTCCCGGGAGAAGGCCAAGCGCGCCGAATCCTGGCTCAAGCTTGAGGCGGCCCATGAATCCGACGAGCCGGTTTCCGGCTTCATCAGCGGCAAGGTCAAGGGTGGTTTCACCGTCGACCTGAACAATATCCGCGCCTTTCTGCCCGGCTCGCTGCTCGATGTGCGGCCGGTCCGGGATTCCCAGCATCTGGAAGGGCAGCAGCTGGAATTCAAGCTGATCAAGCTCGACCGCAAGCGCAACAATGTGGTGGTTTCCCGCCGCGCCGTGCTGGAATCGGTCAGTTCCGAAGAGCGCGAAGCCCTGCTTGAGCGGCTTGAGGAAGGCATGTTCATCAAGGGTGTGGTCAAGAACCTCACCGAATACGGCGCATTCGTCGATCTGGGTGGGGTGGACGGCCTGCTGCACATTACCGACATGTCCTGGAAGCGGATCAAGAACCCCTCGGAAATCGTCAATGTAGGCGATGAACTCGAAGTCAAGATTCTCAAGTACGACCGCTCCCGCAGCCGGGTTTCCCTGGGCCTGAAGCAGATGGGGGAAGATCCCTGGGTGGCGATCAAGAAGCGCTATCCCATGCACACCCGGGTCCCCGCCGTGGTCACCAATGTCACCGATTACGGCTGTTTCGCCGAACTCGAAGAAGGCGTGGAAGGCCTGGTGCACGTTTCCGAAATGGACTGGACCAACCGCAATATCCATCCTTCCAAGGTGGTGCAGCTCGGCGATGAAGTCGATGTCATGGTGCTCGATATCGACGAGGAGCGCCGCCGCATCTCCCTGGGCATCAAGCAATGCCACCAGAACCCCTGGGAACGTTTCGCCGAAGCCCACGGCAAGGGCGACCGCATCAGCGGCGCCATCAAGTCGATTACCGATTTCGGGATTTTCATCGGCCTGGAAGGCAATATCGACGGCCTGGTGCATCTGTCCGACATTTCCTGGGACGAATCCGGCGAAGAAGCCGTGCGCCGTTTCAGCAAGGGGCAGCAGATCGAAACTGTCATTCTTTCCATTGATCCCGAGCGCGAGCGCATCTCCCTGGGCATCAAGCAGCTCGGCGACGATCCTTTTGCGGACTACATTTCGGCAAACCGTCCCGGCACCATAGTCAAGGGAACCGTGGTTTCGGTGGAGGCCAGGGCCGCCGTGATCGCGCTCGGCGAGGACATGGAAGGCCTGCTCAAGGCCTCCGAAATCAAACGCGAGAAAATCAAGGACGCGCGCCAGGAATTGCAGGAAGGCGCCGAAGTCGAAGTCAAGATCGTCGGCGTGGACCGCAAGAATCGCGTGCTGAACCTTTCCATCAAGGCCATCGAACTGGATCAGGAAAGGGAGGCGGTGAAGCAGCACAAGAATCAGGAAGCGGGGGAAGTTTCACCGGGCACCATTGGCGGCCTGATCAAGGCGCAGTTGAAAAAGGGAAGCTGATGACCAAATCCGAATTGATTGATCGCATCGCCGCAAAGCAGGAACAGCTCTCGTCCAGGGATGTGGAACTCGCCGTCAAGGCGACCGTGGAGCACATGGCCTGGGTGCTGTCCCAGGGGCGGCGGATCGAAATTCGGGGTTTTGGCAGCTTTTCCCTGCATTACCGGCTGCCCCGGGTGGGCCGGAATCCGCGCACGGGAATTTCGGTCACCCTGCCCGGCAAGCACGTGCCGCATTTCAAGCCCGGCAAGGAACTGCGCGAGCGGGTAAACCGGCGGATGCTGGAAGAAAGCCGTCTCCGCGTCTGAACCGGAGCCGGCGGCCACCGCGCAGATGCGAACGCTCAAGCGATTGCTGGCGGGATTTTTCGTAATCTGCGTGTTTGTCGCCGCCGTGGTCTTCGCCTGGTACAACCATACTCCGGTAAGCATCGGCATTGGCGACTGGCGTCTGCCGCCCCGGGCGGTATCCATCTGGATCATGGGCGCCTTCGTTGCCGGCGGCCTGCTGGGCCTGCTGTTGGGCCTGCGGTTGTTTCAGGGCCTGCGCCGCAGCGGCAGGGAACGGAGTCTGACGCGGCAACTGGCTGCTGCGCGGCGGGAAACCGAACGCCTCAGAGCCGGTGCCGAGGGATCGGAACGGACATGAGTCAGCATCTCTCCAGGCCCGAAAACGAAAAACGAATCATCGTCGCTCTGGATTTTGCCAGTGAAGTCGAGGCCTTGGGCCTGCTGGACCGGCTCGACCCGGCAAAATGCCGGGCCAAGATTGGCAAGGAGTTGTTCACCGCCTGTGGACCAGGCCTGCTGCGGCAGGTGCATGAGAGGGGGTTCGAGATATTTCTCGATCTGAAGTTTCACGATATTCCCAATACCATTGCCGGTGCCATTGGCGCCGCCGCGGCGCTTCCCGGCGTATGGATGCTCAACGTGCACGCATCCGGTGGCAAGGCCATGCTGGAGGCTGCGGTGGCTGCCGCGAAAGCGGCCCATGGGGAAAGACACCCCCGGATCGTCGGGGTGACCGTGCTTACCAGCCTCAATGACGGAGATCTGGTGCAGACAGGCCTGGTCGGAAGCGCCCGGGATCAGGTGCTGCGGCTGGCCCGGCTCTGCGAAAGCGCCGGCTTGCATGGCCTTGTCTGCTCAGCGGCGGAAGCCGCCATGCTGCGGCGCGAACTCGGCCCGGAAATGCTCCTCGTCACTCCCGGCATTCGTCGCCGGCAAGAAGATTCCCCGGGGGATCAGAAACGGGTCATGGGGCCCGCCGAAGCCATTGCCGCTGGAGCTGATTATCTCGTGGTGGGGCGCCCGATTGCCCGGGCCAAAGACCCGGCGGCGGTGCTGGAAACTTTCTGCAGCGAAATTCATGGCAATTTTCCGAATCTGTCCTAGGCTTTTGTCGCAGTCGCCGGGCTGAATTGCGGCAACCCGCGTATCAGCCCTTGAAGCTGCTTCCATTTCCAACTTCAGATGAGGATACGATCATGAAACCGAACCGCTGGTTTGCCACCGCGATTTTCCTTTTCAGCCTGCTCGCCGCTCCCCTGAGCCTGGCCGCCGAAACCTCGGCGGCGGATTCCGGGGAAGTCGCGCGAATCGACATCAATTCCGCCGATGCCGCCGCCATTGCCGCGGCGCTGGACGGCGTGGGCCTGGTAAAGGCCCAGGAGATTGTCGCCTACCGCGAGATGTTCGGCGCCTTCCAGTCCGTGGATGAACTGATGGAAGTGAAGGGAATCGGCCCCGGCACCCTGGAAAGGAACCGGGAACGAATCGCCCTGGAAAGCGAATAGTCGCAAGCTGCTTGCAGACGCTCCCGGAAACCCCGGGAGCGTCTGGGTTTTTCGAGTCATTCGATCTTGCGCCCCCTGTTGTCATTTTACACGCGGAAAGGCGAAGGAGACCCGCAATTCTGATTATGGCAGTGGGCGCGTTCACATCAGTTATCCCGCGCGCAGTGGCAGGCTCTCATTGCGTGGCCACTGCAAGAGATTCTGCGGCTACGCTTCGCTTCGCGCAAAATGACATGAAGCTTGGAGCGTCATAATGAGATTTGCTGGAAGGAGGCAGAATGAATAACGGAGAAGGGTGTGCGCCGGGGTATAATCGCGGCTTTTGCCGGGCTGCTCGATGCTGCTTGCCGCCGTTCTCACCGGTTTGTTCCTTGCCGCCTTGCTGTTGACCGGCGCCATTCGCCGGATCGCCCTGCAATGGAGCGCGCTGGATGTGCCGGTGGCCCGCAGCCTCCACGAGGAGCCGATTCCCGTGGGGGGCGGACTGGCCATCGCGCTGCTATTTCTGCTGTATGCGATGGCCTGTTGGCGTTACGGGCTGTTGGCGGATTCCCACTTTCTTGCCCTGGCGGGGGGCGGCGTTATCGTGGCCGGGGTCGGCCTTTTCGATGATCTGCGCAAGCTGCCGCTTTCCCTGCGGCTTTTTTTGCAGTTTGCGGCGGCTGTCTGGGTCTTGCTCTGGCTGGCCACACCCCAGCCGGTGGATTTCCTGTTTTTCGTCATTGCCAACTCGCTGCTGCTCAACACCCTCGCCGCGCTGTCGTTGGTATGGCTGATCAATCTCTACAACTTCATGGATGGCATCGACGGGCTGGCGGCCACGGAACTGGTTTTCATCACCGTACTGGGTTTTCTCCTGGGGGTGATGTCCGACGATATGGCGCTCGGCCTGCTCAGCGGCGGCCTCTGCGCCGCCGGCCTGGGCTTTCTCGCCTGGAACTGGCCGCCGGCGCGGATCTTCCTGGGCGATGCGGGGAGCGGGTTTATCGGATTCAGTCTCGGCGTGCTGGCTTTGCTGAGCTTGGACGAGGGCGGCACCACGGTATGGACCTGGCTGTTGTTGCTCGGAGTTTTCGCCACCGACGCCACGGTCACCCTGCTGCGCCGCATCTGGCGGGGCGACAAGTGGTACGAAGGGCATTGCTGCCACGCCTACCAGCATGCCGCCCGGAGATTCGGCAGCCATGGCAAGGTTACCGGGGCGATTCTCGCGGTCAACGTTTTCTGGCTCGGGCCGCTTGCATGTTTGTCGGTATTCCAGCCACAATGGGGTATGCCGCTGACCTTGCTGGGACTTGCGCCACTGGCCTCGCTCGCCTGGAAGCTGGGGGCCGGCATTCCCTCTGCCGGGCGGTAACATGCATCTGTACAACTTTCCACTTTCGCGCTCGGTCAAGCTGATCGGCCTGCTGCTGGCGGACACCGCCATGCTGGTGGTCGCGCTGTCGCTCGCCTTTGGCCTGCTCGGTTACGACTTCGCCGCCCAGAACCAGCTTTTTTACGCCTACCTCTCCGCGGCGGTGGCCTGCAGCCTGCTGGTTTTCGTGCGCGTGGGCGTGTACCGCGCCCTGGTGCTGTATCTGGGCCTGCAATTCATCGTCCAGTTGCTGAAGGCGGTGAGTTTTACCGCCTGCCTGGTGGCGGCGGCGTGTTTTCTGTCATTGCCGCCGGAATCGCTGGACTATTCGCTGTTCCCCATATTCTGGATGCTCGCCCTGCTGCTCACCGGCGGCAGCCGCTTTCTGGTCAAGGTCATGACCCAGGCGCTGATTCAGAATTTCCGGCCCAAGGAGCCGGTCATCATCTATGGCGCCGGCTCGTCGGGCATGCAGTTGCTGGTGGCCCTGCAGAATGGTGAGCAGTACCTGCCGGTGGCTTTTGTCGATGACAGCCACCGCATGATCGGCAGTACCGTCCACGGCATTCGTGTCTACAGCCCGAACTCGCTATACGAACTGATCGAATCGTATTCGGTGCGCCAGATTCTGCTGGCGATCCCTTCGGCCACCCACGCCGAACGCAAGGAAATCATCAACCGTCTGGAACATTTGCCGGTGCATGTGAAAACCGTGCCGGACCTGTTCGACATGGTTTCCGGCAAGGTGGAAGTGCATGAAGTGCGCGAAATCGATATCGAGGATCTGCTCGGCCGCGATATCGTGCCCCCGAGCCAGCGTCTGCTTGGCGCCTGCATCACCGCCAAATCGGTGCTCGTAACCGGCGCCGGCGGCTCCATCGGCTCCGAACTGTGTCGTCAGATCGTCAATGCGGGGCCGACCCGGCTGGTCATGCTCGACCTGTCCGAAATCGGCCTCTATGAGATCGAAAATGAACTGCGCAAGCGACTTGACGCCAGCGAAAGCGGCGCCCGAATCGAAGTCGTCGCCTTGCTCGGTTCGGTCTGCAACCGGCCCCACATGGAAAACCTTATCGAAACCTTCGGCATTGAAACGGTGTATCACGCCGCCGCCTACAAGCAGGTGCCCATGGTGGAGAAGAATATTTTCGAAGGCGTGGCCAACAATGTCTTTGGCACCCTTGCCGCAGCCCGGGCATCACGAAAGTTCGGGGTAAGCGATTTTGTGCTGATTTCCACCGACAAGGCGGTACGGCCCACCAATTACATGGGTGCCACCAAGCGCCTTGCCGAGCAGGTTCTGCAGGCCATGGCCCCGGACGAGGGCGAAACCAAGTTCAGTATGGTGCGTTTTGGCAATGTGCTCGGCTCCTCGGGCTCGGTGGTGCCGCTGTTCCGCCGCCAGATCGCCTCGGGCGGCCCGGTGACCGTGACCCATCCGGAAGTCACCCGCTATTTCATGACCGTGCAGGAGGCCGCCCAGCTTGTGATCCAGGCGGGCTCCATGGCCACCGGCGGCGATGTTTTCGTGCTCGACATGCACGAGCCGATACAGATCGTCGAGCTCGCGCGGAAAATGGTCCACCTGATGGGCTATGACGTACGGGATCCCAATATCTGCCGCGGCGATATCGCCATTGAGTACACCGGCCTGCGGCCCGGCGAGAAACTCCACGAGGAACTGATGATCGGCAAGTCGGTTACCGGCACCGAGCATCCCAAGATCATGCGGGCCGAAGAAGACAGCTTGCCCGCGGAACAGCTCAATCCCATGCTGCAACGCCTTGAGCAGGCCTGCCTGAACTACGATTTCCGGGGATTGCAGCAGGTGCTGAAGGAAGCCGTCGACGGCTTCGACCCAAAGGAAGAAACCATCGACCCGCTCTGGACCACTCCCCGGGAAGTTACCCAATCCGCCCCGGTCCAGGAAAATGTGCGCCGCCTGTTTCAGAAGTAAGGTTTTCCGAAGGGAATTTTCTGGAGAGCATCTCTTGACATTCAGGATAGCCCAAGAGTAGGCTCATGATTCACTTGCTGCCACGATATCGATGGGAGTGGCGAATGGAAGCCTTGATGGAAATGCTCCGGACGAATGCGCCGGTCGCGGCGATGTTCCTGCTCGCGGTGCTCTACCTGAGCAACGAGAATCAGGAAATCCGCGCCGAAATCGCCGACCTGAGCGAACGGACGTCGAGGGACATCGCGGCCCTGAGTCAGCGGACCTCTGAAGACACGGCGAACCTGAGCGAGCGAACGTCCGCGGATATGGCAGACCTGAGCGAACGAATGTTCGAGGAGATAGCGAAACTGAGTGAACGTCTGGTTCGGGTTGAAACCAGAGTCGAGTCCAACGAACAGCGTCTGATCAGAATCGAACAGATCCTCGACGACCTGCAGAGTTTCGATGTACCGGAAACGGAATCGCCGAACTGATCAACCCGCGGTATTCATTTGCGGTAATTCTCATATTGACGCTCCAGCCTTCATGTCATTCCATGCGAAGCGAAGCGTATCCCCCCGTCATTCCGCGCGGAGCGAAGCGCAGTCGCGGAATCTCATGCAGTGGCCCCCTAGGAGCCTGCGCCACAGGAATTCACGGCTGCAAATCCGCTCTCATCCACGCCCCTGGCCGCTCGATTTCGTTGCATATTCACCAATATTCGCCTCAATCGACCGGCCAGGGGCGCGGCGATAGCGAATTTTCGCTTTCGCGAATTCCTGCAGCGCAGGCTCCCAGGGAGATTCTGCGACTACGCGCAGAATGACGGGGATGTCGGCTTGCCGACGATTGACGCTTGCGGGAATTGGAATTAGTATACGCCGCTTCCGGTGGGAGCCCCGGAATTGCCCAATAGCTCAATGGTAGAGTAGGTGACTGTTAATCACTTGGTTCCTGGTTCGAGTCCAGGTTGGGCAGCCAGTTTTCCAGTCGTCTGAACCCTTTTTGCCGGCATTATGGCGACCCCGAAGCGCCGGCGGAACCACAATCCCGGAGTACGATCATGCGATCCCTGCCTGCTTCCCTTCTGCTCGGACTGACCCTCGGTTTTGCCTCTTTCGCCCCGGCCCAGGAAGCCGAAGGCAATCCCGTGGTGGTCATGGAAACCAGCCTGGGAACCATCGTGATCGAGTTGTGGCCGGACCGGGCGCCGATGTCCGTGGAGAACTTCCTGCAATATGTGGACAACGAATACTTTGACGGACTGATTTTCCATCGGGTCATTTCCGGATTCATGATCCAGGGCGGCGGCTTCGACGCGGACATGGTGCAGAAATCCACCCATGACCCCATCGTCAATGAAGCCAGGGCCGATGTCCCCAATAATCGCGGCACCATCGCCATGGCCCGCACCAGCGAAATCAACAGCGCCACCAGCCAGTTCTTCATCAACCACAGCGACAATGATTTCCTCAATCATACCGCGGAAACCATGCAGGGATTCGGCTATGCCGTATTCGGCGCGGTCATCGAAGGCATGGAAGTGGTGGACGCCATCGCCGCGGTGGAAACCCACACCCACCCCCGAGGCTTCGGCGACGTCCCGGTAGAACCCGTAACCATCCTCACCGCCACCCGCCGCTGATGTACTGCCTCCCATCCGCGCGGCCTGATCGAAGCTATTCAAATTCACCTCCCAACTGACTACAATATCCGCCAGTAACCTTGTACACGCGGGGGCACGGAAAGCTCTGGACTGCGCCGGGGGCGATGATGGCGGTATTCGGGTACTTTGCCTATTCCGCTGCGGAAATGAAGTTTCCCGCCGGGGAACTGGAAAAGCGGCAGAAAGCCCAGCAACGAAACATCAAGCGTTATTGCCGCAAGCACGGCTGGGAAATCGAGGAGATTTTCAGCGACCTTGGCGGCAAATGGTCGGTGGCATTCGCTGAGCGGCGCGAATCAGGACGCCTGCTCGAGAAGCTCAAACGCGGCGATATCATCGTTTGCCAGTCACTGGAGCGGATGTTCGGCTCCACCGGCGAAGTCAGCGAAATGCTCAAATTGCTTCGCCGCCGGAGAATTCATCTGTATGTCGCTTCCCTGGACAGCGAAGTGACCAAAGAAGAATGCCTGCTGCCGCTTGATCGGCTGCTGGAGTCGCTGGCTTCCATTGATCATCGCCGGGGCGCCGAAAGAATCCGCAATATCAAGGCCGGCCAGAGAAGGAAAGGCAGATATCTCGGCGGCAACCGGCCCTTCGGCTACATGGTGCATGAGAGCGGCCGCCTGATCGAGAATCCCATGGAACAGAACATGATCCGCCGCATCGTCTACCTGCGCGAACTCGGCTGGTCGCTGCGCATTATCGCCGACAAGGTCAGCACGCCGGCAACTCCCATCAGCTTCAAAACCGTCCAGCGGGTATTGCAACGCCAGGCCGAGAACTCCTGAAGCCGGCCGCGGAAGCCAACGTAAAACCGACCCATGCGAGGATTGTTTCCAATTTTTGTCGGCCTGCGCTACTCGGTGGCGCGCCGGGGCAATTTGCTGCTTTCCTTCGTTACCCTGATGTCGATGCTCGGCATCGCCCTCGGCGTGATGATCCTCATTGTGGCGCTGTCGGTGATGAATGGCTCGATCGGCGTATTGCGGGGCGAGGCGCTCAAGGCCGTGCCCCATGTGACGATTTCCGCCAGCGATGGCGAGCTGGACTGGCGGGCTCTGGAAGAAACGGCCCGGGCGCATCCTGAAATCCTTGCGGCCGCGCCTTTTGTGGAAGGCGAGGCGGTGCTGCGCTTCCAGGGCGAGGATGTGTTCGTGCGCCTGCGCGGCGTATTGCCGGAATGGGAGGTTGAGGTGCTCGATGTGGCTGAAGCAGCGGACGCCGAACGTTTTGCCACAATGGCCGAAGCTCCGGACGCCATGCTCCTCAGCGCCAGGCTTGGAGCCCGGCTTGGCAGCTATCCCGGCGAGGAAGTTTCGCTCGTTTCCCTGGCCGCCCTGCTCGATCACTCCCTTGACGGCAGCCGGGGATTTTCCATCAGCGGGTTCGAGGATTTCGGTATCTACGGCGAAAGCAATATCGTGCTGCTGCATCTTGCGGAGGCGAGGGAAATATTGCGCAAGGATCCGGGAGCCAAGCTTGAGCTGCGGCTCAAGGTCGCCGATGTCATGGCCGCCCGGCGCATCGCCGAAGAAGCATTTGCGGAAACGCCAGGGCTGAAAATTCTCACTTGGCAGGAAGAGCAGGCGAGCCTGTTCAATGCCTTGGCCATGGAAAAACTCGTCACCACCATCATGCTGCTCGTCATCGTGCTGGTGGGGGCGGTCAATATCGTCTCGACCCTGGTGATGGTGGTGGCGGACAAGAGTGCCGATATCGCCATCCTGCGCACCATGGGCGCCGGCGCTTCCGGCATACTCGGCATCTTCGTCGTCCAGGGCATGATCGCCGGCGTGGCGGGAACCCTGGCCGGCGCCGGGCTTGGCATACTGCTTGGCCACAATATCACCGCCATCAGCCAGACCCTGGAACGCTGGCTGAACGCCTTGCCCTGGCAGGACGAGGTCTACCTGCTGTCGCATCTGCAAACCCGGGTCGAGCCGCTGGAAGTGGTACTCATCAGCCTCGCGGCCCTGCTCATCAGTCTGCTGGCCACCCTGTATCCCGCCTGGCGCGGCAGTCGGGTGCAGCCTGCCGCAGTGCTGCGCTACGAATAGCCATGCGGTGAATTCATGGAACGGCAAAGCGGCAGCGAAATCATCATCCACTGCGAGGGCCTGGGCAAGACCTATGCGCAGGGACCCCAGCGCGTGGAAGCCCTGAAAGCCGTTTCCCTTTCGGTTGCGGCGGGTGAGCGCATCGCCGTCATCGGCAGTTCCGGTTCCGGTAAGACCACCCTGCTCAATCTGCTTGGTGGCCTCGACTTGCCGAGCAGCGGTAGGGTGAGCATTGGCGGCCGCGACCTCGGCGCGCTGAATGAGCGCGAACGGGGCATGCTGCGCAATCGCTTTCTGGGCTTCGTCTACCAGTTCCACCACCTGCTCACCGAATTCAGCGCCCTGGAGAATGTGGCCATGCCCTTGCTGATTCGCGGCGACGGCCGGGCGGCGGCGAGGGAGCGGGCGGCGGCGATGCTGGAAAGAGTCGGCCTTGGCCCACGCGGCGGGCATCGTCCGTCGGCCCTGTCCGGCGGCGAACGCCAGCGGGTCGCCATCGCCCGGGCCCTGGTGGGAGAGCCGCGCTGCGTCCTGCTCGACGAGCCCACGGGCAATCTCGATCACCACACCGGGCTGGAAATCAGCGCCCTGATGCTCGAACTGAACGAATCCCTGGCCACCAGTTTTGTCACCGTGACCCACGACCGCGAACTCGCAGCCTCCATGCAGCGGGTATTGGTGCTGGAAGATGGCCGCCTCCAGGGCTGATCGCGCCATGGCCTTGCCGCGCTTTATCGCCCTGCGATATGTCAGCGCCGGGCGTGGCGGCGGGCTGGTTTCCTTCATGTCCGCCATCGCCATTGCGGGCCTCGCGCTCGGCATCGCCCTGCTGCTGACGGTGCTTTCCATCATGAACGGTTTTGACCGGGAAATGCGGCGGAACGTGCTGGGCGTCGTGCCCCATATCAGCCTGCGCTCCGAGGGCGGGATGGCCGAGGAAAGCTGGCTCGCCCTGCGGGATGAACTGGCCGGGCGGGATGGAATCGTTTCGGTATCCCCCCGGATCGAAATGCAGGCGCTTGTCGCCACGGAATCCGGCAATCGCGGCGTCATCGCCAATGGCGTCGATCCGGCCCGGGAAGCGGAAAGCTCCGCCATGAAGCGATTCATGCTTCAAGGCGGGCTCGATGCGCTGGCGGCAAATCCTTGGGGAGTGGTGCTTGGGGAGTCCCTGGCCAGAGATCTTGACCTCAGTCTGGGCGATCCGGTCAATCTGTATTCCCCGGCACTGGCGATCAATCCCCTGACGCCCCTTGCAAACTTCCGCCGCTTTACCGTCAGCGGAATTTTCCGCGTGGGCAGCCGGCAAATCGACGATGGCCTGATATTCCTCAACCGCCCGGCTGCCCAGGCGCTGTTCCGACTGCGCAGCCCCCGGAATGCGCTGTGGCTGCGCGTCGGCGATGTACTCGAAGCCGAGCGCCGTCTGGCGGAAATCGCGCCGGCCCTGCCGGATGCGGTGCGGGGGGACACCTGGATCAGCGAGTTTGGCGCAGTCTATGAAAACATCCGCTTTTCCCGCACCCTGGTGAGCTTCCTGCTCTGGCTGCTGATTGCGGTGGCGGCTTTCAATCTGGTGGTCAGCCTGATCCTGATCGTGCGCGACAAGCGGGCGGATATTGCCGTGTTGCGGGCGCTCGGCGCCGAGCCGGGCGCCATCCTCCGCATATTCCTCTGGCAGGGCGCGCTCATCGGTGTTACCGGCATCTGCCTTGGGCTGGCGGCCGGCGTGCCGGGCTCGCTCTATATCGGAGATCTGGCTGGTTTTGTTGAAGCGCGCCTTGGCGTGGAATTGCTCAATCCCGATATTTACCCCACGGACTTTCTGCCATCCCGACTGCAATGGGGGGACATCGTCACGGTAAGCGCCGGCGTCCTCCTGCTGTCGCTGCTGGCGACGATCTATCCCGCCCGCCGCGCCGCCGCCGTGCGTCCCGCCGTCGCCCTGCGGGCAGAATGATTGCGCGCAAAACCACGCCAAACTCCCAGTTCCTTCCTATAGTTTGATCCCTTTCCTTGCGGGGATGGAATGAATCATGCGGGCGGGATTGATCGCCTATATCGCCGGGCTGGCGCTGGCGGCCTGGGCGCCGCATCCGGATGCGGGCGCCGGTCAGGTCCTGCTGGCGACGGCGGCGGGGCTGGCCCTGGCCGCCGGCTTTCAGCGCGGTCGCCTGCGACGGCCGGGCCTGCTCCTTGCCTGCCTGCTCTGGGGTTTGGCCTGGCATCTGGTCTGGGCCGGCGGGAGGCTCGACAGGCAAATCGACCCCGGTCTCGAAGGCGTGGACATGCGGGTAAGCGGCATCGTGCACAGCCTGCCGCGAAGATACGACGACTATCAGCAGTTTTTGTTCCGGATCACCGAATCCCGGTTTGATTTCCATCCGCGCAGGGTATTGCTGAATCATTATGGCGCCGAGTCCATCGAGGCCGGTCGGGCCTATCGTTTCGAAATCAGGCTCAATCGGCCCCGCAGCATGGCTAATCCGGGGGTATTCGACCATGAAGCCTGGCTGCTCCAGCGCGGCATCGCCGCCCGGGGCTATGTGCGGGGCGGGGTGGAAAAATTGCCTGAACAGCGCGGCGCCCCCCTGGTGGCGCTGCGGGCCGCCATCCGGGAAGGGATTCTGCGGCAAAACCGGGACCAGGCCACCCGGGGAATCATCCTCGCCCTGGTGCTAGGCGATAGCAGCGGTCTGAGCGATGTCCAGTGGGAATTGTTCCAGCGCACCGGCACCAATCACCTGTTCGTGATTTCCGGCCTGCATATCGGACTGGTCTGCCTGCTGGCCTGGGGCCTGACCCTGGCCCTGGCCCGGCGCTGCACTCCGCTTCTGCTGCTGGCGCCGGCCCAGAAAATCGCCCTGTTGCCGGCCCTTGCCGCCGCCGGGGGATACGCCGCCATCAGCGGCTTTGGCCTGCCCGCCCAGCGCGCCCTGATCATGGCGGCGGTACTCATGCTTACCGCGCTGTTCAATCAGAGGCAGGCAGTGAGCCTGCGCTTTCTGCTGGCCATGGCGGTGGTGCTGAGCCTGAATCCCCTGGGGTTCCTCGGCATGGGTTTCTGGCTCAGTTTTCTGGCCGTAGGCGCATTGCTGCTGATCCAGCGGCCGGCACAGGCGAACCCGGGCCTGGGCGGCTGGTTGCGCCGCAGTCTCAAGTCCCAGTTGGCGGTCGCCCTGGCCCTGTTCGCGCCACTGCTGTTCTGGACCGGGCAGGCGAGTCTGCTGGGACCCCTGGTCAATCTCGCCGCGATTCCACTTGTGGGTTTTGTCATCGTTCCCCTGTGCCTGACCGCCGCTTGTTGCCTGCTGCTTGACGAAACTCTGGCGGGATTGCTGTTCGCGGCGGCGCAATGGTTGTTGCGCTGGCTGCTGGCTGGGCTGGAATGGGCGACCGAGCTTGCTGCGGATTATGCCCTGGTGGCGCCGCCAGCCAGCGATGCGCTGAGCCTGACATTGCTTGCCCTTGGCTGCCTGTTGCTGTTGTTGCCCCGGGGATTTCCCGCCCGGCGCATTGCGGGAATCCTGCTCCTGCCGCTGCTGTTCGCGCCGGACAGGGAAGAACGGGAGGAACTGCTGCGGCTGCATGTGCTCGATGTGGGCCAGGGGCTCGCGGTACTGGTGCAAACCCGGCGCCATGCGCTGCTCTACGATACCGGCGCGAGTTTCTCCCCCGATGCAAGCATGGGCGACCGTATCGTCCTGCCGGTGCTTGACGCCCTGGCCGTCCGCCGTCTCGACGCGGTGGTGATCAGCCATGCCGACGACGATCACAGCGGTGGATTTGCCGCCATTGCCGCCGCCATGCCCATGGGCCGGGTCTACAGCAGTTTTGACCTGCCGGCGTCCCCGGTGGCTCCCTGGCCTTGCCGGGACTACATCAACTGGCGCTGGGACGGGGTTGAGTTTCGGTTTCTCCATCCCGACTCGCTTCGCGATGCCGACAACAACAACTCCTGCGTCCTGCAGATTCGGGCAGGAGACTTCCGCGCCCTGCTGCCAGGCGATATCGAAGCCGGCGTGGAGCGCGAACTCGCCGCGAAGTACCGGCGGGAACTGCGCAGCGATTTGTTGCTGGCCGCCCATCATGGCAGCAACACTTCATCGAGCTGGCCTTTTCTGAAAATGACCGACCCGGACCATATCGTGTTCGCCGCCGGCTATCGCAACGCCTTCGGCCATCCCGCCGCGCGGGTCATCGAGCGCGCCGGCTTCTTTACCTCCCAGCTGCTCAATACCAGCGAACTCGGCATGACGAGCTTTATCCTGCCCGCCAATGGCAAACCGGTGCGTATGGCCAGTTTCCGCCGGGAACATCCCCGTTACTGGCGCGATCCGGCCCCGCGTCAGACCGGGTTCCCCGCAAAACAACTGTGTTAGATTAGGCCGCTGTGAAAGCCGCAGCGCACAGCGATCCTGGAAGAGTTCCGGAAGCATCCGGCGGACAGCTTTACCGGCGGCTGCTGGCCTATGCGGCGCCGTTTCCCGGCGCGATACTTTTCGCCATCCTGGGCTTTATCCTGTTCGCCGTCACCACGCCCTGGCTGGCCTGGTGGTTCGGCTGGCTGACCGACGCCATCAGTTCCGAAAATGCCGCGGGATTGCGGACCATCGCCGTGCTCAACTGCCTTGCCATTCCCCTGGTGCGGGGCCTGGGGGGCTTTCTCGGCGGCTATTCCATGGCCCGGATCGCAAGCCAGGTCACCCACCGCTTGCGTTCTCGCCTGAGCGAGCGCCTGGTGCTTTTGCCGGCGCGCTTTTTCGACGGCAAGGAGCCCGGCAAGCTCGTCTCCAAATTCAGTTATGACGTGACCCAGGTCACCGAGGCCTGCAGCAGCGCCTTCGCCATTCTGGTGCGCGAAGGCCTGATTGTGCTGGGGCTGCTGGTCTACCTGCTCTATATCGATTGGCGGCTCGGGCTGATTTTTCTGATCGTCGCGCCATTGGTGGCGGTGGTGGTGCAGGCCGCCTCGGCGCGCTTCCGCCGCTACAGCAAACAGATGCAGGATTCCATGGGGGAGGTTTCCCAGATTACCCTGGAGACGATCAAGGGTTATCAGGTGGTGCGAATCTTCAATGCCGAATCCTACGTCAACGGCAAATTGCGGGAAGCCAGCGAGCGCAACCGGCGCCAGAACATGAAAATCGCCATGACCCTGGGCATCAGCACGCCCCTGGTGCAATTCATCGTGGCCATGGCCATGGCGGCGCTGGTATGGCTGGCGCTGTCACCGGAATTCTTCAGCGACAAGACACCGGGTGAGTTTGTTTCCTTCATCACCACGGCCGGCCTGCTGTCGCGGCCGATTCGCCAGCTTACCCAGGTCAACTCGGTGATCCAGCGCGGGCTTGCCGCGGCCGCCAGCGTCTTCGCAATACTCGACGAAAAACCGGAAAGCAATACCGGAACCCATCAGGTTCCCCGGGTGCGGGGCCGGGTCGCCTTCCGCGATGTGAGTTTCTCCTACGACGGCAACATCGAGGCCCTGAAAAACGTCAGTTTTGCTGCGGAACCGGGCCAGACCATCGCGCTCGTGGGCCGCTCGGGCAGCGGCAAATCCACCCTGGCCAGATTGCTGGCGCGTTTCTATCCTTGTGAAAGCGGCGAAATCACCCTGGATGGCGTATCGCTCGATGATTATGAACTGCACAATCTGCGCAGCCAGATTTCCGTGGTGAGCCAGCATGTGGTGCTGTTCAATGGCAGTGTGGCGGAAAACATCGCCTATGGCGAGGACGGTTTCGACCGGCGGCGGGTGGAGCAGGCGGCCGCCGGCGCCCACGCCATGGAATTCATCGAGGAACTGGAGCAGGGTCTGGACACCCAGGTGGGAGACGACGCCAGCCTGCTTTCCGGCGGCCAGCGCCAACGCATCGCCATCGCCAGGGCCCTGCTCAAGGATGCGCCGGTGCTGATCCTCGACGAGGCGACCTCGGCCCTGGATTCGGAGTCGGAACAGCAGGTGCGGGATGCCTTGCAACTTTTGGCCCGGGGCAGAACCACCCTGGTCATCGCCCACCGCCTGTCGACGATTGAAAACGCCGACCGCATCGTGGTGCTGGAAGCCGGTGAAGTGGTGGAAGCCGGCAGCCATGCGGAATTGCTTGAGGAAGGGGGTTACTATGCCCGGCTTCGGGCCCTGCAGTTTTCCGGCGGTGATTTCGAATGACGAAAAGCCTTGCCATGCTGCGCGAAGTCGCAAAATCCCCCCAGATATGAAAGCGCTCCAGCGCGCCTGGTACGAACGCGAACCCAGGCCATGGTTGTACCCGCTGTGGCCCCTGTCGCTGCTGTTCAAAGTCGCGGCGGCTTGGCGCCGGCAACGCCAGCGGGCCCGCGCCCGGCCCCGGGGAGAGGCGCCGGTGATCGTGGTGGGCAATATCAGCCTCGGAGGCACGGGCAAGACCGCGCTATTGATTGCCCTGGCCCGGGAATTCCGGCGGCGGGGTTTCGCCCCCGGCGTCATCAGCCGCGGCTACGGCGCCAATAGCGGCGCATTTCCCAGGCTGGCGCAAGCGGATTCCGACCCGGCCGAATGTGGCGATGAACCCGTGCTGATTGCCGCAAGCACCGGCTGCCCCGTAGCGGTGGACCCGGATCGCAACCGGGCGCTGGGTTGCCTGCTCGCGGATTTCAAGGTCGATCTCGTGCTCAGCGATGACGGCCTGCAGCATTACCGCCTGCATCGCGATGTGGAAATCATCGTGGTGGACGGCGAGCGCAGGTTCGGCAATGGCCTGACCTTGCCCGCCGGCCCCCTGCGTGAGCCCATCCAGCGTCTGGGCGAAGCCGATTTCGTGGTGGTCAACGGCGAACCGGACAGGGCATTCGATTGGCCGTTGCGTCCGCATGCTGTCGCCATGGAGCCCAAAACCCTGGTCAATCTGCATAGCGGCGAAGAGCGGCCCTTCAACGAATCGGCCTTTTTTCCTGACGAAGTGCTGCAACTCGTCTGCGGCATCGGCAATCCGGAGCGCTTTTTCAAGCTTATGCGGCAACTGCCCAATCCCGTTGCCCAATTCGAGTTTCCCGATCATTACCGCTTCCGCGCCGAAGATTTTGCCAGCGGGGGAATCGACGCCAGGCAACCCGTCGTGATGACCGAAAAGGATGCGGTAAAATGCCGCGGGTTCGCCAGAGACAATTTCTGGGCATTGCGCGCCGAAATGAATCTGCCCCGGGAATGGGTCGAAGCCCTGCTGCAAAGGCTCGGAAGTTTTTCAGCGAAAGCCCGGGGCAATTTGTGAAGAAACCTCATGGACCGGAATCTGCTCGCCATACTCGTCTGTCCGATTTGCAAGGGCGAGTTGCGTCTCGACCGCAAGGCCAATGAACTGCTTTGTCTCGCCGACGGCCTGGCGTATCCCATCCGCGATGGCGTGCCGGTGATGCTTCCCGGTGAAGCCCGGGAGATGAGTTTTGAAGAGCGGGAACAGGCGCGGTGAGTTTTACCGTCATCATCCCGGCCCGCTTTGCCTCAAGCCGCCTGCCGGGGAAATTGCTGCTCGACCTGGCTGGCAAGCCGGTGCTGCAACGCACCATCGAATGTTCGCTGGCAAGTGAGGCCAGCCAGGTGGTCGTCGCCACCGATGACGCGCGCATCGCCGAACTGGCCCAGGCGACCGAAGCCAAGGTAATCATGACTTCGCCCGACAACGCCACCGGCACCGACCGCATACAGGAAGCCGCCGATATCATGGAGCTTGCCGGGGAGGAGATCGTCGTCAATGTGCAAGGCGATGAGCCGCTAATTCCGGTCAGCGCCATCAATCAGGTGGCCCACGATCTTTCGCGGCATGGCGGGGCCGGCATCGCCACGCTATGCGAGGAAATCACCGACATCAGGGAATTCGCCGACCCCAACGCGGTGAAAGTCGCGCGTGACGAGAAGGGATTCGCGCTGTATTTCAGCCGCGCTCCGATTCCCCACGATGGCGTCTCCCTGGCCTTGCGGCATATCGGCATTTACGCCTACCGGGTGGATTTTCTGCATCGCTTCGTCCGATGGCCGCGGTCCGAACTGGAAATCAGCGAACGGCTCGAACAATTGCGGGCTCTCAGTCACGGCGTGAAGGTCCATGTGGGAGTGAGCCGCGAACGTTTCCCCCCGGGGATCGACACTCGCGAGGATCTGGCGGCCAATGAGGCCTTTTTGGCGGGGAAGGGCGGTACCCGGTGACAGGCATTTGGCGACATACGGGGCAGTGGCCTCCCGCGAAGATTCTGCGACTGCGCGCAGAATGACGGGGATGGTATGTCATTCCGCACGGAGCGAGGCATCCCCCTCGGTTATTCTGCGCGAAGCGTCCCCCTCCGTCATTCTGCGCGGAGCGTCCCCCTCCGTCATTCTGCGCGGAGCGAAGCGAAGTCGCAGAATCTCAGGCAGAATCCTCCCAATGAGCGCTCCCCAACTGCGGCTTGAAGCATGAAACTCACCGACAACGCCGACTTGCGGCCATACAATTCCTTTGGCGTCGCGGCCCGGGCGGCCTGCCTGGCGGAAATTGAACACGGCGAGGAACTCGAACCCGCAACCGCTCTGGCGGAGGAGCGAGGCCTGCCGGTGCTCCTGCTCGGCGGCGGCACCAATGTGCTGTTCGCAGGCGATTTTCCCGGCCTTGTGCTGCTCATGCGCAACCGCGGCGTCGAAATCGACCGCGAAAGCGGCGTGGTCAAGGCGGCGGCGGGAGAAAACTGGCATGAACTGGTGCGAACCTGCCTGGAGGTCGGCCTGTACGGGCTGGAAAATCTGGCGCTGATTCCCGGCAGCGCCGGCGCCGCGCCGGTGCAGAACATCGGCGCCTACGGCGTCGAACTCGAAAGCTTCTTCGTCGGACTCGAATTGTTCGACTGCGCCGACAGCAGTCTGCGCGAAATGTCCCGCGAAGACTGCAAATTCAGCTATCGCGACAGCGTGCTCAAACAGTCCCAGGTCCAGTCCCGGTTGCAGCCACTGTCGCCGCCACAGCCGCAGCTGCGGGTAGTCTGCTCGCTGACCTTGCAACTCCCGCGCGAACCCGCGCCCAACCTGAGCTATCCGGCGCTGGCGGAAGAACTCGAACACGTCGCCAAGCCCACGCCGCAAGACGTATTCGAAGCCGTCTGCCGCATCCGCCGCCGCAAACTCCCCGACCCGGCCGAAATCGGCAACGCCGGCAGCTTCTTCAAGAACCCGATAATCTCCCAGGACGAGTTCGAGCAACTAAGCAGCCGTTACCACTCCCCGCCGTCCTTCCCCGCGAAAGAGGGCGTAAAAGTCCCCGCCGGCTGGCTGCTCGACCAATGCGGCTTCAAGGGCTACGAAAAAGGCGCGGCCGGCGTCTACGAACGCCACGCCCTCATCCTCGTCAACCGCGGCGGCACCACCGGCAGGGAACTCCACCAACTCGCCATGGAAATGCGCGACAGCGTCCGATCCGAATTCGGCATCACCCTCGAACCCGAAGTCCGCATTATTGGTACTCACTAAATCACGGAAACCTGGAGATTCTGCGACTCCGCTTCGCTCCGCGCAGAATGACATTGGTGAGATGCGTCATCCTGCGCGTAGCGAAGCGGAGTCGCAGGATCCATGCTTCAGCTTGAGCAGTAAGCTGGGGTTCGTTAAGCTTTTCAAGCGGCACGAAAGGATGCAACCCCTTCACATGGCTACAAAAAACGCCTTCGATCACGAAAGCTACATCGCCGGCCTCACGCGCAGGCCCGGGGTGTACCAGATGCAGGACGGCGCCGGCAAGGTCATCTACATCGGCAAGGC
>JAJDVS010000098.1 GCA_022825945.1 Pseudomonadales bacterium
TCCCGGCACAGAAGTCAACATTTATATATTACTAGGCACAACAAAACGGCTTTCCGAAAGTCAAAATGAAAACCTTGGTAGAATCAATCGAGTACGATCATGGATAATCGCATACAGGGGGCTAAACCGTCGAAGTCAAGACGAGCACCGCCGCCGTGGCCTGGAAGATTCTCCGCGGCGAAGCAGTCCCCGAACTTGGTCTGGCTGTTGAAAATTCCTCCGAATCTGAGGACAGTGAGTACGTAACTGTCGATGTCACAGTATACGCCAGCGACTATGTTGCGTCCGGCGTCACGCTTCATCTGGGGTGTCGCACTGTCAATGACAATTGTTTTAGTTTGCGCAATGCTTTTCTCCCTGACCGAAGTTGGGTTTCACGTGAAGATGCGCTCAAAATTTTACATCCTGTTACCAGTGCAAAGGGCATGGTTTCGCTAGGAGAGATAGAGCCGGATTCACCCAAACGTGTGCAATTCATATTTCTACGTGAAGATGTAAGGACTGGAAGTGCACTTCAAGTCACCGCCACTTCATGGAATAGCAAGGCTGCGAGTCAAGACATCATCCTCTCTGTCGAGGAAGATCAGCCTTTGGACGAAATCTTTGTCCCTGAAAACGACAGTTTTTCCAATCCCAAGCGCATCAGAAGTACTATGGGAAAATTCCCTCTGGATTTCGCAATGGCATCCCGTGAGCCGGGAGAACCGCTGGTTTCAGCTAGTAGCCGGACTCTTTGGTACACATGGAAGGCACCCCACAGAGGATTGTTCAGATTCAAGCTGAATGACGCGAATTCAAGCGAAACCGCAAATGGGAATATTGACTTCGCCCTCTTTACTGGCGACAAGTTGGTGGACTTGGAACTGGAGACAGAAAAACGGGGCGGCGAGATCAGTTTTGCCGCCCCGGCTGGTGCTGAATATAAACTGAGAATTGCTACACGCGATTGGGATTTGCCCCCGCTTACCCTGGAGTGGGAGTCCGCCGATGCAAGGCCCGCAAATGACGATTTCGCCAATGCGCAAGCGGTAGAAGGGGAATCGGGCTCATTCGGTTCAAGCAATGAAGGGGCCACACTGGAAGGTTCGGAATTTTATGGTGGTTCTGCGGCGAGCGTCTGGTTTGAATGGACAGCGCCTGAAGATGGTCCATGGATATTTAAGACGACACAAGGATTTAGCCTGTCAACGCGTATATATACGGGAAGCAGTATAGAAACTCTCCGATTGGTTTCGCAACCTGGGGTAAACTCGGTCTTTGCAAGGTTCGTTGCGAGAAAGGGTGAAACATATAAAATCTCCACTACCTCTCGTTCTGCCGACAGTTCTGGTCTGAAATTTGAACTCTCTTGGCGTCCTGTTGAGGATTATGATGTTTCCACTTATTTTCCGATGTCCGATCATTTTGCCAACGCAAAAGAAATAGAAGGGATGGAAGGAAGCGCCATTGTTTCCGGTAGAGCAGATGATTATTTAGGCTTAACCGTGGAGCCGTATGAACCAATTGCAACCGGAATAGGCACGGCTTGGCTACAGTGGACAGCTCCGGCTGACCGTCGATTCACCTGGAAACTGAGCGGGCATTCTTCCCAGCAGCTAAGTATTTTCATTGGAGACGCCCTTTCCAGCCTGCAACTAGTGGGATCAATACAGGGCGATTCAAGTTTCACGCTCGACGCGAACCGTAACACTAGTTACTGGATTGCCGCTGGCCAATCGGCTTCTTCGCTCCACAGTTATTCTCCCACTTCATTCAAGGTCGAATGGGGCCCCACGCCAAGCAACGACAGCCGCAATAGCGCCAGCAATATTTCAGGCGGCGGCGGTTTAACCATTGCAAGAATTGCCCATTCAACCACGTCGCCTCAGGATCCAAAAGATACTGTTGGCACGGATTCCGTATGGTGGCGATGGCGTGCGCCGGAATCCGGCTGGCACCGATTTTGGGTTGAGCGGAACCCGCTCTCCGTAATTCTTTCCATCTACCCGGGGGACGGTAGCAACCAAGCCGTCGCCATGAGTGAACGCAGTTTCATTGCCAATGGCCGTGTGGAAGCTTTCGTGCTTGCCCGTGCCGGACAATACTACGATGTTCGACTGGCGACGCGCCCCGGCGTCGAAAAAGTGACTACCGCTGTGTTTCGCTGGGTGCGTTCCTCCGCACCGGCATTCCTGTCCTACAAGGGCGCCACCCTGATGGATTCCCTGGAGCTTGACGGCATACCGCAAGTGTTGCGATCTCCGCTCCAACTGGCGATGAATTCAGACGGCAGGTTTCTGGCAAGCACCGCTGCGAATGGAATCTTTGTATTCAAGCGCGATGAGGAGAGCAATAAGTTATCGCTTGCGTATCGCAGTGACACAGAAGCTACGAATGCCCTGCCGACCTCCGGATTCCTGGAATATGCTCAACTTTGGTGGAATGACCGTCAGAGTCGCCTGTTCGCGATGACTGGGTCGGAAGGCTATAGTTTTGCGTTTTCCGATGACCGTTCGTCAGAAGTATCTCAAGAAAGGATCGCAGGTTATCCAGGTGGCCGTCGTAGTGTCTGGGGTTGGCGAAAAAGAAAACACGGTGTGGGTAGCCTGGACGGTCGATATTTTTTCGGGTTGCGCAATTCAGATAACGAAATTCGAGCGTATCGGGTGGATTCACCCGCAGAATTCACGCTTGAACAAATCGTGTCATCTTCAGTCGAGTCTGATACATATGTCGAAATGCTGCTCGTGGACAAAATGCGGACACCATTGGATGCGGTACTGCCGCCGGATGGGTCTCACCTCTACGTCCTCGCCGAGACCGGACTGTTTGTATTTGCCGTAGATCCCGAAACTGGCAAACTTGACTTGACCAAAGAGATCCTCTTAACCGAGGATCACAGCAACTCCTTCCAGGCACTGCGGGGTTTGGCAAGCATTGCAATAGACCGCAAGGGCGATTTGCTTTTTGTTTCAGGCCCGCGAAACTTCGGGAGTTCTACCGGCTCCCCGTTTGACCAACCATTTCTCAGTAATCCGGTTGTTGCCTTCGATATTGCCACAGATCCGTCGAACCCCCGGTATCTGGATTCACTGACCAGGAATTACGCTGAATTGAACAACGATGTCTATCTATCGTGGAGTCATCTGAAGCCCTCCTATAGTTTTGATCGGCTGCGTGGCTGTTCCTCGATGATTTCCCATGGCGATCTGCCAGCCGTCGATGTCTTCTGCAATAACGGCTTTTTTGTGGCTACATGGAATCCCGATGTTTTCGAACTGGAACTCGCGGACTTTTCAATTACTGATGAACGTGATCAGTTCGGCAACACATTACCCGAATCACTGGGTTCCTTCACATACGGAAATGTATATCGGCAATTGGCCCAGAGTCCGGATGGGGGTCATGTTTACCACGCAACCACTGTGGCGAATGACCAGACCCGCGACGCGATCCATTTCTTTGAGCGGGCCAGTGCTGCAGGATTCAATCCTGAATCTCATTCACGGGGTACTGGCAGTTCAGTTCCAGGTCCTGCCACCACCTCATTCAGCCGGGATAGCCCTGATAGACTTTGCAACTCAGCCGAGTCTTCCGACGATAACGCCAACTGTCGACCCAATCTCGGCGTCGCCCATACGGATAACTCGTCCACCGACGCGCGCTTTACCGGATACGTCAGCACAGACCAGAACCTTGGTGCCCATGCAGTGCTATCTCCCAACCAGGAAATCAGTGTTGTGGGTATCGTGCATCCTGCCCAGTCTGACCAAGGCAAGCCCGGTTCCGTTCATATCGCCGCAGTGTTGCCCGGCGGAGAATTTTTCGTTAGAAACACTGTGGGTGGATGGATTCCGTGGAATGGTGATGCCCTGCCGGCAGCCCAGTCCTGGGATGCGCTTCCCGCAAGCATCGACCTTGTGGTCTTTGGTCATGGTACTCAAGGATATGACACTGTGGAAGAGCCACTTGAGCCAACCGGTAAAAATCTAGGCATTACCGGAGGCGAAATCCGCTTTTATCTCGCCTATTCAACCAGTGACAGTGGCATCTACCGCTATTCCGCCGAACCCGTCACACTGACGATATCGGGCCCTGGTCAATCGGAACGAAGCGATGAAGAATGCTGAATCAACATTTCGGAGGCGGTCAAACTGGTTGTTGATCATTTCGTTGAGTGACTGCGAATCCAATCGCATCAAGAGGTTCAAATGTTTACCTTGATCGAAGCATTGAACTACCGTTGCCTGGGATATGTGTACAGGCGCCTGGATTCGTTCCATGTCCTGGTCGGGCCAAATGCATCCGGCAAGGCTACCTTTATGGATGTAATCGGCTTCCTGGGCGACCTCGCGAGCAGCGGACTTGACTTCGCCTTGACACAGAGATCGCCCACACCGGAACAATTGCTGTTTCGGGGGCAGGGCGAAAGGTTTGAACTCGCCGTGGAAGCGAGGGTGCCGGCCCACCTGCGGAGAATGACGACAAACCCGGAACTGGATACAGTTCGGTACGAGGTATCCATTGGCCTGGATACAACCACGCGACAGTTCGAATTGAAGGCTGAGCGGCTCTTGTTGAAAATCGGCTCCGCCGCCCGGCCAGTTCAGCGCGATTTGTTTCCGATGGCATCAAACAGCCCGGATTCATTGCTTTCATCAATCAGAAAGCGCGATTGCAAGGTAGTAATCCATAAGATTCCTGGCGGCAACGATAACTTCTACAGCGAAACAAAACCGCCTGGGAATCGCTGGGCGCCTTCTTTCAAGCTCGGTTCGCAACGGTCCGCTTTGCGCAATCTGGTTGATGACGAGAACTCTTTCCCCGTAGCTATCTGGTTTCGCAATCAGTTAACCGACGGTATTCAGAAAGTGGTGCTCAATAGTCTGGCCATGAGACGACCGAGCCCGCCCACTAGAATTTCCGGCTTTCTGCCGGATGGGTCAAATCTCCCCTGGGTTGTTGCCCGCTTGCGTACGGAGCAACCGGAACGATACCGAGACTGGATCAACCATCTGAGAACGGCGCTTCCCAATTTGTCGGGAATCTCTACTGTCGAGAGGCCGGAAGACAGACACTGCTACATGGTGTACGAGTATGAGGACGGTCTGCGTATCCACTCATGGCTGGTTTCGGATGGTACCCTGCGGCTGACGGCTTTGACATTGCCTGCATACCTCGCAAATCTGCAGGGAATGTACCTGATCGAAGAGCCGGAAAACGGCATCCATCCCAGAGCTGTTTCTGTGGCATTCGATTCTCTTTCTTCGGTGTACGAGGCCCAGGTGCTGCTTGCAACCCACTCACCAGTGGTGCTGAATCTTGCTGAACTCAATCAGGTCCTCTGTTTTGCCAAGGCCGATTCCGGTGCAACTGACATTGTTATTGGGACGGAACATCCGGCGTTGCGGCAATGGCAAGGCGGGGTCGATCTTGGCACATTGCTTGCTGCGGGAGTGCTGGAGTAAACCGCTAATGAAGGATCTGGTTGCGCTCGTTGCCGACAAGGACATGGAGTACATTTTGAAGGGGTTGCTTGCAAGGACGACTCTTTTTTAAAGCTGGTAGACTTGCTGCGGCAGTGGTTTCCGCAGACATCGGGACAACATTGATTCATGGTCAAACGGACATTGGGAATCTCAAGCCATT
Source organism: Pseudomonadales bacterium (assembly GCA_022825945.1). Taxonomy (GTDB): domain Bacteria; phylum Pseudomonadota; class Gammaproteobacteria; order Pseudomonadales; family Pseudohongiellaceae; genus UBA9145. The sequence continues at coordinate 5,629 of JAJDVS010000098.1, forward strand.
GTCTGGAACGGCGATAGGAGTTGGACAATGACAGACAATCCGAATGCGAGTGCCTGGAAGGATCCGACGATCTGGGGGAGGGTGGTTTTCGCCCTGCTGTACATGTTGATACTCGCCCTGATAGTGGGGCCGCTGGTGATCATGCTCGGCCTGGTGCAGGGGGCGTTCACGATCGCCACGGGAGAGGACAACCGCAATCTGCGGGGCCTCGGCGCGGCGTTGGCGGAATATGTTCACGAGATGCTGCTGTTCGCCACCTGGAACCGGGAGCAGAAGCCATTCCCCTTCAGCGAATTTCCCCGGGTCGATAGCGAGGCCGCCGGGGAGGCGGCTGGGCCTGTGGAGGATGAAACGGCGGAGACGCAAGCTCGGGATGCGGTGTCCGCCGGGGAACAGGGCGAATCCGGCGCAGCCGTTGATAGCGCTTCGGAAAGCGGGGACGCGGAAGAAGAGGCATCCACTGCAGCGGCCGCAACCGGCAAGCCCGCCAGGAAAAGCGCCCGCAGGAAGAAGTCCGGCTCCGGCAAAGCCTCCGCGGACGACTCCGCCAGCGAGGATTGAGCCGCCCGATAGAGTAAGCTTGCCCGTCGGGGAAGGTCGAGATGCCGGTCAAATTTCTGTTACAGGCGGTTCGCTTGCAGGCTTTCTGGCTATTGCTGCCGGCGGCGGGGACCGCGCTCGCCCAGCAGTCCGACCACCCGCTGCTCGGTGGATTTCCCGATTCGGAAATCAGCGATTACCAGACCATGCCCGAGGTCAATTACCGGGTCGTGCTCGGCAGTCTGCAGAGTGTTCGCGGCCAGGTGACTCCGGAAGCATCCGAGCGCTTGCGGGGCAGGCTGACGCGGATTCTCTACGAAATCTCCGACGGCTTTACCGGCCAGGACGTGATCGACTTTTTCGTCGAGCAGATGCGGTTCCGGGGGTACAATGAGTTGTTTTCCTGCGCCGGGCGCGCCTGCGGCAGCAGCGAATACTGGGCCAATGACATCTTCGGCAACCGGATTCTCTATGGCCCGGTGAGTAATCAGTTCTATCTCGCCATGGGTTCCGAGCCGCCTGGGCGGTTCTTCATCTCCGCCTACGTCATCACCCGCATCAACCGCCAATTGCTGGCCTGGGTGGAAATCATCGAACCCGAAGGAGGCCGCGATGCCGCAGTCTCCGGCGCCACGCCGCAATCCATGCGCGATCAATTGCGAAGCAATGGCGGCCTGATCGTCCCCGATCTGTCATTCACCGCCGCCGACGAACTGGAATCCGGCATGAATCTCGACAACATCATCGGGTTGCTGAACCTCGACCCGCAACTGCGGCTTCACATCGTTTCCCACCTGCGGGGGGAAGCCGGCCTCGAACAACTGCTTTCCCGCAGCCAGACCCGGGCTGAATCCATCCGCCAGCGCCTGGTGGCGGCGGGCATCGACCCGTCACGCCTGTCCGCAAGAGGCCTGGGCCCGCTTTCCCCGCTGTGCGCGGCGGACGATTGTTCAGAAAGGGTGGAACTGGTCGCGCAGTCAATGCCCTGAGTCGCCGCTGCGCCGCAACCGGAACGGCTTCAGGGCGGCCTACTTCAACAGCGACAATAATTCGGCCCGGGTGGAAGCGCGGTTGCGGAAGACCCCCAGCATGCACGAGGTGGTCATGACCGAATTCTGCTTTTCCACTCCCCGCATCATCATGCACATGTGCTGGGCTTCCGCGATGACCGCCACCCCCTTGGCGCCGGTAATCTCGAGTATGCAGTTGGCGATTTGCTGGGTGAGATTCTCCTGAATCTGCAAACGGCGGGCGTAAACATCGACAATGCGGGCGACTTTTGAGAGGCCAAGCACCTGGCCATCGGGCACATAGGCCACGTGGCACTTGCCGATAAATGGCAGCAGGTGATGCTCGCACATGCTGTACATCTCGATATTCCTGACGATCACCATCTCATCGGAATCAGAGGGATACAGCGCTTTATTGACAATTTTATCGATGTCCTGCCGATAGCCCTGGGTAAGGAACCCGAATGCGGCTGCGGCACGCTCCGGAGTTTTTTTCAGCCCGTCCCGGTTCGGATCTTCACCGATCCCGGATATGATGGAAGCAAAAGCCTGGGCAAGTTCCCGCATGTCGTGTGTTCCTGTTTTCAGCAGACTTCTAGCCTGCCCGGTCAAATTTCTGGCGCGGAAGCATACCACCATGGCGCATGATCATGCCGCGCTTCCCCTTCCGGCATGATGGGCGCAGTCGAAGGTAAATCATGTTCCTGGCTGACTTCATCGAACAACTCGCCACGCGCTTCGGCGGCGCCAGCATTCATTGCGGGCATGGCGTTGACAATCTATACGACGAAGCGGTGTATCTGGTTTTCGGCGCCCTGGGATTTGACTTCCAGCGCTCGGTTGCGGAACAGGACCGGGAACTGCTTCCTGATGAGATAGCCAGCCTGGAGCGCCTCGCCCTTGCCCGGGTGGAGCAGCGGATTCCCGTGGCCTATCTGCTCGGAAGGGCCTGGTTTGCCGGATACGAGTTTCACTGCGACCCCCGGGCGCTGATTCCCAGGTCGCCCATGGCGGAATTGATAAACGATCGATTCGAAGCCCTGCTGGATTCCGGGCCGGGCAGGGTGCTTGACCTGTGTTGTGGCGGCGGCTGCATTGGAATCGCCTGCGCCCTGCAATTTCCCGCCTGCCGGGTGGACTTGGCGGATATTTCTGCCGAAGCGCTGGCCTTGGCCCGGAAAAACATCGCCCTGCACAAGCTGGAATCCCGGGTGGAAACGCGACAAAGCGACCTGTTCGCCGATCTTGACGGCAGATACGACCTGATTCTCGCCAATCCACCGTATGTATCCCAAACGGAGATCGAACGACTGCCGCCCGAATACCGCCACGAACCCCGACTCGGGCTCCACGGCGGCGGAACCCATGGCATCGAAATCCCCGCCCGTCTGCTCAGCGAAGCCGCCGGCCACCTTGACCCGAATGGCCTGTTGATCCTCGAAACAGGTTACAGCGCCGAAGCGCTCCAGGCGCGATTTCCCGCCACGCCTTTCCTTTGGCTCGATTTCGAAGCCGGCGGCCATGGCGTCTGTGCGGTTCCTGCCGGGCAATTCCGGCAGCTCATCCACCCTGGGTAGGGTGCGGATGAAGAGGCGCTTCTGGTCGGTTGCGCCGACCGGGTTCCACTCGCAGAATCACATCAGTTTGAACAGATGTCCGTAGGTCTGACTGGAGCGGAGGGTTTCAGGGCGGTCGCGCAGGGTGGTTGTGTAGCGGCCCCGCAGGTCGCGGCTGGCGGAGACGATCTGCTCGACGCGGACGATGATTCCGCGGTGGATTCGCCAGAACCGATTTGGGTCGAGTTGCCGCTCCAACTGGTTGATGGCCCGCCGCAGCAGATATTCGCGGTCTCGGGTGAAGGCGCTGGTGTACTTTGCCTCGGCGCGGAAATAGACCACATCGTCAACAGGCACAAGCACTGTGGCGTTGCCGAGACCGGCGTGAATCCACTGCAGATACCCGGACGAAGCGTCGGCGCCGAGCTGCTGCAACAGGGAGCGCAGTTCTTCCCGCTGCCGGTCCGCGCCTCGTCGGTTTTCGCTTTCGCGCAGGCGTTCGATGGTGGCGCGCAGCCGCTCACCGCTCACCGCTGACCGGCTTGAGCAGATAATCCACGGCGGCGGCGCGAAAGGCCTCCACGGCGAATTCATCATGAGCGGTGACAAAAACCACCCGGGTATTCACAGGCAGCGCGGCGGCGACCTCCAGACCCGACATCCCCGGCAGCCGAATATCGAGAAAGGCAATATCCGGCTGCAACTGCCGCGCGAGCCGTAAAGCTTCCTGTCCTTCCCCGGCAACGCCAGCAATTGTTCCTGGCGGGATTGGCGCAATTCGGATTCGGCGAGTTGCCGCCGGGTGTGGTGCAACCTTTCCCGGGTGTAGAACACCAGGGTGCCGGTGATGCCGAAAAACAGCGCCAGGGCAACGGTCGTGAAACTCCCGGAAAAGTAGAACAGCGGATGGTTGCCCACGAGGGCGCCGGCAATCAGCAGGCCTGCCATCAGGCCCAGGGCCACAATGAGCGCCGGAGCGGCCCAGGGGCCGATGCGGCGGCTCAGCAGGCCCTGCAGCAGCGCAAAGGCCAGGTTCACCGACCAGCCGATGCTGAGTGAAATGATCAAAACCGCCCAAAACCCGCCGGAATCGAGCAACCACCAGACCAGCAAAGCCACCGCCGCGGAGAAGGCTCCCGTGAGCAGAAATCCGGTCGGGAAACGATTGAAGTCTGGTTGCCGCTTATCCATTTATCCTTCTCCCGCAGGTTTCCACAACTCAAACCCCAACGAACTTGCCATGCAGCCCGAGCGGAATGGCGTAGGGCAATTCAGCCACGGCTACCGGGCCCTCCGCCACGCTGTCCGCATGGAACAGATTCAACACCTGCCTCCCGCGCCGCCAGTCATGGGCGGTTCCCAGAATCCAGCCCCGGCTTTCCGGCTCGCTGCCCGGACGGGGGAGGTAGAGATGCTCTTCGGGAATCTGTGAATCCGGGTAGCGGAAGAAATCGCGCCGCCCGCTTTCCATATTCAGTACGCTGACTTCGTTCAGGGTACCGTGCCCCTGTGGCTGCTCTCCGCTGCGGGACAGCATCACGAGCTTGCGATAGCGCCGGCAGCCCACCCTGGGGTCGATGCAGGGAAACTCGGTCTGGACGTCGCTTTCCACCAATGGTTCTTCCGAGACGGTCCGCGCCCTGGTGTCGATGCGGTAGGCATGGTGGCTCGCCGGCCGGCTGGCGATGGTCTCGCCGCGCATGATGGCGCTGAAGGTATCGGTCATGATGCCGGGGTCCGGTGCCCTGGCGGCGTCGAAACGGATGACTCCGGCGCTGTCCTCCCAGGCGTTGCCGAAATGAAACACCCATTGCGCGGGCAGTTCCAGGAAGAAATGGCTGGACAGGTCGTTCTTGTCCACCACCAGCACCCGGCAAGGGTCTTCCGGCCGCCATTCGTGCATGTTCAGAAAACCTGTCGCTTTCGCCTGCGGCCGGTAGTGGAAGGGCGGCAGCAGCAGCACCAGATGCCTTTCCGTGACGACGAAATCGTGCGGCATCGTTATCGGGTCGACCGCCACGCGTCCGGCGTTGCGCAACGAGCCATCGGCGCCGATATGCCAGAACACCAGCAGGCCGGCGCTGGAGGCATAGCCGAAGTTCCACACGCTGCCATCCACATCCATTCGGGGATGGGCCGAAAAGGGTACGCCGCGCATGGACGAGCCGCCGCCTGCTTCCGGGAACTGGTAAGGGCCTTTTGTGGCCAGGGTTTCCGGATCGATCTCATAAGGGCTGCCGGCTTCCCACAGGGCAAGCAGGCGACCGTGATGGTGGAGAACGCTGGTATTGGCCAGATTCAGATCGTCGGGGCCGCTGAGCCCCGCAGGGTTTGGCGGCGCGCCGACAAGGCCGGGATAAAGGGCGCGCCCGGCCTCCCGTTCGGCTTTCAGCTTGGCGGTTTCCACCAGTCGCGCCTCGTGCCGCACGCCGTCCGTGCCGATGCGCCAGGCGTGCATCATGCCGTCGCCGTCGAACCAGTGCCGATTGCGCCAGCCATGGGCTTCGTGCTGCGCGGGGCCGGTGCGATACAGCACGCCCCGCAGCGCCTCGGGCCAGTTTCCCGACACTTCGGCCTCGCTCTGGTAGTGGCTGCGGTCGATGTTGCCCCAGGCCGCAAGCCAGGGATGCTCCCGGAGACTGCGGGCGAACTGCGCCGACCAGTCGTCCGCATCGGCTTCGGCCAGTGCGGCGCCGGGCCAGGGCAGGGCCAGCAAGCCCATCATTTTCGTGAAATCACGACGGTTCATTCCTGTTCAGACCTTCCCTAGTGATTCAGGCTGATCACCTGGGTGACTTCGCCTTCGAGGATGAAGCGGGCGTCTTCCCAGGCGGCCGGACCGAACATGGCCCTGGCGTTATTGGAAAAGGCGAAGGGCTCGGTCGGGGCGCCGACGAAATTGGCGTCGAGTGCATCGTTGCCGTTCACATCGTGCATGACGCGGATGGCGTATTCGCCCGGCGGCAGGTCTTCGGCGACCAGGGTGATCGAACCGGCTACCGCGGGTTCCATGAACTGCGCCACCGAGCCTTCGCCATCGAATTGCGCCTTGCCGGCATGTACCTGCACCTGAATCGTGCCGCTGGCTTCGCGGATGTCCTCGATCACGATGGTCAGGGTTTCCGCACCCGCGGTGCCGCAAACGCCAAGCGCCAGGGTGAGGGCGATTGCGCGAATGATCTTGCTGTGGTTCATGACTTGCTCCCATGCTTTGCCGAAGGTACTGGCAGTCATCTGAACATGACCGGAAAGTCCCGGCAACGATATTGCGACAAAGCGGCAATAGCCGGAACGAAGCCGCAAATGAGGCGATGGGATAGCCCCGCCGCCCATGTAGCGCTTCAAGTCAGATCGATTTCCGCCGGCAATTGCGGTTCCGCTTCTTCGGCTTCCGGCCGCAGGGAGGAAACCGTCCAGGAATCCAGGTCAAACTGCATCAATTGCGCCGGCCCCGCGCCATATACCGCCTCAGTGGCCATGACGCCCTGCCGGGCGAAAAGCAGCGCATGGCCCGCGGGCGACCAGACCAGATGGGTCAATGGCAGGGAACTGCTGTACACCGCGACCGCCTCGCCACCGCCGCGCAACTCGCCCAGCCAGATGGTGGAACCCGCGCCATCGTGCCGTATGTAGGCATAACGGCTGCCATCCGCCGACAATACCGGCGCCTCCCGGCTAATACCCGCCGGGCCGACGCTGCTTACCGGGACAAGCTGGCCAAAATCCGCCACGCCCGCCGGCGCCAGGTACGTTTCCGGATTCTCGCCGCCGCCGGCCAGCCAGCCGCCGGCAAACACCGCCAGGGCAAGCCCCGGAACCGCCACAACCCGCCAGGGCGGGGCGCCGAACCCGAAAGACGGCTCCGCCGCTTCTCCGGCCTTTGCCACGATCACGAGGCGATAACCCTTCTTGGGCACGGTTTCGATTCTCACGCCGCCGTCGCAGCCATCCGCCCGCAGCAGCCGGCGCAAGGCCGACACCGCCCGGGTCAGGGAATTTTCGGTAACAATCACCCTCGGCCACAA
>JAJDVS010000099.1 GCA_022825945.1 Pseudomonadales bacterium
TGTGCAACTGAAAAGCGAAACCGTACATGGATCATGTCCGCACGATGGGCCATGCGAGCCTCGGAGGCGCTGCCGGTTCATCCATACCGTAATCAGCCGGACGAAAACCTCCTCGGGACTCTTATCAGGGGATTGGGGAAAAGCGGCAAAGAGGACTCTCCATGGAACTTCGAAAATTGCTGGCCCTGTGCAAGGAACAGGGAGCATCCGATCTGCATCTTGCCCCCGGGCTGCCGCCCTGGCTGCGGGTCGATGGTGAATTGCGCCCGGCTGCGCTGGAGGCGCTGGATGAAAGCCAGGTGCAAGCCTGTATCGATTCCTGCCTGGATGGCAACCAGCGGCAAGGCTTCCTGGCCGGAGAGGAAATCGATCTTGCCATCGAGGCGCCCAATTCGGTTCGCTTCCGGCTCAACGCCTTTCTGCAGCGCAATGGCCCGGCAGCGGTATTCCGGGCGATTCCCGCGGCGGTGCCGAGCCTGGAACAGCTCGGCATGGGCGGAGATATTGCGCGAATCGCCGAATTGCCCAGCGGTCTTGTGGTGGTCACCGGGCCCACGGGTTCAGGCAAGTCAACCACCTTGGCGGCCATGGTCGATCACATCAACCGCAATCTCCATGGCCACATCCTCACCATCGAGGACCCCATCGAATTCATCCATGCCAGCCGCCGCAGCCTGGTGACTCAGCGCGAGGCTAATCGGCACACCCGCGGCTTTGCGGCGGCCTTGCGGGCGGCCCTGCGGGAAGACCCGGATGTAATCCTGCTTGGTGAGTTGCGTGACCCGGAAACGATTCGCCTGGCATTGACCGCGGCCGAAACCGGCCATCTGGTGCTCGCCACCCTGCACACCGCCTCGGCGGTGAAAACCATCAATCGCATTATAGATGTCTTTCCCGCGGCGGAAAAAGCCATCGTTCGAACCCAGCTTGCCGAATCCCTGCAGGCGGTGATTGCCCAGACCCTGCTGCGCAAACCCGGCGGCGGGCGCGTGGCCGTCCGGGAGATTCTGCTGGCAAGCACCGCCGTGCGCAATCTGGTGCGGGAAGACCGGATTGCCCAGATCTACTCCTGCATGCAATCCGGCGCGTCCCAGGGAATGATCACCCTGGACCAGAGCCTGGCTGAATTGCTCGCCGCGGGGCAGGTCAGCCAGGAGGAGGCGCTGCTTCACGCCAGGGACCCGGCGGCGCTGGGACGGCAGGTACGAAGCGGGCAAGGTCTCCCGAGGGAGGCCTTGGAGCCTGCGCTGCGGGAATTCCCGGTTGTAAATCCGCTCTGAGCCGCGTTACTCCGCGCTGGTGATTACGCCGCAGGCAATGCGCGGACCGGCGGCACCCGCCGGGTCGGACATGTAGTCATCCGGCCCCGCGTGAATCACGATCGCGGCGCCGTCGGCGTCGAATAGGCCGTAGTCGAGCTTGAGGTCCGTGTTGAGAATTTCGATTTCCAGCTCCCCGGAAGCGGGCACATGGATGTTGGGCATATCTCCGACGTGCCCCTCGGCCATTTCCGCGCGCCAGGTGCCGGGCACCAGATTCCCGTTCTCGTCGAAATCAAAATACAAGGTCAGGGTGAATTCGTCTCCGGTATAGTCCCGCGCGGTGACCACGGCCTGTTGCGAGAGCGGCGTGGCGCCATCGGACGATTGCTGCGTCGAGCCCAATATACCGTGCAACTTGCCCTGCGGATTGAAATGCCCGCCCGACGAACTGAACGGCGGCTCGCATACTCCGGTCGTATGCACATGGAACGCATGGGCGCCGGGCGGCAGATTTCTGAGCCGCGCGTGCAATAGCGTGCCGACCGGCGTATGCCGCAGGATGACTTCGCCGACGCTCATTCCCTCGGCATCCATCATTTCGGCGCGCGCCTCGCCCGCCGCGCTGAAGACTTGTGACGACAGCGCCGCAAGCGCGACACCGACCGCCAATGAGAATATCACTGTTCTTGATTTCATTTGGGGATTCCCCTCTGACTGTTACCAGTTCCCTTACTATGCACGAACCATCGCCTTCCGCCAACACCAATCATCGCGGCAAGGTATTCAAATGGAAACAGGAGCCTGACGGAAGTTTTCGCCGATTTCTCGTGCCGCCGCATGAGTTGTATCAGTGATCGGATTTCGGAGACTTGACGCGGATTTCGTTGAACCAGTTCTCCAGAATGATCTGGGCGGCGATATGGTCGATGGCGGTTTTCTTGACCATCAGCGTGGTATTGGCTTCCACCAGCCGCTCGATGGCTTCCCGGGAGGAGAGCCGTTCATCCATGCCGTAGCAGGGTTTTTCGAAGCGTTCCTGGATGCGGCGCGCGAATTTCTCCGCCCGGCCGAGCAGTTCGCTTACCGAGCCGTCAATGTTGTAAGGCAGGCCGACGAGAAAGACATCGGGCTTCCAGAGTTCCACAAGCTGGGCCATTTCGTTCCAGCGCGGCTGCCCGTCCCGAGCCTTGAGCACGGTTACCGCGCTGGCGGTGCCGCTCAGGCTCTGACCGAAGGCGACGCCGATGCGCTGGGTGCCAAAATCAAACGCCAGCGCCGAAAAATGGGAACTCAGGTCGTCTGGGAACAGGCTCAGGCTCATCGCGTTCGTTCAGGAATGGCCCGCCTCCGGCGACATTTTTTCCAGAGCGATGCCGAGTTGCGCCGCCGCCGCGCCGGGCTTGCCGGTATAATCTTCGGAAAAAATCAATTCGCTGCTCGCCGGTGTGGTCAGCCAGGAGTTGTTGAGGATTTCCTGTTCCAGTTGCCCCGGCCCCCAGCCGGCGCAGCCTAGGGCGATCAGGTAGTTGTCGGGGCCGTTGCCCGAAGCGATGGCTTCGAGAATCGACTTGGAGGTGGTTACGGTGATGTCGGGCGTGATCCGGATCGAGGAATCCCACTTTCCCCCGGCGTCGTGCAGAATGAATCCCTTGTCGCGCTCCACCGGGCCTCCGGCGAGCACCTGACGGGCGCGGAAGTCCCCCTCGCCCGCGCTGCTGCTGATTTCGAGTTCGTTGAAGATATCGGCAAGACTGGTCTTCATGGGCTTGTTGACCACAATGCCGATGGCGCCGGACTTGTCGTGTTTCCACAGGTAGGTGACCGTGCTGCCAAAATAGGTGCCGGTCAAGCGCGGCATGGCGATGAGGAACTGATTTTCCAGTGTGTTGCTAGTGTGCTGTCCCATAAGTTCGCCGCATTTCAGCGCGATAACCTGCGCAGTATACAGTCCATCAGTTCACCGGCGATATCGAGTCCGGTCGCCTGCTGTATTTCCCGCATGCAGGTGGGGCTGGTCACATTGATTTCGGTGAGATAGTCGCCGATGACGTCGATACCGATGAAAAGCATTCCCGCCTCGGCCAGCGAGGGCCCGATCTGGCCGCAGATCCAGCGGTCGCGACCGCTCAGTTCCCGACAGACTCCAGTGCCGCCGGCGGCCAGATTGCCCCTTGTTTCACCGGCGGCGGGTATCCGCGCAAGCGACCAGGGAACGGGTTCGCCGTCGATCAACAGTATGCGCTTGTCGCCTTCGGCAATCTCGGGGATGAAGCGCTGGGCCATGATCTGGCGATGGCTGTTGCGGGTCAGGGATTCGATGATGACCGAAAGATTGGGGTCGTTGGGCCGCACCCGGAAAATGTCGGCGCCGCCCATGCCGTCCAGGGGCTTGTAGACCACGTCCCGGTGCTCCCGGTGGAACTCCCGCAGCAATTCCCCATTGGCCGACACCAGGAAGGGGGCGCAGCATTGTGGGAACAGGGTGGCGGCCATTTTCTCGTTGTAGTCGCGCAGGCCGCGGGCTTCGTTGACCGCGAGAACACCGGCCGCCTGGGCGTGTTCGAGCAGGTAGGTGGCATTGACATAGTCCATGTCGAAGGGAGGGTCCTTGCGCATGAGGACGACATCGAGTTCGGCAAGACCGATGTCCCTGGTTTCGCCGAGGCCGAACCAGTCCCCGGGGTCATCGCGCACGGTGAGTTCGCTGGCAATGGCGCGGCAGCCTCCCGGGCCGAGATAGAGGTCGGCGGGAATCATGTATTCGATGCGCCAGCCCCGGGATTGGGCGGCTAGCAGCATGGCCAGGGTGGTATCTTTTTTGGGGTTGATGGACGCGATGGGATCCATCACGACGCCTAGGGTTACTGACATATGGCCTGGGTTGATTGTGAGATCGGGTTGGGCGGCATTGTGCATCCGAATGTTGTTGGTCTCAAGTCGCGTTGTTTTGTCAGTTGTATCTCGCCGCCGCTGGAAGCAGGCCTGCGGCATGTTTGAAATGTGTTTCGCCGACTTGCGGCATGCTTTAGTCAGTGTCGATAGCCTGCTCAATAATCCTGCGCGAGTCTGGTCGGTATAATGCGGGTCTGGTTGGGAGGTAACGGGTCGTTGAGAGTTATCGGGATGCTTTGGGGTCTGGGGGGCGTGATGGCCTTGCTGGTTTTTGCGGTTTGGCGGCTGGCGTCCTATGCGCTGGAATTGATGGATTTGTCCCTGGGAGTGTTGCATTGGGCGGCGCTGGTCCTTAGCGTGGGGTACATGATTTATGCCGAAGGCTACAAGGGGTTTCATCTGGGCTTTGCGCCGCGGGTAGTGGTGCGGGCGCAGTACTTGTGGCGCAATCCGGCGCCGGGGCTGGTTTTGCTGGCGCCGCTGTTCTGCATGGGATTCGTGCACGCCACCCGGCGCCGCAGGCTCGCCACCATCGGGCTGACGGTAATGATTCTCTGTTTCATCGTCATCGCCCGGCAGTTGCCCCAGCCCTGGCGGGGGATTCTCGACGCCGGCGTCGTGGCGGGCCTGAGTTTCGGCATCGCCTCCCTGTGCTATTTCGCCATGGCCGCGCTGGGCTCGCGGACCATCGATATCCCGGCGGACACGCCCGAGGCCGTCTCGACCTGACATGGATACCCCGCTCGCCAGCGAAACCTGCGCCATCGTGGTGACCTTCCACCCGGACATCACCCCTTTGCTGACCATGCTGGGCCAGTTGAACCGGGAAACCCGGTTTGTGGTGGTGGACAACGGCTCACCCGAAATCGACCGGCTGGAAGAGTCGATCACGGTGTACGAAAAATGCCTGGGCATCATCAAGCGCGAGCGGAACGAGGGTCTGGCGCGGGCGCTCAATATCGGCATCGACCGGGCCCGGCAGGAAGGATTCCGCTACATCTTCCTGTTCGACCAGGACAGCAGCCTGTGCGAGTCCTATATCGAACGCATGGTGGCGGCCTATCGGGAAGTGCGGGAACACAGCGGCAGGGGAATAGCGGCGCTCGGGCCGCGCATCATCAATCCCCAGACCAGCCGCCAGACGCCTTTCAGGCTTTTCAATCGCCTCTGGCATCGCACCGACCAGGCCTACGCCGGCAGCGGCTCCCATTTTGTCGCCGATTTCCTGATCACCTCGGGCACCATGCTCGTCGCCGGGCACTTGCCCGAAATCGGCCTGATGCGGGAGGACTACTTCATCGACAATGTGGACTTGGAATGGTGCTTCCGCGCCCGTTCCATGGGTTTTGACCTGGTGGGAACGAACAATGCGATCCTTTACCACCTGATCGGCGAACGCAGCCTCAATCCCCTGGTGCGGGCGGGGTACATGGCCCAGCACAAGCCGTCGCGGACCTATTACTCGAGCCGCAACCGGATGCACCTGTATACCCGAAGCTATTCCCCCATTGGCTGGAAAGCCCGGGATATCGTCCGCTTCACCCTCAAGGCCGGCTGGCTGTTGCTCAGCTCCCCCCGGCGCGGCGAATACTGGAAACACATCAGCGCCGGCATCCGCGACCATCGCCGATTGCAGTGAGCCATGGCCGCGCCGCTTGCCATCCTGATTTCGACCTACAACGGCGAGCGCTATCTCGCCGAGCAACTCGATTCGCTGCTGCGCCAGACCCGGCGGGACTTCCTCATCGTGGCGCGGGACGATGGTTCCCGCGATGGCAGTCGCGCCCTGCTGGAAGACTATGCCCGGAGCAATCCCCGGCATTTCCGCCTGTTGGCCGATGAGGGCGCCAACCTCGGCGCCCGCGGCAGTTTCGCCCGCCTGCTGGAACATGCCCTGGATATCGACCCGGCCTATCTGATGTTCTGCGACCAGGACGACATCTGGCACGAGGACAAGATCGAGCGGCAAATGGCCCTCATGGAGCGGACCGAGGCGGGGAAAACCGCGATTCCGGTGCTGGTACACAGCGACCTGGAAGTCGTATCCGCCGGCAACCGGTCCATTGCGCCGTCATTCGTCGCCTACCAGGGGCTCGACACGGCGCGCAACGGCTTCATCGATCTGGCCATGAGCAATCTGGTGACCGGCTGCGCCGCGCTGTTCAATGCGGCGCTGGCGCGGCGGGCCCTGCCCATTCCCTCCGAGGCCATCATGCACGACTGGTGGCTCGCCCTGACCGCCAGTGCTTTCGGCAGGCTCGTCTTCAGCGGAGAAGCCACGGTCCGCTATCGCCAGCACGGCGCCAATACCATTGGCGCCAGCCGGCATGTTCCCGCCAGACTCACGCGGCTGAGCCACTGGCGCAGGCTGCTCACGGCGGGCGCCGATCCGCATCTGCTGGAAGTGGGCCGGCAAGCCCGGGCATTCCTGGCGCAGCACCACGCCGCGCTCTCCCCCGCGCAGCGCCGGGGCCTGTGGCTGTGTTCCCTGCTCCGCCTGCGACCGGGATTGCTGCAACGAGTTGTTTTCCACCTGTTGCGCAACAGGCGGGATTCGATAATTGTGCTCCCCGGCCATTCGGAAATCCCATGAACTGGAAGCGTCTGCTGTTTCTCACCCATCGCTGGATCGGCATCGGCATGTGCCTGCTGTTCGCGCTCTGGTTCGCTTCGGGCATCGTCATGATGTACGTCGACTATCCCGAACTGACCTACGCCGAATCCGTGGCGGCGCATCCGGACCTGCAACGGGACCGGGTCGAACTGACGCCGTTCGAGGCCGCCCGGAGAGCGGGAGAGATCACCGCCTGGCAATCGCTCAGCCTTGCCATGCTCGCGGGCCGGCCCGTTTATCGGTTCGGCGCGGTCGATGGCCGATCGTCCACGATTTTCGCCGATACCGGGGAGCCCATGGAACGGTTGGGGGAGCAAGGCGCCATGGCGGTCGCGGCGGCTTCGGGACTGCGCTCGGGCCCGGCCGAACCGGAACACCTCGGCTTGATCGAAATCGACCAATGGACCATCACGGCCTCGCTCAATCCATCGCGGCCGCTGCACAAGGTGGCGCTCAACGACGACGCGGGCACGGTGCTTTACATATCCG
>JAJDVS010000053.1 GCA_022825945.1 Pseudomonadales bacterium
CGGTTTGCGATCGGATTCGGATTCCCACGGGCGCCACGACGAGCAGCCTATCGATATCGTGCTGCAAGACACGGAAGTGTATGAGGAACCCGGGGAAATCATCGTGCTGCCCGCGGGCTCGGCGCGAACCGCCCCGGCGGGCGCCCAATGAGATCCGCGCCTGCCGCCGCCGCATTGGCCGAAACCCAGTGAAACTGGCGCTGGCGGCATGGGTTCTGGTCTCAGCCGTATGGTGTGGGACTGCATTGGCCGCTGAATCGGCGCCGCCGGAGTGCCAGCCCAGCAGCGCCGCGCTGGCTGGCGGCACCACCCTGAGCGCCTCCGCCGGCGCGTATCGGCTCACCATGGTGGGGGGGCGACCGGGCGAAGCGCTCCGGTCGGCGAGCGCTTCCCTTTTACTGGCGCCCTCATCCTTCGGCGCCGACGCTTTCGCGCCAGCCGCGAATCCGCTGACGGGCGCGACAGACATCGATCTCCGCGCCGTGGGCGCCTTTCCCATCGGCGACCCCGCCTCGCGGGATCCGGCGGCCCCCGGCGTGGTCGTTCTCGAATCGCGCCAGGGCAACGGCGCGCGAATCCTGCTGCGCCTCGGCGCCGACGCCAACCGCCCCGACAGCCCGCTGTTCGACGGCGGCTACACCGTCCTCGAAGTACGCGAAATCACCGCCGCGGGTTTCGCCGGAGACTGGCGCAGCGCCGCCGACGGCACGATGGCGTCGGGCCACTTCTGCGCCCGCCTGCTCTGACATGGCCAGAGCTTGCCCGGCGTGCGCGCCGAACCCGGTTGAACGGTGGAATTTGCCAACCCTATTGGGTATAAATAGCCTAGGAGCCTGCGGCGCAGTCTCTTGGAGTGCCGGTCGGAAGGGTCGGCGAATTCCTGGTTGCCGGGTTACCCATGGATAATCTGCTGCTCGGCCTGAGCGATTTCTTCGAGCGCCTGCCCAACCGGGTGCTGGGCGCGCGCAATTTCGTGCTCACCGGCGTGGCGGTGATTACCGTGCTGATGCTCTACGGGGCAATTACCCGCACCGAACTCGACCTCAGCACCGACGCCTACCTCGACGAATCCGACCCCGCCATCGCCGCTCTCGATGAGTTTCGCCGCCAGTTCGGCAGCGACGATTCGGTCATGCTGATCTACCGGGCCCGGGACGGCGACGTATTTTCCCGCGATTCCCTCGCCGCGGCGCAGCAACTCACCGACGACCTGCGCAACTGGCAGGATCTTGACCCGGCGGATTATCCCCCGGAAATCACCGGCGTGGCGGTGGACCTGAACGAACTGACGCGAATCCGCCGGGTGCAGTCCGTGGCCAATGTGCGTTTCCAGCGCAACGAGGGCGATACCCTGTTGTCCCTGCGCCTGGTGCCGGCGGAACTGCCGGAATCCGACGGGGAACTCGCCGAAATCAAGGCCCGGGCCCTGGCCCAGGACGACCTCGTGGGCATGATGTATTCGGCCAATGCCGAGTACGGAACCATCATTATCCAGACCGACTTCGGCATGCAGCCTGTGGCCGACTACGTCCCCCAGGTGGATGCGCCGGACATCAGCCTCGACGCCAGCTTCGATTTTTCCGGCGATGGATTCGTCGAACTCGATTTCGACGAAAACGCCGAGATTGCCGAAGTCGATTTCGAACCCGTGGACGTTTTCACCTATACCGCTTTCCACGTGGCCACCACCGCGGTCTGGGACAAGTACGGCGATCAGTTGGAGTACTACCCGGTGGGCACCCCGCCCACCATGGGTTTCATGCAGGGCGTTCTCAACCAGTTGGCGGGGCTTGGCGCGCTCATGGTGGTCATCTTCGTCATGCTGCTGTGGATCCTGTTCCGCTCCTTCAGCGCGGTGCTCTGGCCCATCGTCACCATCGCCCTCAGCGTGGCCTGGACCTGGGGCGTCACGGTCTGGCTCGGGATTACCGTATCGACCTTCATATCGCTCACGGTACTGCTCGTGTTCGCCGTCGGCATAGCCGACTGTGTGCATGTGATGAATGCGTATTTCTCCTATCGCCGGGAAGGGGAGGAGCACTACCGCGCCATTTCGCGCTCCTTCGGGCGCACCGGGCTTGCGCTGCTGGTCACCACCCTGACCACATCGGCGGGCGTGCTGGCGCTTACCACTTCGGAACTGTTGCCGATGCAGGTGTTCGGCTTCATGTCCGCCGCCGGCGTCATGCTGGCCTTCTTCTTCACCGTCATCCTGCTGCCCATATTGCTGGACATCTGGCACCCGGGTTTTCCCGGCTCGGAAAAGCTGTCGATCCCGGACCGGCTGGCCCGGGTGTGGAACGGCTTCAGCCGAAACGGGAAGATCGCACTGGTCGCGGCCTACACCGTGCTGCTCTATGCCGGCCTGGGTTTTATGGTGGGCAGCTACATCCTGGCCATCAGCCTGCTTACCTATGCCGTGGTGAACTGGCACCAGCGGATACTTGAGACCGTGCCTTACATCGTCGCCCGCAGGCCCTGGTTCATCCTCATGGTGTTCGGCGCCATATTCGGCATCTGCGCCTGGGGCTCGACCCGGGTCGAGGTCGACACCAACATCTCCGAACTCGTCCGGGAAGACCATCCCCTGCGCCGGGCCTATGAAGTGGTGGACGAGAACATGGCGGGCTCCCAGACCATGGTGGTGGTGATCGACACCCGGGTGGACGAAGGCATGCTCGACCCCAGGATTCTCCAGGCCATGGACTCGCTGCAGAACCGCATCCTCGAAACCCAGCCCGAGCATCTCACCCGCACCTACTCCCTGGTGGATGTGGTCAAGGACACCAATGAAGTGATGAACGACGGCGACCCGGCCTTCTACCAAGTCCCGGAAACGCGGCAGATGATTTCCCAGTTGCTCTACCTGTTCAACAGCGCCAACCCCGAAGACCGCCGGGCGCTGGTTTCGGACGATTACAGCAAGGCCCAGATCACCCTCAATATCCGCAATTCCAGCACTAACGAGTATCAGGGATTTTTCGACGAGATCGGTGCGGAAATCGACGCCGCCTTCGCCCATTTGCGCGCCGATTATCCGGAAATGCAAGCCAATCTCACCGGCAGCATGGCCCTGATCTGGCGCATGTCCGACGAGATTTCGGTTTCCCAGATCGAAAGTTTCGCCATTGCGCTTGCTGTCATCAGCGTAATGCTGATCTTCACCCTCGGCTCGCTTCAGGGCGGCCTCATCGCCATGATTCCCAATCTGATACCCGCCTTTCTCGGCTTTGGCCTCATGGGACTGTTCGGGATTCCGCTGGACGCGGACACCCTGCTCGTGGCGCCGGTAATCATCGGCATCGCCGTGGACGACACGATCCACTTCATGACCCATTACCGGGTGCAACTGATCCGGACGGGAAGCATCAGCGAATCCCTGCGCCTCACCATCAACCACGTCGGCCAGGCGGTGATGTTCACCACCATGGTGCTCGGCCTCGGCTTCATGCTGCTGAGCTTTTCCGACTACCTCGGCATGGCGAGAATGGGATTCTTCGGCTCCCTGGCGATCGTCATGGCGCTGGCCTGCGACCTGTTCCTGATTCCGGCGATGATCATGATTTTCAAACCCAGATTCGGCGTACAGGACGCCGATACGCGAATCACCTTCCGGGAGAGCACCGCATGAAGGCCCCGGCTATCGCATTGCTTGCCGCAGCCGCGCTCGCCTGGCCTGCTGCCTTGTTGGCGCAAGGCCCCGGGACGCAAACCCCTGGCGCGCAATTCCCTGACGGCCTGGAAATCATGCGCGAGGTGGAGGAGAACCAGCGCGCCACCACCGATTCGTCCTTCAACCGCATGCAGCTTTCCACCTGCCGTTTCGGCGTCAGCGACAACCGCATCACCTGCGCCGAGCGGCCCCGGGTCAAGGCGCTGGAGTCCGTCGGCAAGAACTACGGTCCGGAGGGCCTCGACAGCCGCAGCGTCACCATCGTCCTCGAACCCGCCGACGAGCGCGGCATCGGCCTGCTGAGCTATGTCTATGACGACGCCGCGCGGCAGAACGAATCCTGGATTTATCTTTCCGCCCTCGGCCGGGTCAAGCGCATCGCCAGCGGCAATTCCGACGAGGAATCGGAAACCGCCTCGCTGTTCGGCTCGGAATTCACCACCGAAGATACCGACACCGGCAAGCTCGAGCAATACGCCATCAACGTTCTTGAGGAGACCATCGAAAGTGGCCGCGAGGTCTGGATGATCGAACTCATCCCCGACGAAGAGCGCGCCAGGGAAACGCGCTACGGTCGCATCGTCAACTACGTCGACAAGGAGCGTCTCGTCAGCCTGCGCTCGGACCTGTACGACCAGTACGGCAACGAGATCAAGCGGATGCTCGCCTCCCGGGTGGAGCAGCTCGACGGCATCTGGATGGCCCGCTCGCTGACCATGATGAATCTGGTCACCAACCGCCTGTCGAACATGGCCTTTCTCGAAATCCATACCGGCGTCGATGTCGATGATGAAGTTCTCACCCAGCGCACCCTCACCGATGTCGCCTTCCGCGAAACCCAGTTGCAAGCCATTCGCTCCCAGGTGGAGTGAGGCGGCCGGGCGATTCTGGCGGTATGTTCCGCTTCTGTGCCTGCTTCCCCTGGCGGCGCTGGGGCAATCCACGGACGACCCGGCGCCCGCCGACGAATTCGAGCTGGAACTCGGCTTTGACGACGATCTCTTCGCCGGCGCCTTCGACGGGGAGGAAGAGCGGGAGGAATCCTGGCTCGACGGATTCACGGTTCGCATCAGCCAGCAGCTCTTTGGCCAGGTAAACCGCCACGGCATCGAACTGCTGCCGGGTTTTTCCCTGAAGCGGGAGCCGACAATCGAAAACAACCGCCTCGGCGTCAATGTGCGCTACCAGAACCTTTTCGCCAATGGCTGGGTATTGCAGGCCAGCGCCCAGACGCGAATCTACTGGAACGAGGACTACGAATACGTCGCCCACGGCAACGAGATCGAAACCGAATCCCGCATCAACGAGTTCTTCGTCCAGCGCAGCTTTGGCGCCCATTCCGTCAAGCTCGGCAACCAGACCGTGGTCTGGGGCGAGACCGTGGGCAATTCGGTACTCGACGTCATCAACATCGCCGAGTTCCGCGACTTCACCATCATCGACATCGAAGACGCCCGCCTGAATCAGTTCATGCTCGTCTGGGATTACTTCAGCGAAAACTCGGGCAATTTTTCCACCTTCGTCAATCTCTACCCCGAGTTCAATCCCGCTCCCGTGCGCGGCAGCCCGCTGTTCTTCGACCCCGGCTTCCACATGCCCGATTACGACCGCAACGAGGACATCCTGTTCGAACTCGGCAGCCAGTGGCGCTGGTCCATCGAACGCAGCGATTTCGCGCTCATGGCGGCGTATCTGATCGAAAACCAGTTGCGCTGGGATCCGCCGGCGCCGGGCGGCGAAGACGGGCTGGCGAAGAAAAACGATTTCCTCCTTCTCGGCGCCAGCGCCAACCGCGCCATCGGCGACCTGCTGCTGAACTTCGACCTGGCCTACAGCCGCGGCATCCTCGCCAACAGTTTCAGTCTCCCCGGCGTCACGGGCCTGTCGGCGCCCATCGAGGAAACCCGGGACCAGATCGGAATCTCAATCGGCATGGAATACGCCATAAACAATGAGCAAAGCCTCAGTGTCGGCCTGCAGGCACAGCAACTGATCGACCCCAACGAAGGACTACAACCCGGCCGGCAAGCCCTGGGCGGGGATATTTTCGGCAACTGGCTGCTGCGCTACAGCAACAGCCTGCGCAACGGCGACCTCGTCCTTTCCGCCACCGTCTACGGCGACCTCGAAGGCGACTCCCTCCTCGCCCAGGCGGGCATCGACTACACCCTCGACGACAACTGGTCGATCAGCAGCCAGATCGTCGCCATCAGCGGCAGGATTCCATCTCCCATGGTGTTCTTCGACGAAGACGTCCGCCTCGGCGCGACGATCAGCTATTCGTTCTGAATGGATTCCGCTCGGCGGGCCGGCGCCGAGTCCAATGCCGCCGCGAGTCGTTCCGCGGCGATTGCGTCCGCAGGAAGACCTATGCGCAGGTGGTGCCGGGACCATGAAAAGCGGCGAACGTAGATGCCGCTTTCGGCCAAATGGGTCCAGACTTCATGGGAGTCTTCGGTTTCCACGTACGTGAACAGGTCCGTGCCGCCCGCCAGCCGGTATTTCCCCTGATCCAGCAAGTCCCGCAGGTCTTGCGCGGCCGCGGCAAGCCGAGTACGCGTCTCCGCCTGCCAGGAGAGGTCCAGATAGGCGGCGGCGCCGATGGACAGCGCCGGCGTGGAAACACGCCACGATCCGAGCCGGTTCGCCATTGCCCGGCGGATATCGGGCGGAGCCAGCAGGGCGCCGAGGCGTGATCCCGCCAGGCCGAAGAACTTGCCGATGGATCGAAGCGCGAGCAAGTTGCCGCTGCCGGCCAACGGCGCCATGCTCAGGCCGGGCTCGAGATCGGCGAAAGCTTCGTCGACGATTAGCCAGCCGCCGCGCGCGGTCAATCGGCTCAGCGCCTCGGTGAGTTCAGCTCTTGCGAAGCGCCTGCCGTCGGGATTGTTCGGATTGCAGATCACCACGGCATCCGCCGCCGCATCGGCGAGAGGGTCGCGGGTTTCGACAAGCTCGCAATTCACTTGCTTCCAGACATGCGCGTGGTCCCCATAGCTCGGCGCCAGAATCGCCACGCGCCGCGGTTGCAGGACAGTCGGCAGCAGGCGGATAAGCATTTCGCTTCCGGGCGCGGCCAGCACGGTTTCGCGCGGGGCGCCGAATGCCGCCGCCATGGCAGCCTCGCACGAGGCAAGTTCCGCCGCTCCGGGCAGCCGGTTCAGGCCGCTGAAGTGGGACGCCGGGACCGACCATGGCCATGGATTGATTCCCGTGGAAAGGTCTATCCAGGGTTCGGGCGCTTCGGGAAAGCGGCGCCGCATCGAGTCGAGCGCTCCGCCGTGGCGTTCGTCGGCAGTGTATTCGGCGATATTCTTCTCAAGGACGTTCATCGCGGAAGTTCCAGTAGCAGAAAAGCGCCAAGCAGCGCGGCGCCAAGCAGCATCGTCTTGCGGTACAGCGCCAATGCGCTCGACAGGTCCGCGTGGCCCGGCGCTCTGGCGCCGGCATTGAGCCAGGGCTCGTTCGCAACCGTTCCGCCGTACTCGCGCGGCCCAGACAATCTGATGCCGAGCGCCCCGGCCGCCGCGCTTTCCGGCCAGCCGGCATTGGGCGAACGGTGCCGCCTCGCGTCGCGCCACATGACGCAAACGGCCGCGGGTCTCAGGCTCGCCGCGGCGATCAACAGTCCCGACAGCCGCGCCGGAACGAAATTCGCGGCATCGTCCAGGCGCGCGGAGAATCCGCCGAAAGCCGCATGACGCGCATCGCGATGGCCCAGCATCGAATCCAGGGTGTTGATCGCCTTGTACGCGGCAAGGCCGGGAAGGCCAAGCAGTATGCCCCAGAACAAGGGTGCGACAACGCCATCCGAAGCGTTCTCGAAAAGACTCTCTATGGAAGCGCCGGCGATTCTCTCCGGTGAAAGCCGGTTCGTTTCGCGTCCCACGATCCTGCCCGCCGCGGCGCGGGCGGCATCCGCTTTTCCCTGCGCGAGCGCATCGCGCACCGCGGCGACATGTTCATGAAGGCTGCGGCAGCAAAGCAGGCTGGAAGCGATCACGGCCTCGACCCAGAAGCCCGGGAGAGTCGCGGGCAATAGCAGGGCAACGCAAAGGCCGGCAATGGCGGCGAGCCCCACGGCGAACGATGCAGCGGCCATACCCAGTCCGTAGCGAAGGTTCTTGCCGAATCCGGGCCTGTTCAAGCGCAATTCCAGGCCGCCGATGACATGGCCCAGCCAGGTCACCGGATGCCCGATTCTGCGGTAGAGCCAATCCGGATACCCGAACAGGATTTCGACCAGCCAGGCCGTGAGCAGGAGACCGGCGTTCGCCGCCAGTATGCTCACCCCGGCGCGCCCCGCAAAGCCGTTGACGGGTCCGCCAGGGCCAGCATCGCTTCGATATCCAGGGCGCTTTCCACGGCTTCGGCGAGTTCGTCGAGGGCGTTTTCCACGGCGGCCGGATAATCGAGCGCCGCGCCGGCGCCATCGCCATCGCCGATACCTGCGCGTTGCAGCCAGGCTTCGCGAAACCTGTCGTTGGCAAAGACGCCATGCAGATAGGAACCTTCGATCAAGCCATTGGCGGAGCGGGCGCCTTCCGCCTGGCCCGCAAGATCGAACATGGGTCTGGCCGTATCGGGACCGCCGGATTCGCCCACATGAATCTCATAGCCGGACACCGGCGTGCCGGTGAGAGCGCATTTGCCGCTGGCGGGACGTACGGTTTTGCCGGCCTCCATCCCGGTGCGGATTTCGAGCAAGGCAAGGCCGGCGGCTTTGCCGGGTGGGCCGTCCACGCCATGGAGGTCGGCGATTTCCGTTCCGAGCATCTGATAGCCGCCGCAAAGCCCGAGCACGCGGCCGCCGGCCCGGGCGTGGGCGATGATGTCGTGGTCCCAGCCTTGCTCCCGGAGGAAGGCCAGGTCGCCCAGGGTCGATTTGGTTCCGAACAGGACGATCACGTCCGCGTCCCGGGGCAGGGGCCGACCCGGCGGCGTCCAGTGGAACTCCACCCGCGGGTCCATGCGCAGGGGGTCCGCGTCGTCAAAGTTGGCCAGGCGCGACAGCATGGGCGCGGCGATCCGCAGCTTCGCTCCCGGGTCGCGCCGCCCGCCTTCGATCACCACCGCGTCTTCCGCCGGCAGCGCCGCGGCGCAGGCGAGCCACGGAATCACGCCGAAACAGGGCCAGCCGGTGAGGGACTCGATGGCGGTTACGCCGGCTTCGAACAATTTCGCGTCGCCGCGAAACTTGTTGATGAGGAAGCCGCGGATCATGGCGGCGTCTTCCGGTGGCAGTACCGCCCGGGTACCCACCAGGCTGGCGATCACGCCGCCCTTGTCAATGTCGCCGACGATACAGACCGGGACACCGGCCCGCCGGGCAAAACCCATGTTGGCGATGTCGCCTTCGCGCAGATTGATTTCCGCGGGGCTGCCGGCGCCTTCCACGACGATCAGTTCAAATTCCCGCGCCAGCCGGTCGAAACTCTGCATGACCGCGTCGAGGCGCGCACCGCGGCTGGCCATGTAGTCGGCGGCGTTCATGCTGTCGGCGACCTTGCCGTGGACGATGACTTGCGCTTCCCGGTCGGTTTCCGGCTTGAGCAGCACCGGATTGAAATCGACTCTCGGTTCGAGATCCGCTGCCCGGGCCTGCAACGCCTGGGCGCGGCCGATCTCGCCGCCGGGGCAGACCGCGGCGTTGTTGGACATGTTCTGGGGCTTGAACGGCGCCACACGGATTCCCCGCCGCAAGGCGATGCGGCACAGCGCCGCCACGAGCAGCGATTTGCCGACGTTGGAACCGGTTCCCTGGATCATCAGCGCTCGGGCCGGCGGCTGCCGCCGGGAGCGCCTGCCGGGAGTGGAGTAGTTCACAGCGGCGCTTCCATCTCCACGCGCAGACCCTCGACCCGGCAGCGCATATCGTAAATCTCCGCCAGCCGCGCCTCGCTCAGGGTCTTCTCGGGAGGCCCGTCCGCGGCGATGCGGCCGTTCTTCATCCAGATCAGCCGGTCCGCATAGCGCGCCGCCAGGGATACATCGTGCAAAACCACAAAGGCGCCGACGCCGGCCCGCACCTGGTTGCGGATCAGTTCCATGATCTGAAAGCGTCGCCGCGGGTCGAGCGAGGTGACCGGTTCATCCACTAGCAGCAGCGGCGCTCCCGTAGCAAAGGCCCGGGCGCAATGCACCCGCGCCAGTTCGCCCCCGGACAGGGTATCGGCTGGACGCTCCGCCATGTCGAGCAGATCGCAGGCGGCCAGCGCATTGTCCACCGCCTGGAGATCTTCTCCCGCGAGCCGGCCCGGGGCGCAACCCCAGGCGAAGCGGCCAAGGCTGACGATATCCCGCACTGGGCTCGGCCAGACCAGGGGCCGTTGCTGGGGAAGATAGGAAATCCTGCGCGCCCGCTCCGGGAGCGAAAGCGAGGACAGCATTTCACCTTGCAGACGCACCGTGCCCGAGGTGGGCGTCATGAGTCCGAGAGCGGCCCGCAACAGGCTCGTCTTGCCCGCGCCATTGGGCCCGAGCAACGCTACAAGTTCTCCCGAAGCCAGGCGAAAGGAGGCGTCGTCCACCAGCAGATTCCCGCCGGCGCGAACGCTGAGCTTGTCCACTATCAGATCCATGTTCCGCTCCACAGTATTCATGGATGGATTACTCCAAACCTGTCATCCTGCGCTTCGCCTTCCCCGTCATTCTGCGCTTCCCCTTTCTTGTCATCCTGCGCGGAGTCGCAGGATCTCCTTGGCGGAGACTCGGCACGAGATTCTGCGACTACGCTTCGCTCCGCGCAGAATGACAGGGAGGGGGGCGCTTCGCTCCGCGCAGAATGACGGGGAAGGGGAAGCGCGGAATGACGGGGAGGGGGGTACAAACATCAAGCCTCACTGTTGCTCACCGTTCTGCGGCGCATGGCGATCCAGACGAAGGCCGGCGCCCCCACCAGGGCGGCAACGACGCCGAGCTTCAGTTCGGTGTTCGTGGGCAGCACCCGCACGCCGATATCCGCCAGCACGAGCATCAGCCCGGCAAGCAGCGCCGAAGGCAGCAGCGAGCGCGCCGGATCGTGATTCACCAGGGGCCGGACGAGATGCGGCGCGACGATGCCGACGAAGCCGATGGTTCCCGCCAGGGCGACGGCCCCGCCGGTGGCCAGTCCCGCTCCCGCCACCACCAGCAGCCGCTGGCGGCGCACATTCAGGCCGATGCCGGCGGCGGCTTCCTCTCCCAGGCTGAGCGCCGCGAGACCTCGCCGCCCCCAGAACAGCACGGCCAGCCCCGCGGCGATAAAGGGGGCGGAGAACGCGACATCGGGAAAACTGCGGTTGGCCACCGAACCGAGCATCCAGTTGATCATATCGAACAGCGAAAACGGCGTCGGCGCGAGATTCATCAACAGGCTCATGGTTGCGCCGGCGAAGCTCGACAGGCCCACGCCGATCAGAATCAGCGTGACCACCGAAGAAGTCCGGATCGCCGCGGCGGCAATCAGCAGGGTGGCGAGCACGGCGCCGGCCACCGCGGCTGTCGGTAGCAGCCAGGCGCTGGGCGCGGCGAAGCCGTAGTAGAGAACGAAGGTCGCCCCCAGCGCGGCCGATGCGGAAACTCCCAGTACACCGGGTTCCGCCAGCGGATTGCGCAGCAGGCCCTGCAAGGCGGCGCCGCTGCCTCCCAGGGCCAGGCCGACGACGAAAGCCGCCAGCGCCCGGGGCAGCCGGACTTGCCAGACCACGGTGCTGTCGGCGGCGTCGGCGAGGCTGAACAGCGCCGCCAGCACCCGCTCCGGCGCCATGGGCGTGGAGCCGAGCAGCAGGGCGCCGAACAGCGCCAGTACGCTGCCGGCGGCCAGCAAGGGGATCAATAGCGAACGAAAGTTCATTGCGGCGCGCGTTCGGCCAGAGCTTCCACGGCATCCAGCAGAAACCAGCCGCCGCAGGCGGTCCAGGCGCCATGCAGCATCACGACTTCCCGGTCCCGGAGCTGGTTGCGCGCCAACGGGTGGCGCATGGCGCTCCACAGGTCCCGATGCGCCGTGCTGGCGTTGAAGTTTGCGAAAGCAACCAGTTCCGGCGGCTGGTAGACGAGCCGTTCCAGGGGAATCGGGCGCCAGCCGGGATCTTGCTGATAGTTCGGCAGGCCTGCCGCGAGCAGCATTTCGTGCACCAGCGAACCCGGACCCGTGGTGACCCCGGAAGGCGTCATGTACAAGGCCGGTGGACCCGTCAGCCCGGCGGAAAGCGCCGCCAGCCGACACCGGGTATCGTCGATGACCGTTTGGCCCCGGCCGGTTTCGTCCAGTCCCGCCGCCACCCGCGCCATGACCGTCAGGATTTCCCCGATCGTCGCCGCGTTGCCCACATTGAGCACCGGGACGCCGGCGCGGGCGTAAAAGGCCGCCGCGTTTGGTCCGCCGCCGTAGGAACGGATGACGAGATCCGGCCGCAGTACGAGCACATCCTCAGCCACCGGCCGCACCGTGGGCATGCCTGTGGCGGACTCGCGCATGTAGGAAAACTCCTTCGCCGCATCGGGCGAAAGAGCGAGGATGCGCTCTCGCTCCACCAGTTTCAGCACATACTGGTCAGCGCAATAATCCAGGCTCACGATCCGCACGGGCCTGAACTCGCCTGCCTGAGGCGGAGCGGTGAGAGGGGTGTCGCAGGCGGCCAGGAGCAAGAGCACGCAGGCAAGAATCGTTCCGGTCGCCCTGGAAAACGCCCGACCTCCCATCCGCGTCATTCCGCGCGGAGCGGAGCCTTCCTCTCCCATCATTCTGTGCCTCCCGGTCCCGTCATTCTGCGCGTAGTCGCAGAATCTTGTCGGGAGGCCATTGCATGAGATTCTGCGACTTCGCTTCGCTGCGCGCAGAATGACGGGAGGGGAAGGCTCCGCTCCGCGCGGAATGACGGGAGAGGAAGGCTCCGCTGCGCGCGGAATGACGGGGTATTCGATGGGTGTCCCATACTCACGGCGGCAGTGTTTCCGATGGATGTCCCATTGCGCCCTCCCATTGCGATCTCAGTAACGCAACCGCATACCGACGCTGCCGGAGCGGCCCTGAGTGCCGTAGCCGAGAATCTGCTGGTAATGTTCGTCCAGCAGGTTTTCCAGCCGGACGAACATCTCCAGCCGGTCGGAAATCCGGTAGCGGGCGGTGAGGTCGAGGCGGGTCCAGTCATCGACGAAGCCATCGCCGCGGTCGTCTTCCCGGCCGTTGTGGCGCAGCAGCAGCCGCCCGGTCCAGGCGCCACCCGCGTCGTAATCGAGGCTCAGGTCGCCGCTGTGCCGGGGAATCCGGATCAGCGCCTTGCCGGCGCCGTCCCGGGCGTCGACGAAGGCATAGTTCGCGCGCAGCCGGAACGCGCCGGACAGCGCGAGACTGCCGTATATCTCGACGCCGTCGGAATCGACTTCGGCTATGTTCTCGTAACCGCCCACGGAAAAGGAGAAATTGATCAGGTTTTCGGTATACTGGCTGAATGCGGTCGCGCCAATGCCCGCCCCTCTGTCCGGCGCGAACCATTCGATGCCGGCGTCAAAGGCCCGGGAAGACTCCGGCCTGAGTTCCTGATTGGGTGCCTCGGCGCCGCAGCAGAAATATGTCGTCTGGAACAGGCTGGGCGCCTTGAAGCCGTCGCCCCAGCTCGCCCGCAAGATGAGATTGTCGTTCAGTTGCACCGCGGCGCCGAGCCGGGCCGTGGTTTCCGTACCGAATTTCTCGTGGCGGTCGGCGCGCAGGCCGCCGGTCAGCGTCAGATTGGCGGCGGGCTTGATTTCGTGAACCGCGAACACACTGTCGATGGCGGTTTCCTCAAGCAGGGTCTCGGTTTGTTCGTGCTCGGCGCCAAACGCCAGGGTGTTGTTTTCGTCAATGCCCAGGGTTCCCTGGTAGCGCAGCAGGCCGCGCCGCCCCTCGGCCTGGAAGGTGCTGGCGCCGTCCCGGAAATTCTCCCGCTCGATATCCGAATAGCCGGCGAGCAGCAGGTGTTCGAGGGCGCCGGAAGGCAGGGACAGGGAGACGTTGGCGGCGATTTCCCCGGTTTCGCTGACCTCCGGGCCATCGCCTACACTGCCCTGGGCGCCGCTGCTGAAGCTGTCGAAGTCGGCTCTGGCGGCGCTGGTCAGCAAGTCGGCTTGCAACCGGCCGCCGCCGGCGAGATCGAGGCCGCCTTTCGCCGCGAGCGTGCGGGAGTCGTAGCCGTCGGCTTCGGTGTTGCCGTTGGCTTCATCGGCCTTGGAAATGCCGTCGCTGCTTATCGTCGAGGCGGCCAGCCGGAAATCCGTGGCGTCGCCGGCATGTTCGAAGGACGCGCCGCCGCGCCGCGTGGCGAAGGAACCGAGATCGACGAACAGGTCGCCGCCGCCACCGGATTCCGGCTGGCGGGTGACGATAGAAACCACGCCGCCGATGGCGTCCGAACCCCAGAGCGACGACTGCGGGCCCTTCAGAATTTCGATGCGCTCTATCATGTCGCTGTCCAGCCGGGCGAAATTGAAGCCGCCGCCGGGGGTGGAAGGATCGTTGACCGGCACGCCATCCACGAGCACCAGGGTCTGTTCGCTGGCGGCGCCCCGGATGCGAACGCTGGCGGACCCGCCAAAAGGCCCATTCTGGTT
The DNA here is from genome assembly GCA_022825945.1 of Pseudomonadales bacterium. Taxonomy (GTDB): domain Bacteria; phylum Pseudomonadota; class Gammaproteobacteria; order Pseudomonadales; family Pseudohongiellaceae; genus UBA9145. The sequence continues at coordinate 14,246 of JAJDVS010000053.1, forward strand.
TACGGTGACGCCCGGCGCGGCGGCGATCGCATCCACCGCGAAGCGAAAGCCCAGGGCCTCCAGTTCCTCCAGATCGATGATGCTGACGCTAGTTCCGGTTTCCGCCCTGAGCTGGCCAAGCCGGGTGCCATCGACAATGATTTCCTCGATTTCTACGCTGGCTTGATTGTTCTCTTCCGCGGCAAGGGTCGGGGTTTCCGGAACCAGGAACAACAGCGCGAAAAAGGCTGACAAAAAAGTGGCTTTGTACATGAACGACCCCCGCTTGCGCCAGGGTATCCGACGCATGATCGACTTCTCTTCCATCCTGGTGTTCCCGGTCAGGACCCAGGTGTCGTTTCTGGAAAAGTCTGCGGGACCGCATTCTTTCCGCCCACGGAAGACTGGTCCCGGTCTTCGGGCGAACGACGCGATGGCAGGTCTCCTGGCTTGCCGATCCACATTTTCGACCGCCTTCCCGGAGCGAACTCCAGTGGCAATCAAGCCGAAAATTCCCGGTTTACAGTTGCGGGTACAGCCACGGATTTACACCGTGTTCCCATGCCGCCGAAGTCGGCGGCGCCATCTGCCCGGCATTATGCCGCAAACCGCTTTGGCAATCAAAACCGAGAAGGGTAGTCTACAATCCGCTTTTGATTGCGTGTCTTCAAACATGACCGAGTCCGAGTCTGTCATGCATCAGGCCTGGCGCCTGATCCATGGCAAGACCAAGCCGAGGGGTTCGCTTGGCAAGCTGGAGGCCCTGGCCGCGCAAATCGCCGCGGTGCAAGGCTCCACGGCGCCCGTAATGGAGCGGGCGGCGCTGATCGTATTCATTGCCGATCACGGCATCGCGAAAGCGGGAGTCTCCGCCTGGCCCCAGGCGGTCACCCGGGAGATGGCGCGCAATTTTCTGGCTGGCGGCGCCGCAGCCACGGCCTTTGCCCGGAAACTGGACATTCCCGTGACCCTGGTGGACGCCGGCATGTGCGAGCCCATGGCGCATCCGCAACTGCTTGACCGGCGTATGGGGCATGGCGCCGCCGATTTTTCCCAGGGTCCCGCCATGACGGCTGCGCAGTGTGAAACCGCCCTGGACCACGGCGGGAAACTGGCTCGGGAAACTCCATGCGATGCGTTTTGCCTGGGGGAAATGGGTATCGGCAATACTTCGTCCGCGGCCATGCTCGCGCATAAGCTGCTCGGGTTGCCGCTGCCCGGGTTGATCGGCCCCGGCGCCGGTCTCGATGCTGGCGGCGTGGCGCACAAGCGGGCCGTGCTGCGCAAGGCGGCAGCCCGCACTCCGGCAAGGCTGGAGCCTGCCCGGGCCATGGCCGAATACGGCGGCTTTGAAATCGCCATGCTCGCCGGCGCCATGCTTGGCGCGGCGCAGTCCCGCCGCCTGATACTGGTGGATGGATTCATCGCCACAGCGGCGGCGCTGGCGGCCCTGCAGCTTGAACCCGCATGTCGGGCCAGCCTGGTATTTTCCCACGAAAGCGCCGAACCCGGCCATCGCCTCATGCTCAAGGCGATTTCCGTCGAGCCGCTGCTGCGGCTCGAATTGCGGCTCGGCGAGGGCACCGGCGCCTTGCTCGCCTGGCCACTGCTGCGCGCCGCCGGGGCGATTCTTTCCGGCATGGCATCCTTTGAGGACGCCGGCGTCAGCGGCAAGTTGCCATGAAGCGCCTTCGCGAAGAAGCGGCGGCAGCGCTTTTCGCGCTGCAACTGCTGACCCGGGTACCGATTCCGGCGGCAATCGGGTTCAGCCAGGCCCGGCAAGGAAAAGCCGTTGGCTACTATCCGCTGGTGGGTGTCCTGATTGGCGCCGTTCTTGCCGCGGTCTGGTGGGCGGCGGGGCAACTTTTCCCGGAACCCGTTTCCGTGCTGCTTTCAATCACCGCCGGACTGTTGCTGACCGGCGCCATGCATGAGGATGGGCTGGCCGATACCGTGGATGGCCTTGGTGGCGGAAATGCGACCGCGGCGCTTTCGATCATGCGCGACAGCCGCATCGGCGTCTTTGGCGCGCTGGCGCTGATCTCGGTGCTGTCGCTCAAGGCCGCGGCAATGCTCGCGCTTCCGGCTGCCGCGCTGCTCGTTGGTTTGGTATTGGCTCATGCGCTCAGCAGGTTGTCGCTGATTCTGGTGGTGGCCACAAGCCGCTATGCCGGGGAAAATTTCGGGTCAAAACCCACGGCGGTGGGCATCGGCGCGGCTGGCCTGGCCCTCTCCCTGCTGACCGGATTGGCGGTATGCGCCCTGGCGTGGATGCTGTTGCCGGTGTCTGCTCTGGCATCCGGCGTGGCGGGCCTGACGCTGGGCCATGGCGCGAGCCGCCTGCTTTTTGAGCGCAAACTCGGCGGTTACACCGGGGATTGTCTCGGGGCGACCCAGCAATTGAGCGAACTCGGCGTCTGGCTTGGACTGCTGGCGGCGCTGTAAAGCGTTGTCGTAATCAGAGCTTCCCCAAGCCTTTCAGAGTCAGCGGCAATCCCGCCGCAAGCAGGACCACCTCATCCGCGGCCTCCGCCAGACGCTGGTTCAATCTGCCCTGCTCATCCCGGAACCGGCGCCCGAGCGGGCTCCCGGGCACAATGCCAAGGCCCACTTCGTTGGAAACCAGGATCAGCCGCGCAGGCGACTGCTCAAGCGCTTCGAGCAACCGCGTCGCTTCCGCCCCGGGGTCGCGCTCCCCGAGGATCAGATTGGACAGCCACAGGGTGAGGCAATCCACCACCGCAGTCGCGCCGGAGTCCAGCGCCGCAACCGCCCCGGCGAGGTCGAACGGGGCTTCCACAGTGGTCCAATGTTCGCCGCGTTCCTGCTGGTGAAGAGCGATCCGCCGGCGCATTTCCTCGTCTCCGGCCACCGCGGTGGCAATCATCAGCGGACGGCTCCCATGCTTCTCCGCCAGCAGCATGGCGTGGCGGCTCTTGCCGGAGCGGGCGCCCCCGAGAACAAGCGTGGTGGTCATGTCGGAAATGTGGCTCACGTGGCTGAGATCGTGCCGGAAGGCCTTGTCCCCCGCGGGTTCTCATAGACTTCCTCGTCGAACTCCCCGTCCCATTTCGCCACGGCGGTGGCCACCACCAGATCGCCACAGACGTTGACCAGGGTGCGCCACATGTCCAGCGGGCGGTCGAACGCCAGGATGAAGCCCACGACGATGGCGATCTGTTCGGGAGCGAGGCCAAAAGTGTCCATGACCGCGGCCATCAGGAACAGCGACGCGCTGGGCACCGTGGGAGTGGCCACGGAAATCAGCGCGCCGGTGAGGATGACCAGCGCATAGTCCACCATGCCGAGTTCCACGCCGAACACCTGGGCGCCGAAGAGCGACACCAGGCCCACATACAGCGCCGTTCCGTCCATGTTGACCGTCGCGCCAATGGGCAGCACGGTGGAATTGACCACCGGACGAACGCCGAGATTGCCTTCCGCCACCGAAATGCTGACCGGCAGCGTCGCGGTGCTCGATGAAGTGGAAAAGGCCACCAGCAGCGCCTCCCGCACGCCAAGCAGGAATTTCAGCGGCGACAGCCCGAGCAGGAAGCGCAGGAAAAAAACGCCATACACCAGGATCATGTGCAGCAGGGTACCGATGATCAGCGCAGCGGCCACGGCGAACACATCGACAAAGGCGGCAATGCCCAGGGTTCCCGTCACCCAGGCAATCAACGCGAAAACGCCAAATGGCGCAACCTCCAGCACCCAGCCGGTGATGCGCTGCACCACTTCCACGCCCACATCGAGCATTTCCGCGACCGGCTTCGCCCGCTCGCCAATGTTGGCAAGGCCGACGCCGAGCAGCAGGGCGAAAAAGATAATCGCCAGCACATTGCCCTCGGCAAGGGCGGCCACGGGGTTGGCGGGAATGATCGACATCAGCCGCTCGGAAATCGGCACCGCCTCCTGCACCGCCCCGGGCACGGCATTGGACAGGTCCGCTCCCACCCCGGGCTGCATGATGACGGCAAGCGCAACGCCGATGGTAATGGCGGTGACGGTGGTTCCCAGGAACAGCAGCAGGGTCTTGAGCCCGAGCGTGCCAAGCCTGGATGGCTTGCCCATGGAGGCGACGCCGCTGATGACGGTGAAGAAGACGATGGGAACGATCAACATGCGGATCAGGCGAATGAACAGGTCGCCCAGCCACAGGATGTTCTCGCTTCCCGGGCCCCAGAACGAGCCGACGATCACGCCGAGCGCCATGGCGCCGACGATTCTCTTCCACAATGCGATCCTGAACCAGGCGGCGAGGGCATTGGTCATGAGTTTCTCCTTGCTAAGAGCCTGCGCCATAGGAATTCACGGCTGCAAATCCACTCTCATCCACGCCCCCGGCCGCTCGATTTCGTTGAATATCCACCAATATTCGCCTCAACCGACCGGCCAGGGGCGCGACGATAGCGAATTTTCGCTTTCGCGAATTCCTACGGCGCAGGCTCCTAGTCGAGGCGCGCCTCAAGCAAGACTATATAACTTGAGGCGGAGGGGCCAGCCCGGGTCGCTAATGGCAATGATCGAGGCAGTTCAATTATCATGATGCCTTTCCCGTTTACGGACTTCAACGGCACATGGCATGGCGCAATGGATTGAAGGCACGATAGTTTCGAATCGGCGCTGGACCGAGAACCTGTTTTCCATCAAGGTCGAGGCCGACGCGGAGCAATTCATCGCCGGACAGTTCACCAGTCTGGCGCTCGATATCGACGGTCAGCGCGTGGCGCGGCCGTATTCCTATCTCAACTCGCCGGGTGAGCGGCCGCTGGAATTCTTCCTGTACCGCATCGTCGACGGAGCGCTTACGAGCGCCTTGATCGATATGCGGCCGGGAGAGAAAGTCTGGGTCAAAACGCCCGCCAACGGCTTTTTCGTGTTGCGGGAGATACCGCCCTGCGACGACATATGGATGCTCGCCACCGGCACCGGAATTTCTCCCTATTTTTCAATTCTGAATACCGACGAGCCCTGGCGGAGATTCAAGCGAATCGTGCTTGTGCATGCGGTGCGCTGGGAGGTCGATCTGCGTTATCAGGAGATAATCGATTCGCTCAGGGAAAAGTACGGAGACCGTTTCGCATTTCAGGCATTCGTCAGCCGCGAGCAGGTGCCGGGGACGATCCATGGCAGGATTCCCGCGTCGGTCACGGACGGCGAACTCGAACGCCGCGCGGGTATCGAGGCGACGCCGGAAAAATCCCATTTCATGCTATGCGGCAATCCCGATATGGTCCGCGACACTACCGAAGCGCTGAAAGCGCGGGGATTCGCCAAGAACCGGCGGCGGACGCCGGGGCATGTGACGACCGAGAACTACTGGTAGTCGGCGGGCGACCGGTGCGCCATGGTCAGCCGTTCGAACTCGGCGCCGATGTCGATCAGATCCTGCTCCCGGAACGACGGCGCGATCAGCGTCAGGCCGACGGGGCGGCCGTTATCGCGATAACCCGTGGGAATGGTCAAGGCCGGGAAATTGGCCAGCGCCGCCACGCCGGCGTGCATGTTGTTCAGCGACAACAGCACATCGAGATCGTGCTGGCTGAACAGGTTTTCCATTTGCAGGCGGGCGTAGGATTGCAGTTCCGCGCGGAGGGCTTCCAGTTCTTCGGCGCTGTAGTCCAGTTCCGCCATCATGTCGACCTCTTGCTGGCCGTAAGGTATTCTGGTCCAGTCTTCGAGATTGAACGCGCGCAGGTCGTGTACCGAGGCGATGCCAACTCCGGCGTTTGCGTGAGCCGCCAGATAGGCCGCGAGATCGCGCACCATCTCGGCGCCGAGAAATTCGCTGAACGATTCCGGACTTTCCCAGGCGAAGGACACCACTTCGGTGGCCGCGCCGCCGCCGACCAGCCGCTCGGCCGCCTCGCTGTAGAAAGTATCGTCCGCAAGCGACTCGAATACGCCGAGGCGCTTGCCCGCCAGTCCCGTCAGCCGGTATTCCAGCGCCAGGTTTTCGGCCAGCCGCGGCATGGCAAAATCATTCTCGTCATAGCCGGTCATGGCGTTGAACAGCGCCACCACGTCCGCCACCGAGCGGGCCATGGGGCCGGTGGTGTCGAGCGTGGCGGAAATGGGCACTACGCCCGAGCGGCTCAGACTGCCCGTGGTCGGTTTCAATCCGACCAGGGAATTGGCGCTCGCCGGCGAGAGAATCGAGCCG
>JAJDVS010000019.1 GCA_022825945.1 Pseudomonadales bacterium
ATCTTCATCGCCCAGGCCTACGGCCTCGACATGACTTTCGGCACCCAGTTCACCGTGGTGCTGATCGCGCTGCTGACCTCGATCGGCGTCGCCGGCATTCCCGCCGCCAGCCTGGTGGCGATCGCGGTGATTCTGACCGCCATCGGCCTGCCGATCGAAGCGATCGGGCTGCTGCTCGTAACGGACCGGGTGCTGGACATGTTCAGGACCTCGATCAACATCTTCTCGGATTCCTGCGGCGCCGTCGTGATCGGCAAGTCCGAAAACGAAACCGGAATTCTGCAAGCCCGAGCCTGATTCGACATCAGGAAATGGACATGGACAAACTTGCGATCACGCTCGGCGCCGAAGAAGAGTTTTTCCTGGTCGATGCCGCAAGCCGCGACCTGCCGGTGGAAGAGGCGGGACAATATGGCGCGAAGCTGGTAGCCGCGGCGGACGCCCTCATCGAAGAGAGTCGCGAGGGGCCGGCGGCGTGACGGCAGCGTGGCGCAGGCAAATTGCGCTTGTCGCCGCGCTGCCGATCATCGCCTCGTTGCTGGCCGCCGCCTCGGGCGCACTGGCCCAGGCGGAAAGCATCGACGAGATCGACGCTGAACAGTTGCGCCGGGTGCTGCCCGGAGCGAGCCATTTCGCGCCGGCGGAAAGTACCCTTCCGATTTACGCGGGTTATACGGGCTCCGAACCCGAGGCCGAACTCGCGGGTTACGTGTTTTTCACGCCGGACCTGCCGCCCGAGGAAATCGGCTATAGCGCGCCCATCGACATGCTTGTCGGCATGGATTCCGAGGGCACGGTCACCGGCCTGGAAATCGTTCACTATACGGAGTCCTACAAGGCCATACGCGGCGACTTCATCCATACCGAAGGTTTTCCGCAACAGTTTGCGGGCATGGACATCGCCGAGGGTTTCCGCGTCGGCCGCGACATCGACGGCATTTCCCGCGCGACGATTACCGCCTGGGCCGTCGCGAGGGGCATTCGCAACGCCGCGCGCCGGGTCGCGCTTGAACATCTGCCCGACGCCGATTACGTGCGTTCCACCAACGCCGACGGCCGCGCGCTGCAGTTCCTGGAAGGCAAAAGCTGGGAAGACTTCAAGGCCGATGGCCTGGTGCGCGAACTCGATGTCGAAATCGCCGACGGCACCACATTGCACCTGGAAGTGGTCTTCATGGCGCACGACGGGCTCGGCGAACTGCTCGTCGGCGCCGACGACTACTCCCGCGCCGAGCGCGAAGCCAGCGCGCGGGTGAACGAGGGCAATCTCGTGCTCGTGGGCATAGACGGCGATTCGAGCATGCCGTTCCGGCAGGAGCGGCTGGCGGTGGAACAGGACGGCGAATTCATGCGGCTCGAACGGAGGCGCTTCGTCTACGTCGGCAGCGCCGATAACGGCAAGATCGCGGGCGAGGTGCGCTTCGCCGGCGCGATGGTGCTCGACGACAGTATCGACATTTCCCGGCCCTTCACCGTGCACTACGACCTCAGCGACCAATTGGCCCAGTTCGGTTACGTGGCAAGTCTCGAATACCAGGTGCCTTCGCTGCCGCTGGCCCTGGCCCAGGGGACGGAACTGCCGCCGGAATTCAGCGAATTCGACGCGGACGATATCGCCCTGACGACGGACACGAGCCGGATCGCCTATCTGATCGAGACCGCACCGCCGATGCAGACCGGCGCCTTGCTCTTTCTGCTCGCCCTGGTGAGCATCAGCTTCGCCACCAAGAATTCGACCCTGCGCTGGACCACGCTCGCCTTCACGCTGGTCTATCTGGGCTGGATCGACGGCGGCTTCCTGTCGGTTTCGCACATCACCAACGTCATCAAGCAGGGTCCGTCGATGTTTCTCACCGACTTGCCGACTCTGATCATCGTCGTCTTTACCGTGGCGACGACACTGTTCTGGGGCAGGGTGTTCTGTTCCTCGTTATGCCCCTTCGGCGCCTTGCAGGACTTCATCAGCCGCTTCCTGCCGCGGCATTTCCAGAGAGAGCTGCCGCGCGCGATCCACAACGCCGCCATCTACATCAAGTACGGCGTGCTGGCCTTCCTGCTGCTGATGGCCGTGGCCGCGGCGGATCTGAGCCTGTTCCAGTACTTCGAGCCTTTCGGCACGATCTTCTATTTCAGCCAGTCCGTCTGGCTCTGGGTCATCCTGTTCGGCTTCCTGGCAGGCTCGGTCTTCATCAGCCGCTTCTATTGCCGCTACGCCTGCCCGCTTGGCGCCGCCCTCGGCGCGGTCTCGATGATTTCGCCCTTCCGCATCAAGCGCGTAAGGCAATGCGTCTATTGCAAGGTCTGCGAGCATTCCTGCCCCACCGGCGCCATTCACGGCTCGAAGATCGATTTCAAGGAATGTGTGCGTTGCGACGATTGCGAAAGCAAACTCATCCACACGGCCGGCGTCTGCCGGCACCCGGTGGAAGAAGTCCGCTCAAGGATCAAGCATCCCGAATTGATTGCGGTGGGGTGAGGCCCGGTCGGCGCAGCCGAAAAAAAGCAACGCTTTTTTAGAGCCGAACGGCTCGCCATGGGTGAGAACAAGCGTTTACGAAGCGTAGCTTCGTGCGCAGGTCGAACGCCGCCAAGCTGTGCTTGGCGGCTGGACTGGCAAGGCTGGGGGTTGGAGAAATCAGCGGAGCCGCGCCAGGGACGGCATGCAGATTCTTGTTCAGTTTCTTGCCTGCATGCGTTCGCGGGCGCGGCCGGCGCTGAGGATGTTGGGGATTGCGTAGTTGCCTTCGTGGCAGGCGTATTCGTACATCTGGTAGTCGTTTTCCAGCGTCAGCGGCATCGAGATCGTCACCGGCGTGGAAAAGGCCTCCGGGTCGGTCATGGTGGCTTCCCAGATGATGGTGCCTTCGGACACGCGCGTGAAACGCTCGACCACGTGCAACTGGTCCGAAGCCGGCACGCCCTTGAGGCGGCCTCCCGCGCTGCTGTTGGCGATCATGCCGCGGTCGTTGAAATTGGTCGTCTCGATCACCAGGGTTTCGCCTTCCCAATGCGCCACCGAGTCGCCCATCCATAGCCGCACCCTGGGGTCGATGTGCTCCGTTTTGCTCAGCGGGATGACGCGCACGTCGTGGATCATCTCGTAGACGATGGTGATCGTGTCGGGCGTCTGGATGATGCGATAGGCGTTGTTGTAGCCCGCCGGCAGCATCGAGCCGGGGACGCCGCGGGTGATGCAGCGGTCCCAGACAGTGTGGTACATGTAATGGTTCTCGACGTTGGCGAAATAGAAATCGCGCTCCGCCAGGGCGCTTTCGATGATCGGCGCGCGGCCGTTGGGCGGGTCGACGATCATCGAGGTCTGGCCGGTGGAAAGCACCGTGTCGCCCGAGTCGAGCCAAACCTGGTTGTAGCCGCCGACATTGCCGCCGGCCCGCACCACGATATTGTTGTCGGCCTCGGTCCTGCGCTGAGCGATGCCGGTTTCCATGGCCTCGATTTCCTCGGGCGTGAGGAAATCTCGGTCGGCCAATGAAGCCGGCCGTTCGATCGGCGTGATGGTATCGTTGGTCCAGACGCCTTGCAGGTCGGGCTGGCCGTCGGGGGTGCGGCCGTTGACCCAGCCGTCGTCGGATTGCGCGAACAGGGCACCGCTGGCGATGCTTGCCAGGCAAGCCGCCGCTGTCAGTTTCCAGAGATCGGTTTTCATCTGCTGCCTCCTCCGCCGCTTGACGGCAAGAATCAGGGAGATTCCGCGACTGCGCTTCGCTCCGCGCGGAATGACGGAGGGCCAAGCCGCACCGCGCAGACTTTCCCCGGTTCCCATCACGTCATTCTGCGCCCCCACCATGTCATTCTGCGCCCCCCACCATGTCATTCTGCGCGAAGTCGCAGAATCTCCATGCACATGCACGAATTCCGCTATCGGCTGTCTTCCGTCAGCCACGAAAAATCGTCCGAACTCGGGTCGAGCAACTCGGTCTGCTCCCGGCGGCGCTGCTCCGTGGCCCGCGCGGTTTCGAGTACATCGTCGGGCAGGTCGCGGCCGACTACGATGCCGCGCTTCTTCACCGGCGCGTAATAAATGCGCGCATTGGCCATTTCGTCGGTGGTGGCCGGCCCGTAGACCACGTCCGCCGTCGGATCGGGGTTATAGCGGTTGCTTTCGGAGTTGTTGAACCACCAGGACATATGCAAGGTGGAGCCTGCCGGGATGAACCTGGGCTCCTCGTATTCGTAGAGGAACTGCCAGTTGAAGTCGTAGTTCGGCACCCAGAGCAGGGTTTCCATCTCGCCGTCGGGATATTCCAGCTCATAGCGCATGGCCTTGCCGCGATAGTGCATGTGCGGGCCCATGGAAAGCAGGTAGATGTCTTCCTCGACCTCGAAGGTGTTGTTCACTTCGTAGTTGTCGTGGCCGGCGGGAATCGTCCAGTCGCGATGCGGCAGCAGATTGGTTTCGACCACATGGTCGATCACGTCGCCGTCTTCGTAGAACTTGAACGCCGCCTTGGTGTCGTCGTACACCGCCGAGCCGGGAACCGGGTCCTTGTGGTAATGCATGTTCACCGTGATGAACGGGTCTTCCGCGAGCAGCACGCCCCAGCCCTCGGGATAGGTGAAGGGGCTGCGGCCGGGAACGCCGACTCCCATGTGGCTGGAAACGATGTGATGCACCCAGGGTCCGCCTGGCCGCAGTTCGGCCATGGAAATCCAGCGCGGCTCCTGGTGCGCGCCTTCTTCGTAATTCATCTGCACCGTGGGTTGCCAGTCCTCGACCTCGTCGGGCACATAGACCGGCTCGTCGAAGGCAACCACCAGATCGGGATCGCCGATCCACCAGCCGGACTCGGGCAAGGTGGTGCCGACACTCGAAGCGACCAGTCCTTCGGCGTTTGCAGCCTTGGCGGAATCGCCCTCGAGCGCGCCGCCGTCAACCCAGGCGATCAGCAGGTCCTTCTCCGCCTTGTCGATATAACGCTCGCCCTTGAATTCGCCGCGATGGCGCTCATGGGCGCCCCAGGGCGGCATGTAGCCGGTTTCCAGCGCGTTCCTGATGAGCGGCGCCCAGAGCTTCGCCGCCTCGTAATCCATCAGCGACATCGGCGCGTAAATGCCGCCTACGCTCGGGCCATCGGGCTGATGGCAGGCGACGCAATTCTTCTGGAAAACGGGCAAAGCGTCCTGATAGAAAGTGGGCGCGTCCTGGACCGCCGCGCCGAAGGCGAAAGCGGGCAGGGCGGCGAGAGTGAGATACCTGGCGATTCTGCGTGTCATGTCGATTCTCGCTGGGTTGTTTGGTCAACGGAAAAGAGTAAAGGGAACCGGCTGAAATGTCTAACGTTTTCAGGCGGGCCATTCATGTGGCCCAGGGGTCGTGCATGGCGGTGAAGAAGGCGCGGTGGCCGGCGACGATGCGGCGGGCGGTTTCCGGGTCGGGTTCGAGGCTCCATTCCCCGGGTTCATAGGTGCCGCCAAGCAGGATGCCGTCGCTGCGTGGGAACATGTACAGTCCTCCATTGCTGAGGATGTTGTAATCGATTTCCTCCTGGGGCAGCAGGAAACTGAGCTGGCCCTTGACGGGAATCAGCATTTCATCGTCGAACAGCGCCCGCGAGCCGATGCCGGTGCAATTGAAGATGCAGTCTTCCTCCAGCGTGAAAATTTCTTCCGCCGAGGCGAATTCCCGCCGCCTGATCTCGCCACCCGCGGAGAAGAAATCCCGCATCACCGCGGGAAGAAAGACCGCCGGCTCCACGAGCATGGTGTCGTAATGGCGCACACGATCGGCGGGAAAGGGGTGTTCATGGCGGCCGAGTTCGCGCAGTTGTGGATAAAAATCCGGGTAGCTGTGCTGGAAGCTGTCTTCCACGGATTCCCCGGAAAGATTGTAATTGCTGATCCAGCGCACGCCATAGCGCGGCCCCACGAGATTCTGGAAGTGGCGATAGGCGATGTCCATGGCGCGCTCGAACTGGCTGCGGAAAGCCGGCGTGACGAATTCCTCTTCGTACACCGAAGTCGGCGACCATTGACCTCCGGCGACATTGGATGTGGTGTCGGGGGGCAGTTCCCTGCTGTAGATCCTGACGTTCCAGCCACGGTCCTGGGCGATCCGCGCCGTGGTCAGGCCCATCGCTCCCGCGCCGATCACCGCGCAATCGCGGCCATTGCCGACGCCGGCGAGTTCCACCGCCAGGCTTGATGTTCCCCAGGAAAGCGTGATGCCGCCACCGCCGTGGCCGTAATTGTGGATCAGTGACTTGGCGCCATGCTGCTCCCGGGAAACACGGAAGCCATTGCGCCGGAATGGCCGCAGCCCGGCAATGGTGCGAATCACCCTTTCATCCGATGCCTTGACCCTGCGCAGGGGCAAGCCCGATGGGGTAAAGTTCGCCGGCGAAGTTATCCTTCCCGCGGCACAGCCTCCAAGCAGCGGCAAGCCCCCCAGCGCCTTCAGCAATTCCCGTCGCGATGTCATGGCCATCCCCCAAACCCGAAGCGCCAAGCATAACGCAGATGCAAAATCGGGACATCCACAAAGCCTTAGGAGCCTGCGGCGCAGGCTCCTAGGGCGCAGGTTCCCAGGTCAAAGGCGCACCCATCCTGCAGGTCAGCGTCTTTATCGCAGGCCTGGGTTGGTGTATCATGAGCAGCGTGTTCGGGGTGGCGGACAGGGGAAACGGGAACCCCGTCCAACTCTTGCGATGCCAGGATTCATCGCCGTTGTGGTGGCCATCCTGCATTACCGGAGTGATCAAGGCTGACCTCTTTCACCCGACGAAAATCATCCGATACTTCCGTGCTAGGAGCCTGCGCCGTAGGAATTCGCGAAAGCGAAAATTCGCTATCGCCGCGCCCCTGGCCGGTCGATTGAGGCGAATATTGGTGGATATTCAACGAAATCGAGCGGCCAGGGGCGCGGATGAGAGCGGATTTGCAGCC
>JAJDVS010000017.1 GCA_022825945.1 Pseudomonadales bacterium
TGATCATGCCGCCGCCGAAGGAAGTAACGATATTGCCCTCGGGGTCGTACTTGATTACCGGATCGACGTCGGACAGCGCGCAACTGTTTGAGCCGCAGCGCTCGGCCACCCAGATGGACTCGCCGTCGATGTCGATGTCAACCGCGCTGGTCGAGCCCCATTCGCGGCCATCGGGCAAGGGGAAGTAGTCGTTGATGGTCGTATAGGGATTGGGGTGGTTATTGGTCGGAGTCATGACTTTCTGGGCGGCGGCGATGCCGGACAGCGCCAGCAGGCCAGCGAGCAAAGTCACGGAAATCCGCTTCATGCAAGTTGAACGATTCATGGTCGGCCTCCTCGGGAAATTGCTTGTTTTATGCCAGGGGAGCATAAAAGCAGCGCCGGTGCTTGTCCATACTTTTGGCCGGGATGCAGTAATTCTCGTTATGGATTGTCGCGGATGGCGCAAATTTGCTCTTGAATTCGACCTTGAACCCGCGTACTTTCGGTGGTCGATGCGAAATTTCGAAAATCAGAGCATTTTTGGAGGTTCCCATGACCTGCAATATCACTGGCAAGACGCTCGCGGCCCTGGCCGGCGGTCTGCTTTCCTGCCTGGCTCTCGCCCAGTCCGGCGAGATTCCGCGCACTGAATATGGCCACCCGGACTTGCAGGGCACCTATACCTTTCGCACCCTGACGCCGCTCAATCGCCCCGCCGAACTCGAACATCTCGAAGTGCTGACCGAAGAGCAGGCTGCCGAGTGGGAGGCCTACGAGAATCGCCGCCAGAATCGCGACCTGATTATCGACAGCGTCGGCGGCGCCGGATATCCGCCCGGAGTGATTTCCTACAACGAATTCTGGTATGAGCGCGGCAGCGAGACGATTTACGACCGCCGCACTTCCTTGATTTACGATCCGCCCAATGGCCGCGTGCCGCCGCTCAATGAGGCCGGCCGGCAGCGCCGCGCCGAATATCAGGAAATGATTTTCAACAGCGCCGGCCCAGAGGGCCGCACCACCGTGGACCGCTGCATTACCGGTTTCGTCGGGGGGCCACCGATGATTCCCGGCTCCTACAACAACAACATGCAGATCGTGCAGACGAAGGACAGGGTCATGATTCTGAATGAAATGGTGCATTCCGCCCGGGTCATCCGGCTCGACAGCGAGCACCATACCCGGCAGCTGAAGTGGGAGGGCGATTCCATCGGCTACTGGGATGGCGATGATCTGGTGGTACGCACCCAGCACTTCTATCACGATTACAACCTGCGCGGCATGTCCGACCAGGCGGTGATCGAAGAACGCTTCCGCCATGTGGACGAAAATATGATCGAATACGACTTCACCGTCACCGACCCCTTGTCCTGGGATGAGTCCTGGTCCGCCAAACTGCCCTTGCGCAGATCGCCGGACCCGGTATTCGAGTACGCCTGCCACGAGGGCAACCATGGCCTGCATGGCATTCTGGCGGGCTGGCGCCGCTATGAAGTCATGGGCTTCAATGGCGACGGTTCGCCCAAAGGCACCCAGGGCGAAGTCGATACCGACGAGAATTAGTTTGCCGGCAAACCCCATTCCCCGCCGGAACGAGCTGCGGAAGCGATCCGGGTGCCGGTTTTCGCAGAACACGAAGCCTCGGAAACCGCGCCGGTGGACATTACCGAAATGGGCCGGGTTCTGATCGAAATCGACCCCTTGGGCATCTATCCCTACCCCATCGACCAGGACGATCTTTCCCGCATGCACGGCAATGATGAGCGGGTCTCGGTGCAATCCCTCGCCGAGGGAACCGAAATGATCTACCGCGTCCTGCTCAGGGTGGCGGGCGCCGACTGATTTCCGGCATCGCCCGCGGCCCCGGATTTCAGCTAATTAGCCATTGAGCAGGAAATGGGCGCCGATGCTGGCGAAGTAGCCGAGCATGATCGCCCAGCTCCATTTCAGGTGGGAAAAGAAGGTATACACGCCCCGCGCCTGCCCCATGACGGCAACGCCAGCCGCCGAGCCGATCGACAGCATGGAGCCGCCGGCGCCGGCGGTCAGGGTAATCAGCAGCCACTGGAACAGGTCCATCTCCGGCGACATTTCGAGTACGGCGAACATGACCGGAATGTTGTCGATCAGCGCCGAGGCGAATCCCACCAGCACATTGGCCACCGTGGGTCCCAGGCCTTCATAGGTGAATTCGGAAACCACCGCGAGATAGCCAAAGGCACCGAGCCCGCCGACGCAGAGGATAATCCCGTAGAAGAAGATCAGCGTGTCCCACTCGGCCCGCTGGAGATTGTGGAAAATATTGTAGGGCTGCTCGCGACTCTCGATTTCGTCTTCCAGCATGGAATCGCCGAACATGGCGGCGTCGCCGCTGACCAGTGATGTGGCCGAGCCCATGTAGCCGGCGTCGCGCATTTGCAGGTAGTAGCCATACAGCTTGAGTATGCCAAGACCGGTCATCATGCCGAGCACCGGCGGCAGGTGCAGGAAGTTGTGGAAGCTCACCGCCATGGCGATGGTCATGCCGAACAGCCCCACCACCACCCAGCCACCGAATTTCACCTCGGCCTTTTCCTCGATTGCCGCGGGTTTTTCATGGGAAACCGCAAAACTCATGATCCCGGCGGTGACCACCCAGTTCACGATGGATGGAATCACCAGCACGAAAAACTCCTGGAACTGGACGTATCCCGCCTGCCAGATCATCAGGGTGGTGATGTCTCCGAAGGGGCTGAAAACGCCCCCGGCATTGGCTGCCACCACCACATTGATGCAGCCGAGAACGACGAAGCGGGTATTGTCGCCGCCAATGGAAACCACCACGGCGGCCATGAGCAGGGCGGTGGTGAGATTGTCCGCCAGTGGCGACATGCAGAAGGAAATCAGCCCGGTAATCCAGAACAGCTTGCGCAGGGAAAATCCCGCGCTGACAAGCTTTGCCCGCAACAGGTTGAAGATGCCCCGCTCTTCCATGGTGTTGATGTAGGTCATCGCCGCGAGCAGAAAGAGGAACAGTTCGACGAATTCCAGCAGGTTGTGGGAAACCAGCTCTTCCGCCAGCGCAGACTCGCCGGCGGCCGAATAGGCCAGCGCCACCAGAATCCAGATCACGCCGGCGGCAACCACCACGGGTTTCGATTTGCGCAGATGAATGTTCTCTTCGCTGATTACCAGGGCATAGGCGAGCACAAACAACACCAGCGCGGCGATGCCGAGGCCGCTGCCCGTAAGATCGAGGCCCGCCACCGCCTCGGCGGCCCGAGCCGTCTGGGTGAATGAAACGAGAGCCAGTAACAGCCCTGTCTGGCCAATCCATCCGCAAATCCGCTTCATCGATGAAACTCCTCCGGCAAGTTCCGGGAAAATGAGAGACTATGTTACCCCAGACTCCCGAGTACCCGGGGGGTTTGCCCCGTGGTTCAAACTACAGCGTTGAGATCAGTCACCCCGCGCCAACATCCCCCCGTCATTCTGCGCCTCCCCTCCCCGTCATTCTGCGCGAAGTCGCAGAATCTCCTCGGGAGGTCTCTGCATGAGATTCTGCGACTGCGCGCAGAATGACAGACGGCATCGGCGCACGATGACAGATGCGCCGCAGAACAGAATGGCCCGATGCGGCTGATTACCGGGCGGCAAGGCGAGTGGCTTGCAGGTTGAGTAGCTCATCGAGTTCCTCGGGCGGGGCGAGGGCGATGAGGGCCGGGTCTTCGGTGTCCGGGTCGTTGAAGGGACCGGCGTTGATCCGGGAGTCGGCGCCGGCGAGCTGGTAGCAGTCGGGGCTGAGCAGCAGTGCGTTGTCCGGGCATTCGTTGCAGATGCGCCGCGCCTGGTCGGGCGCCTCGCCGATCAGGCTGTCATTGGTGCCGCTGATGGGTGAATACAGTCTTGCTTCCACGGCTCCGCTGTGGGCGACAAGGCCGAAACTGGCGCCGGCGACACCGGGAAGCAGATTGAGATGGGGAACCAGGCGCAGAAACAGCAGCCCCGCGCAGATGGCGTAATAGGCTTGTTCCTCGCTCGCCATGGTGCGGTCGAAGACAATGAGAATCTCGTCTTCATGGCAGTAACAGACGCGGCCATTGTAGATTCGGCCCACCTGGCCGGCGAGGAAGTAATAGCGGTCGAGCAGGTGCAGCACCTGCTCCCGGCCCATGGCGGTGGCCAGCGAGAAATAGTTGCTCAAGCGAATCACGAGCACACTGAGTTCCGCCGCCTGCCCGTCGGGCGAGTCCGGCTCCCGGGATTCCTCATTGAGCGGGTCCAGAAAGGTGTTGCGCGACAGAAACTTCGCCATGGCATTGTATTGCCGGGTAAGATTCGCGACTTCGTCATGCCCGGTGGGCTCTGGGCATTCGGCGATTTCTCCGCGCCTGATCTTGCCCAGGGACCAACCCAGCAGATTGAGGGGAAAGCCCAGCGCGACCTGGCAATAGACTGCAAGAAAAATCCAGGTGACCAGCAGCATGACCAGGGTGGCGCCGCCCACCAGCAGCAGATTGTCGTTCAGAGTCGCCTGCAGATAACCGAGATCAAGGGCAACGCTGACCGTTCCCTGATCGGCACCAAAAAACTGGACCGTGCGGGTGTAGTACTCCTCCCGCAGTATCGGCCGCGTCAGCAGGGCAATGGGGGGCACGGTATTGGGCGCGCCTGCCATCGCCACGCTTTGCCCCTGTTCATCGAGCAGGCTGGCTTCGATGACCGCCGGGTCCGCCACCAACTCTTCCAGAATGACATTGATGCTGATGAGGTCTTCGGCCTCCACATGCTCGGCGAGCAGTTCCGCCGCCTGCCGCGCAATGGTTGGGCCAAGCTGGTCCGCCTGGGCCTGGAGCACCTGCCGCGTATGGTAGCTGCTGATCAGCCAGAACAGGCTCATGGCCAGCAGCAGGGCGATACAGGCAATCAGGGAAATGCGCGAACCAATGCGGGTGGACTTCATAGCGCGAGCATAATTGCCGCTGCCAATGTTGGCAATCGAGAGCCTCAGGCGGCGCGGACGGCCATCTCTCGGGGAAACTCGTATACCGGCTCGGCCTTGGGCCCGGCCAGGCTGTAACCCTGGGCGAGCCTTGCCCCGGCGCGCCACAACCAGGGCAGGTCGTCCATGTCTTCCACCTGGGAGGCAATCACTTCGAGCCCGGTATACTGCAATCCCCGCAGAAGAGCTTGCGTCTGCTTGCGGCCGGCGCCGGCCCGGTCTCCCTTGGACAGGTTGATCTTCACGAAATCGACTTTCAGCAGCGGCAGATAACGGAAAGGGTTGTCGGTGAAGCCGAAATTGCCGATGGCAAGGCGAACTTCGAGCCGGGCCAGGTGTTCGCAGAAGTATTGCACGTGGTGCTGGGCCACCAGCACGTCTATCTCGCTGACCTGCAAGACGAGTTGCCGGGCAAGATGCGGCGCCGGGGCGAGCTCGGTCTCAAGCCAGCGGTAGAAATCCGGGTCCACCAGCGAGTTCAGGGTCAGATTGACAAAAAGACACAGCGAGGGTTTGCCGCTTTCCCGCAGGACGCCAAGCCCCCGGCGGCACAGTTGCCGGTCGATGATGCCGCCGAGAGCATTCCGCACCGCGATTTCAAATAGCCGTAGAGGCGCAAGACGGCGATTTTCCAATGGCAACCGGCAACGTACCTCATAGCGTTCCACGCCGTCCGGCAGCAGGCTGACGATGGGCTGGAAATTCAGCGCCAGCGGCTGGCGTTCCAGCGCCGGGCCAAGCTCCACGGGGTCGAATCCATCGACTTCGTGCATGGTGGAAAGGCAGCTTTCGCCGTGGCGGCGGAACAGGGCGACGCGCAACTGGTGCCTGGCTCGGGTGAACATCATTTCCGGCCCGCTCACGCCGGGCTCCACAGTCGCCAGACCCACTGCGCACTTGAGTTCAATCCGGGACGGAATCGATTCGGAAACCGTAGTCTGCAGGGCCTGCTTGATCCGGTCGGTTATCTGCCGGGCCCGGACGCTGTCCTCATTGAGCAGGAGCAGGGCAAACTCGTAGTTTTCGCAGCGGCACAGGGAAATGCCCGGGGGCAGATTCTTCGCCAGCAGCCTTGCCACATCACAGAGCACGAAACTTGCATCGGACTTGCCCACCCAGGAGCGGATCTCGTGGAAGTTTTCCAGTTGCAAGAGCGCCAGCGTGGCCGGCCCGCCATCGGCCAGCACCTGCCTGAGCGCGTTTTCAAGAAAGGCCCGGTTCGGCAGGCCGGTGAGTGCGTCGAGATATTCGTTCGGCAATTGCACCGCTTCAGATTGCAGGGACCCGTCCATGGACAGATTCTCCTCTTCAGTTCATGACATTCGCGTTTTCGCAGGCTGACCCGGTTCTTCCCGCACGAGGCGGGGCACCAGATAGCCGGGGAGGGAGGCCTGCAACTCCCCCATGATCGCCAGGGCGGAGTCGAGGTCTACCTGAAAATGTGAGGTTCCCGCGACCTGGTCCGGCAGGTGCAGGTAATAAGGTAGTACATTTTCTGAAAAAAGCCGCATTGAGAGCGAAAAAAGTGTGCTTGCCTCGTCATTGACTCCCTTGAGCAGCACCGTCTGATTGAGCAGGGTGCTTCCGTTCCCATGCAGGGCTCCCAGCGCGGCGGCGACCCGAGAGTCGATTTCCCGGCCATGATTGCAATGAATGACCACCACGACCCGGGGCCTGCTTTGGGCGAGCATGGCCAGCAATTCCGCCGTGACCCGCTCGGGAATCACCACGGGCAAACGGGTGTGGATACGCAGGGTGCTTACATGGGAAATGTCGGCAATGGCCTCGATAAGCCAGCCGAGTTGCCGATCCGCCAGGGCCAGCGGGTCGCCGCCGCTGAGAATCACTTCCACGATGCTGGCGTCATCCCGGATATAGTCCAGCGCCGTGCGCCACTGCCGCCGTCCCGGCGTATTGCCTTCGTAATCGAATTCGCGGCGGAAACAGTAGCGGCAGTGAATCGCGCAATGTGGCGCGGCGATCAACAGGGCCCGGCCCCGATACTTGTGCAGCAGACCGGGCCGCGGATTATAATGGCGCTCCCGCAGCGGGTCGGCCACAAAGCCCGGCGCGGCGCGCTCTTCGGCGGAGGCGGGCCACACCTGCCGCAGCAGCGGGTCCCGCCAGTTGCCTTTTTCCATGCGCGCGGCGAAGCCCCGCGGCACCTTCAGCGGAAACTGCCTGAGCGCCAGTTCACCGGCCGGGTGCTGCCGCTGGTCGAGTTGCAGGAAATCGGCAAGCTCCCGGGGATCGGTAATCAGATCGGAGAGGGATAGCCGCCAATCCGCGGCTGACTCACTGGCTGGGAGCATGTTGGCAGCGCACCAGGCAACAAAGGGAAACAGGGGAAATGCTATGACATCCTATTCAACCAACGAGTTCAAGGGCGGTCTGAAACTGCTGGTGGACGGCGAACCCTGCTCGATTCTGGAAAACGAATTCGTCAAGCCCGGCAAGGGCCAGGCTTTCAATCGGGTCAAGTTCCGCAATCTGCTCAATGGCCGCGTCTGGGAGCGCACCTTCAAGTCCGGCGAATCGCTGCCCGGCGCCGACGTGCTCGAAATAGACATGGAGTATCTCTACGAAGACGGCGAATTCTGGCATTTCATGAAAACCGACGGCAGCTATGAACAACTCGCCGCCGACGCCAGCGCCATCAGCGAGGCGAAAAACTGGCTGAAACCCCAGGAGGCGTATCAGGTCGTGCTGTGGAATGACAATCCCATCTCGGTGATTCCACCCAATTTCGTCGAACTCGAAGTCACCGAGACCGACCCGGGCCTGAAGGGCGACACCGCCCAGGGCGGCTCCAAGCCCGCCACCCTGAGTTCGGGCGCCGTGGTCAAGGTGCCCCTGTTCGTCAACGAGGGCGATGTGCTGAGGGTCGATACCCGGACCGGGGAATACCAGAACCGGGTCAACAAGTAAGCCCCGCCATGGCCGACTGGCGACCGGCCGCCGCGCCGGAATTGCTGAAATTGCGGGCGAACACGCTGGCCCGCATCCGCCGGTTCTTCGCCGCCCGCGACGTACTCGAAGTCGAAACCCCGCTACTCGCCCCCGCCACGGTAACCGACCTGCATATCGATTCCATCCCCGCCCAGGTGCAACTGGCGGGCAACCCGCAAACCTACCACTTGCAGACCTCGCCCGAGTATGCCATGAAGCGCCTGCTCGCCGCGGGCAGCGGCGCCTGCTACCAGATCTGCAAGAGTTTCCGTCAAGGCGACACCGGGCCCAGACACAATCCCGAATTCACGATGCTCGAATGGTATCGCCCCGGCTTCAGCCTCGAAGAACTAATGGACGAAGTCGACCAACTCCTCCGCGGATTTCTGCCGCGGGCATCAATGCCGCGACTGAATTATCGCGAACTATTCCTGCACCACCTCAACATCGATCCACATCGGATCGAACCAAAAGCCCTGCGCCGGCTCGCCCGGGAAACACTCCCGGTCAACGCCGCCGACCTCAACGCCACCGACTGCCTGCAACTACTTCTAGCCCAGGCAATCGAACCCGAACTGCCCGAGTATTGCTTCATCCACGATTATCCAGCCGCCCAGGCCGCGCTCGCGAAAATCGCGCCCGACCAGGAAGGCGAGCCGGTAGCACGGCGTTTCGAACTATTCTGCCGCGGCATGGAACTGGCCAACGGCTACGACGAGGAAACCGACCCCGAGGAGTTGCGCAACAGATTCGGGCGCGACCGGCAAAGCCGAACCAATCGCGACCGTGCCGTCCCCGAAATCGACGAAAAACTGCTGGCAGCCCTCGAAAACGGCCTTCCTGCCTGCGCGGGAGTCGCTTTCGGCATCGACCGCCTGCTGATGTTGCTCAGCGGAGCGGACTCCATCACCGAAGTGCTCGCCTTCCCCATCGACCAAATCTGACCTGGATTCCACACAACGTGAGTCGCCGGCGGGCGGCATGGGGTGCGGCGGGCGTGTGAGGATAGTGGGCAGGGCCAAAATGGGAACTGCCGGTCGCCCACATGATTTCTTCGCAGTAAATTTTTCTTCGTTTTTCCCAATAGACCTGATTGACATGGCATGGTTCGAGGCGTAGCCTGAATCCACCCTTGGGAGCCTGCGCCGCAGGAATTCGAGAAAGCGAAAATTCGCTATCGTCGCGCCCCCGGCTGATCGATTGAGGCAAATATTGGTGAATATGCAAAGAAATCGAGCGGCCGGGGCGTGGATGAGAGCGGATTTGCAGCCGTGAATTCCTGCGGCGCAGGCTCTTGGCATGGGTTAAGAAACTAGAATCACTGACAAATTCCAGGAGGTAGTTGTCATGAAAGCCCTTTCCCGTCTGACCTTTTCGGTCCCCGTCGCCCTGCTTTGCGCCGCACTGGCCGCCAGCGCCCAGGCGCAGCCCGCCAGTGCGGGCCAGGCGGCCGAGCCCGCCGAAGAGATTCTGGTGGTCGGTTCCCGGCGCCGGGACCGTTCGGCCGATGATTCGCCGGTGCCGGTGGACGTCATCAGCGGCGATGATTTCCTTGCCCAGGGCGACAGCGACATGGACTCGCTGCTCTCGGCGCTGGTGCCATCCTATAACGTGGCCCAGGAGCCGATTTCGGACGCGGCGACATTCATCCGCCCGGCCACCCTGCGCTCGCTGCCGCCGGACGCCACCCTGGTGCTTGTCAATGGCAAACGCCGCCATCGCGCCGCGGTGATCGCCCTGCTTGGGGCGGGCATCTCCGGCGGGTCCCAGGGTCCCGACCTTTCGGTGATTCCGGCGATCGCCCTGGACCGGCTCGAAGTGCTGCGGGACGGCGCTTCGGCGCAATACGGCTCCGACGCCATCGCGGGCATCATGAATTTCGTGCTCAAGGAAGACGATTCCGGATTTACCCTGGACACCAAATGGGGCAGCCACTTCGAAGGCGACGGCGACGCCCTGACGATTGCCGGCAATGCCGGCTTTGGCCTGAGCGATTCCGGCTTCGGCAATATCAGCTTTGAATTCAAGGAACAGGATCCAACCAGCCGCAGCGTCCAGCGCGGCGACGCCCAGGGCCTGATCAATGCCGGCAACACCAGCGTGCGCCAGCCCGCGGCCCAGATCTGGGGCGCCCCGGAGATTTCCGACGACTTCAAGCTGTTCGGCAATTTCGGCATCGACCTGGGTAATGGCAGCGAAGCCTACCTGTTCGGCAACTGGGCCGAGCGCCAGGTGGAAGGCGGTTTCTACTATCGAAATCCCCATACCCGGGGCGGCGTCTTTCTCGGCCCGACCCTGGAGGACGGCTCGCCTTCGGTGAAAGTGGCCGACCTCACCGGCGACATGTCGGGCAACTGCCCCGCGGTTCGCATCACCGGCAATGTGCCCGACGCCAACGCGCTGGCCTCGATCCGCAACAACCCGGGCTGTTATTCGCTGATCGAGAGATTCCCCGGCGGCTTCACGCCCCAGTTCGGCGGCTATGTGGACGACATCAGCCTCGCCGGCGGCGTTCGCGGCGAGCTTGATTCCGGCTGGTACTACGACATCAGCGCCGTGGCCGGCCAGAGCGGCGCGGACTTTTACATCTACAACACCATCAATCCGCAATTGCTGTCGCGTCGCAACGACATCCCCACCTACTACGACGCCGGCGGCTATGTGGAAACCGACCGGGTGGCGAACTTCGACCTGTCCCGGCAGTTCTTCCCCGGCAATGTGGACAGCGTCAACGTGGCCATGGGACTGGAGTACCGGGACGAGACCTTCACCATTCGCAACGGCGAACCCAATTCCTTCTTCATCGATCCGAATCTGGCGGCCCAGGGATTCGGCGTCGGCTCCAATGGCTTCCCCGGCTTCCAGCCCGGTGACGCCGGTGAGAACACCGTGCGCGCCTGGGGCGCCTATATCGATGTGGAATCGAATGTGAACGAGTCCCTGCTGGTCGGCGCGGCCCTGCGTTTCGAGGACTATGCCGATTTTGGCGACACTCTCGACGGCAAGCTTGCGGCGCGCCTGCAAGTGGCCGACAATGTGGCCATCCGGGGCGCGGTGAGCACCGGCTTCCGGGTGCCCACGGCGGGGCAGGCGAACCTGCGCAATGTGACCACCGAGTTCAACATGGGCCGGCTGGCGGACATTGCCACCCTGCCGCCGACCAATCCCATTGCCCAGCAGAAGGGCGCCACGCCGCTGACGCCGGAAGAGTCGGTAAACATGACCTTGGGCCTGGTGTTCTCCGCCGGCGACCTGGATGTGACCCTCGATTACTACAATATCGAGATTTCCGATCGCATCTCGTTCACCAGCCGCTTCAATCTCACCGAGGAGGATATCTCCTCGCTGCTGGCGGCCGGGGTGTCCGACGCCCAGAGCTTCACCTCGGTGCGCTTCTTCTCGAACCAGCAGACCGTGCAGGCCTCGGGCATCGATCTGGTGGCCACCCTGCCTTTCGATCTGGGGCAGGGCGATTCCACGCTGACCTTTGTCGCCAACTGGTCCGATGTGGAACTGAGCGACTACAGCACCGAGTTCACCAGCGACAATCGCCGGCTGCAGATCGAACGCGGCCGCCCCGACATGCGCTACACCGCCACCTGGTCGCATCTCCAGGGCCCCTGGCGTTTCATGGCCCGGGCGCGCTACTACGGCGAGTACTACGACGCCCCCACCAATGACGGCAGTGTGGCTTTCTATCCCGACCCGAGCTTGGTGTTCGATGTGGAGGCGGGCTATGAGGTCAGCGATTCGCTGTCGGTGATTCTCGGCTTGCAGAACGCTTTCGACGAGTATCCGATGATGAATCCGAACGGCGAGGTGGCCGGCCTGATCTATCCGGAACAGTCGCCCTTCGGCTTCAACGGCGGCTTCTACTATCTGCGGGCCACCTGGAACGCATTCTGATTGATCGCAAACCCCGGGCCTGCGCAGGCGGGCCCGGGTTTCAGAACTGCATGACGAAGGTGACGCTGGTTTCGGTGTCGGTTTTTTCGCGGCCGGCGGGGACCCGGGTCTGGTGCTTGAGGTCCACCGAAAAGCGCAGCAGCAGGTTTTCCAGGATTTCGGTTTCAATGCCGCTGCGGCTGCGGAAAATGCTCGTTTCCTCGCCCGCCTCGGTGCTGAATTCCTGCAGCAGGGCGGCGGAATCCGACAGGTTCCAGTTGAAGTCCGCGGCAAGCCGCAGCATGGCTTCGCCGAAATCCTCTTCCAGCGCGCGCGACTGGCGGTAACCGGCTCCCAGATTCAGGGTCAGGTCCATGTCGTCCCGGTTGGTCAGCAGATTGCGGCCGTAATTGAGGGAGATGTCCGACTGGCCCTCATAACCGCTGAAGCGGTCGTCGTCGTGGGCGAGGCGGGTGAGCACAAAACTCTGCTCGTTGATGTTGTAGTTGGCTTCCGAAACGTAATACACCCGTTGGGCGGCGAGTTCGTCGTCCTTGGAGGAGCGGAATCCATCCAGGGTAAAACCCAGATCCCAGGTTTCCAGGGCATAGTTGACCTCGCCCCGGAACTGGATATTCTCGTCCCGCGTATTGCCCGACGTGAAGATGGCGCCGAGTTCGATCTCGCTGTTCCAGGGCCGGTCTTCTTCTTCCGCAGCGAGCGCCGCATGGCCGGGCACGGTCAGGGCTGTGAGCAGGGGCAGGATGGCGATTCTGGACAAGACTGGGACTCCGTAGCTTCGGGAAGGAGGGATTCTACCATCAGAGCGGGCAAGGCTTCATCGACCTGTTCGTCATCCTGCGCGAAGTCGCAGGATCTCGTCCAGACCGCGGAAACCTCTGTTGCGCCTCCAGGAATGCCCCGTAGCCGGTTAACAAGATGATTGCTTCTGCCGATTAAACGGAAATGAAAACGCTTTTTCTGTTGCGCCACGCCAAGTCAAGCTGGGACTACCCCAGGCTGCGGGATTTCGAGCGCCCCCTGGCCAATCGCGGCAGGCAGGATGTGCCACTCATGAGCAGCCGTTTTCTGGCCCGCGAGGCCAGCGTCGATTGCATCATCGCAAGCCCCGCGGTGCGGGCCCGCTCCACGGCGATACTCATGGCCGAGTCCATCGGCTTTCCCGCGGACGATATCGCCAGCAACCCCGATCTCTATTTCTGCGGCACCGCCATGTATTTCAAAGCCGCCGGCCTCGTGGACGAAGCCTGCCAATCCGCCATGCTGGTGGGCCACAACCCCACCATCACCGACTTCGCCAATGAAATGACCAACGGCGACATCGCCAATATCCCCACCTGCGGCCTCGTGGAACTCGCCCTCCCCATCGACCGCTGGTCTCAAATCCACCGCGGCCAGGCCACCCTGGCCCGGTTTGATTTCCCGAAGAGCGGTGAGTAGCGGAGCGAAACTCGGATCACTTGACTATGCCAGCTTCGAGCCAGTCTATGCATTTGGCAATGTTCGCGCTGGCTTTCTCGTCGGCGGGGTCGCATTGACGCAGGACTTCGCTGCGGCGCCCGGCGCTGGAAAGTGGCTCACGCTCGTCAAGATAGCCGTTTTCCCGCAGCCAGGCCTCGAGTTCGTCGGCTTTTTTACCGCGGAAGCCGCTGAATTCCCGGGCGCGCAGCCTCTCCAGCAGGTGGCCTGGTGAACCGCTTGCAGGGTAAGAAGCCAGAAGTGCCGACACCGGTTCCATAAATGTGTCCGATATGGCCCCCGATGCCTCGAGTTCGCTCCTGCTGATTTTTCGCTCGCGGCCCCGCCGCCAGGCATGGACCCAGTTGCGCGCCCCCCGGCATCGGCCGAGCAACCGCCCGCGCCAGGAGTCTTCTTCACTGGCATCGCGTTCCAGCAGGGATTGCACCTGCCCCAGCGTGGCAATCCGATACTCGCTCAACAGCCGGTGCAGCAGGCCGAGATCGTCCCGCAGCAGGTGGAACAGGTGGATTTCTCCAGGGTCCCGGTGGGGGTCGATGGCGGGGACGCCGAGGGACTGCGCGTATTCTTCCGGCGAACCTCCGGGTGCGGGTACTGCGGGGATTTCGGGCAGATTGAAATTCACCGGCTCATCGCTCTCCTCGCGGCCACGCATTCGCCCAAGGTCGATCACATGCAAGTCATCGCCGACCGCCTGGCGCCAGAGGGCTGCTTCGCTGCGCCGGGCGGAAAAATAGATCACCTGCACGCCGCTGGATTCCGCCAGCGTCTTGAGGGACTTGACGATTTCGGCGGTACGGACTTCGTCACTGGTGATCAGGGCTTCATCGAGAAAAAGCGGCAGCATTCTCCGGGTTTGCACCCAGGCGGTGCGCACGGCGAGCAGGAGTTGCATCCGGGTGCCGGTGGAAAGTTCATCGAGGCCCCGCATTTCGTTCTGTGTCAGGTCGCGGGCCTGGAAGCCTCCGTCGCCGGCAAGTTCGATGTCGAAACCATGGGCGGTGACTTCGCGAAACAGCTTTCCGGCATTGCGTAGCACTTCGGGCTGGTGCTCGGCGGTATGGGCTTCTTCAACCTGATCGAGCAGCAGGTCGGTTGCCTGCTTGTCCAGCAATTCGTCGCGTTTGGCAATGAGGGATGTTTCGGCCTTGCTTATCGATTTGATGGCCACAGCGATGGAATGGCCGGATTCGGCGATTTCGATCTTGGCTTCGATTCCTGAGCGCTCATCACGCAGTTTTTCTAGTTGGTTTGCGAGGGATTGCTGTTTTTCCCGCAGCTCCTCGAGCTTCACTTCGTCACCGGCATCGGCGAGTTCGCATAGTTCGGGTGAATCTTTCAATTGATTGCGGAATTGTTTTTCCTGTACTCCCAAATCCCTTTCCTCATTATGGATTTGCCGCCATGAGTCGAGAACTTCCAGGCGCTCGCGAAGCCCCTGTTCATCGCCGGGGTCGAGATCGATTCCAGCAAACAGCTTGCCGATGTCCTCGTCGCAGACCTTGATCTGTCCGTCAAGGTTTGAGATTTCCGCCATGGCGAGCCGCAATCGTTCCGCCGCCGTTTGTGCCTTGGCCAGACGCGACTGGAAGAACTCCGCAGCGCCTTCCAGCGCATCAAGGTCCGACTGCGGCTCCGACCACCAGGGTTGGAGCGACTCCCGCAGCGCCTGGGCCTCATCGTCCCGTCTTTGCTGGTGAAGCACAATTTCCCGCCTGACTTCGGCAAGTTCCTTTCCCACCTGGTCCCATTCCTTTACCAGATGGATAAAGCGGTCGAGAGCAGTGAGCGGCATGGTGGGATCAAAGCCGATGGATTCGGCGAGTTGTTGGCGTTTCTTCTCTTCTTCCTGAATCGCCTCCCGCGTGGTTTTGAGTTTCTGTTCGAGTTCATGGACACCTTCGGCCCGCTTCCGCTGGGCGATCAGTTGCCCGGCGACTTCTTCGAGTTCCCTGAGTCTTTGCCGAACCTCCCTGCCGCTCCAGGCGGAGGGTGCCGGGAGTTCGAGCGCTTCGAATTTCTCCCGGGCTTGGGCCCCGACCGTACTGACGGCCGGGCGCTGTTGCCATGTGGCAATGGCAATACCGAGCAACGTTGCGCCGAACAGGGTCATGCCAATAGCAGGGTTGAGAAAGAGCGGGGAAGCGCCGGCAAGTACGCCACAAATCAGCGAAGTCAACAGGACCCAATGGTTTGCGCGGGGCGGGCGCGACGGAATCGACCCACTGAGCCAGTCACGCAAGGCATCAATGGCCTTTTCGTGCTGCCTGATTTTTTGCTCGTTGGGCGCAACGCCGACGATGTCTTTCCTGGTTTCAAGCTCATCTCGTCTTGTTTGCAGAGCGATGAAACCGGCGGCAAATCTCTCGGCTTCGGCCAGCTTGTCCGTATCCAGTTGCGGTGGGCCCGCTCCACCGAGAGCCTGAGATGCTAATTCAAGTCGAGCCTCCGCTTTTGTCTCATCAATCTTGCGTTGCTTGATTGTCTCCCGTAATTGCGAGACTTGTTTCAGCTTGCGCTCGGCAATGTCCCGGGTTGATTCAGCGGATTTGAGCTTTGCCTCATCGAACCCGAGTTGTTCGATTTGCTGCGCTGCCTGATCTCGTTCCTGCTGCGCTTCCCGCAGTCTTTCCTCAAGTCCTTTCCTGCGTTCGCGGAAGCGGTCAAGGTTGGCTTTTTCCTCGCCGCCCAGCTTGTCCATGCCCGGGGGATACTCATCGAGTGCGGTGCGCTTTTTTTTCCACTCTGATACGGCAGCAAGAAGGTTTTGGGCGCACGCTATACGCTGGCATTGCTCTTTGGCTTTCCCGGCTTCGGCAATCCGGGCTGCAAGCTCGGGAAGTTGGTCTCTTCGTTCGTCGAGTTGCGCCGAATCCCGCTCGGCCTTCAGCAAGTCTCGCTTTGCCTGCACAAGCGCGTTTCTTTCGTTGGCGCCATGACGCCCGCCAAGCTGGATACGCGGCTCGCCCAGGTCGAAGCCGCCGGACAATTCGCGCCGCAGATCCTCCGCAAGCCGCTGGTCGGTCTGGTTGCTGTCAATCAGGTCTTCCATTGACAGGCAGTAGCGGCTTACTTCCTCGCCATCCGGCAACGGCGGACGCTCTGCGATTTCACCGTTTCCGCGCCACTGGATGCGGCTGCCGGTTCGCTCCACTCGCCAGCTTGCATCGCCATCGCGGAATGCGGCGGATAGCGAAACCGGCGGGTCGCCCCTTTGCGGCGGGCGCAGCAGGAATCGGAGGGCGCGAACGAGGCTCGATTTGCCGATGGTGTTGGGGCCGGTGACCAGGTTGATGTCGCCGGAAAGCGCATCCAGGGTGAATCCTTTGGCGATTCCCGGCAGACGCTCGATGGTCAGTTGCTCGAGTTTCACCAGGCGGACTCCCGCTGGGCCCAGAGCGTTTGCAATGCGGTCGTGCCGGTGCGCCGCAGCCTTTCCACGACTTGCGCCTCAAGTAGTTCCTTGTCGCTGGATTCGACGCCCCGCCATCGGGATTCACTGAGGGTGGAGCGGAAGCTGGCGGTGGCGGCCTTCAGCAATGCCTGCCTTTCCAGGTCTTCCTGTGGCCGGTCGAGCAGCAGCAGTTTGCCGGCCAGCAGGCCGAGCGGGTCGTTGCGGGCCGCGAGTTCCGCGAGATCGGTGCGGGGGCGCACCAGGGCTTCGCAGTGTTCGATGAAGTAGTGGCGGCCGCTGATCCCGATGTGGTTCGCGTTTTCCACCAGTTGCCGTGCGCTGTCGGGTATTTCCCTGACAAAACGGGTCTGCCCCGTGAATTGCACCCGCAGCCCCACCGCGTCGGGGCCAGAATCGGAAGCAAACAGCGAGACATCATGCCGTTGGATTTTTTCCAGTAAAAACTCCTCGAGCTTGCCGATATCGTCGAGTTCGCCGACATCAACTTGCAGCCTTTCCCAGCGCAGCGGCGCGATGGGTATCTGCTCCATGTTCTCCAGGCGGTCGCCTGCCACGGTCAGCATCCAGGGCCCGCGGGCGCCGTGCTCTCCCGGGTCCATTCCCGAAAGGCAGCCGAGGTAGCCGCAAAGTGAATCGGGGCGAAGCTGATGCGGTAAGTGGATATGGCCCAACAACCAGCCGTCGAGCCCGGCGTCGTCGAGTTCGCGCCGCATCACCGGGGCATAGGCGCTGCCGCGCTGGTCGAGATCGCAATGCAGCAGACCCAGGGTCAGGCCCGCGCCTCGCTCCAGGGTAGCGCCTGCCAGCGGGCTGTTGCTTACCTGCCTCCGGGGAAAGGACCAGCCCCAGATCGTGACCTGTCCACCCGAAGATTTGAGAGTATGGGACTGCCAGACACCTCCCTCCCCAAGCAGGGTGAAAGCCGGCTGGTCCGCAAGCGTCCGGGCCAGCCTGGGCAGAACTTCCACATCGTGATTGCCGGCAACGGCGATGACTTCGACCCCCGCTTCCGCCAGACGGTTGACCCCATCGCCGAGGGCGCGATAGCCCTCGAAAAAATCCTTCTCGCTTTCGATCACGTCACCGGCAAGCAATACAGCGGCGACCTGTTCCCCAATGGCGAGATCAACAGTGCGCCGCCAGGCCTCCTCGGGCGACAGCTCCCGCGCCTGACAGGGAAAATCTTCCGGAATCCGCGATGGCAGCCGCCCGAGATGAATATCTCCCACCGCCAGTATTTTCATGACACGTCCGGTGCCCTTCGACCCCATAAATCTTGTCCTTGCTCCGATGCCGCCTCGGCCCCATTACAAAGCTACTGCGTCCGGGACCCATGTCAAGCACGCTGGCGTACTACTCAAAAACCGCCTCGTTGGCCCGGGCGGCGTCCAGGTAGGTTTGCTTGAAACCGGGGAGCAGATAGCCTTCGCTGATGAGGGCGTCGGTGGCGGCTTCGTATTTTCGCAGGTAGTCCTCGAAGGAGGCGTACAGGCCGGCGATGGAATTGCGCGGGTCGCCGGACCGCACCGCGGCCGCGGTATTGGCAGGAAAGGGAATATAGCCTCCCGCAAGCCGGGCCAGGGAAAGCTCGGCGCCGCTGGCCGGCGCGCGCAGGTTCCAGGGGGTGAAGGTGGCCAGGGGAACCGCCGCCAAAGGCGGCAGCACCGTGCTGCCGGCAAAATCGTTGTTGTCCGCGTCCACCGCCGGGGCGAGGGCGCCGTACCAGTGGTCCGACTGCCGCGGATGCCGGTCGATGATTCGCTCGCTTTCCCAGCGCGGGCCATAGCTGGCGTGGGCCGGGCGGTACAGCGCCCCGGGATGGTTCACCCCGCGCAGGGGATTCCACACCGCCCGGTTGATGCGGCCGTCCACATGGGCCGGCGCCAGGCTGCCGTCGGCGATGCGCGGATAGCGCGATTCCGGCGGTTCCACGCCGTCCGCCACCCAGCGGTACATGGCCACCAACAGGGAATCGGCAATGGGCGCCCAGATATTGGGATTGCGCGGAAGCTGAGTGTTGGGGTCGGCGCGGGAAACGCCATTGCCGGAGCCATGCTGGGAGCCGCCGATGGTGTAAAAGCGCACATTGGGCGGAACGTGGGCATCTTCGCTGCCGTCCGGCGTGGTGTGGGGCAGGGAACCGGCGCGCACCCAGTATTCGTTGGAAGTCTGGATATGGAACACCATGGGCACGGTGCCGCTGGCCCGGGCCCGGCGCAGGATGGCGTCATTGCGGCCGGTCCAGGGGTCGGTGCTTTCGCCGTAGGTGAAAGGGAACAGGTCGTTGGGGTAGAGATGGTTGGAGTGCTGGCCATTGGTGCGGGTGGGCATGGCGAAGCGATTGTTGAACATGCCGTAGCCGCCGCCGGCGATCACCGGGATGATGCCGTCGAAAACCTTGCGCGAGGCCAGATCGGCATTGAACCCGTCGTACATGAACTGCCGCAGCAGCCGCCCGCTCTGGGAATTGCCCCAGGCGACGCTGTGCTCGATCTCCGGCAGGTCCAGTTCTCCAAGCCGGGCTTCGCCATCGCCGCCGTAACGGATCAGGGAAACCAGATCGCGGATGGCCGCCATGCCCGCGCCGGCGAGCACCGGGTCCCTTGCCTCATAGGTCAACTCGTAGATCATGCCCGGCTCGAAGCCGCCGTCGAGGCGTAGGCTGACCAGGGGCTGGCTGCTTTGCGGCTCGTCTTCCACTTTCAGTTCGAATCGGGAACGTTCAATGGGCAGCCGCGGATCCTGCTGATATTGCCTCTGGTTCAGGCTCGCCTCGGCAAGGCCCTGTTTCGTGGGCGCATAGGCCAGATGCCCGCCGCCGGCGATATTGACTTCATCGGCGGGGCTGTTGACGCCGATTTCATAGCGCACCTCCCCGGTGATGGGGTTGTCCGCCGAGCCCACCACCGGCGCATGCAGGCGGATTCTCCCGTCGGCCGGGGTGATTTCATTGATCCAGCCGGTCACCAGATAGGTAAAGCCGAGGCCGCTCAGGGGATGGTCCAGGGAGATTTCCGGCGGCGCCCGGGAGCCGCCGCGGTTGTTGACGTGGTAGAGCAGTCCGCCATTGGCGATGTTGGCGGATGGCCTCAGAATCCGGAAATCCGCCGAATACGCCACCATTCCCTCGCTGTCCAGCGGCGCATGGCCGATATCGGTGATCATGGCGTTGCCCGGATGCTCCGGGTCGAGGCTGAGATACAGCACGCCCTCGATCACTTCGTAGCTGAAGTCATGTCCGGCGCTTTCCAGCGTCTCGCGGCTGCCAATCTCGATTCGTTCGACACCGGCGAATCCCGTCGCGGGCAGGAGCAGGAGCAGAAAAAACGGCAACAGTCGGCGCGGCAAGCTCATCATGGCGGTCACCCTGGAATCATGGCGGGAGGTTTGGGATGAGTCTTGAATAGTTCCCGGTCTGAGTCAATGCCTCCAGGTATTCTCTGAAAAACTCCATCCGTGGAGTTTTTCATTGTCGCAAAACAAAAGCGTGGTTTTGTTTTGCTCGCGAGGCTCCTGGATCCGTCATTCTGCGCGAAGCGAAGCGCAGTCGCAGAATCTCCCGGAGGGGCCTCTGGCCGAGAAGCGCAGGCTCCCAGCGCCAAATGAGCGCTTTTGGTCAGGAGGAAGTTTCGACCCGGCTGATGATTTCGAATATGCGCTCGGCATTGGCGCCGAGATCCACCACGCCCACCCGGGAAACCGAGCGAATATCGAGGCGGGCGCCGTCGCCGGTTTCCCGTACGCGCAGCACCACATCATCCTTGAAGCCGAACCAGCGGGTGGTGGCAACGGCCTCGATTTCCCCCCGCTCCGGGTCTTCCCGCACGATTTCCAGGCCCATGCCTCCCAGCGCCGTCAGGACGCGCTGGTACATCTGTTCGACCGATACCGGCAAAACCAACGGCCCGAGCTCGGGATAGCCTTCGCGCTGCAGGGGGCCGATGACTTCGCTGTCGTATTCGAGTGGGTTTTCCTCCTCGCCGCGAAGTTCGTAAGCGACGGTGAATTGCGGCGGGTCCTCGATATCGGTGCTGACATTGTGAATCGGCGGGACACTGAAGGCCGACAGCACGCCCAGGCCAAGATAAACGCCCGCCAGCAGCGAGATTGCCGCCCCCAGCGCCGCCGTGGCGGGCGCCTGCCCGGCTTTGCGCAGGCGCCATACGCCAAGCAGTCCGAGAATCAGGCCGAGGGTTGCCGGAATCAGGCTTGCCGGCACAAGCAACAGCCCGATGCCGAAAGACCACAGGCCGAAGCGGGCGCCCAGGGCGCCCAGCACCGGCAACGCCATCGCCAGCAGGCCAAGAACCATGGACCATCGGGGAAGCTTGCCTGTTGCGGTTTCGGCTTGAGTCACCGTGGCTGCCTCGCTCTGGTTCGTGGATCGCCGCTACCCACCCCCCGTCAATCCGCGCGAAGTCGCGGAATATCCCGGCGAATGGCAGTGCCGGGTTCATGAGATTCCGCGACTCCGCTTCGCTCCGCGCGGAATGACGGGAGGGCCTTCGCTGCGCGCGGAGTGACGGAAGACGGTCTATCGTGACAATGCCTCCCGCAGGGACTGCTGTTCCATGCACCGGAGCGCGTCGGCCACGGGGAGCCAGCCGGGCTGGCCCGCCGCGGCGTGGAAACCCGCTTCGGCGGGGGTGACCACCGTGGCGTCGTTGGCGCCGCCGGAGAGGGTTTGCCCCACCCGCAGCCAGCGCTCCACGTGGGACGCGCCGCGCCAGGTTTCGTTGGCCCGGGCCGCCGCCTCGGATCGCAGTCGCGGGGATACGCAGCTTCCGGCGGCGAAATCCGTCAGGGCATCCGGCTCGAATCCTCTCGGGCCGGTTTGCGGATTCCAGCGGTCGCGTTCCCTTGCCTCGCCGGGATTTGTGTTCCCCACTTCGCCGGACTGCCCCACTGTCGGGACGCCGCCGATGACGGAGTCCGTGGAAACGCCACCGTAGGTTTTTTCCAGACACTGCAACACAATGCGCACCGGCGTCCAGCCGCCCCAGACCTCTTCGCCGTCCTCCGCTTCCTTCACGGTGTAGGCCGCGGTCGGCTCCGCCGTCTGGCCCACCCAGGCGGGCAGCGCCTGGTCGCCGCGGTCCTGCCGATACGCGATCAGCACCCGGTACCAGTTGGCGCCGTAGTTGGGCGAACGGTTGGCGTTGGACTGGTAGTAGCCCTTGACGGTGTTCCACTGGGCAACGCTCACGCAGGCGCCCTGGGCGATTGCCGGCGGAGGCGGCGGGTCGTCGTCGTCGCGCACGGTCACCGAGGCCGTGTCGTTCGGGGAGGACGCCACGGCGTAGCCCGCGCCGCTGTCGATCGTGACGCTGACGGAGCCGTCGGGCTCGTCGGTGTTGTCATTCACGGTGGCGACATTGAGGCTCGCGGTGGTCGCGCCGGCGGCGAGGGTGACGGCGCGGGTTCCCGCGCCGGGGGAGTCCAGCCAGTCGCCGCTCTGGGCGACGCTGACGCTCACCGTCAGGTCGGCGGCGGGGGCGGCGTCGGCGTGGATCGTGAACGACGCGCTCGCGCCCTCGTCCACGGCGGAGCCG
>JAJDVS010000038.1 GCA_022825945.1 Pseudomonadales bacterium
ACGCGCTGGCGCTGGGATACGAGGATTTGAACGACCACGAAGAGCTGCGCTCGGATCGGCGCTGCAAACGGCGGTGGACGCCGACGGGCCGCTGGCCGGCGCTTCAACCCTGTGCCGACTCGAGCAGGGCATGGGCCGGGAAGACGCGGTCCGCCTGCACGAGACGCTGGTGGAGCAGTTCATCGTATCCTTCCCGCGCCCGCCCCGCCGCCTGGTGCTGGATTTCGACGCCACCGACGATCCGGTGCATATTCACCAATATCCGCCTCAACCGATCAACCAGGGGCGCGGCGACAGCGAATTTCCGCTTTCGCGAATTCCTGCGGCGCAGGCTCCTGGGGCGCGTTGACCAGCACCTGCCGGCCTTCGACCCGACCGGCCTTGAGATCGGCCAGGGCGCCGGTGGCTTCGTCGAGGGGGCGTTCGGTGATGCGAATCGGGTCCACCTTGCCGGCCCGCACGAGTTCCATGAGTTCGGCGAAGTCCGTCAGACTGCCCACATAGCTGCCCCGGATCACCCGGGCGTTCATGGGAAGAAAGGGAATCGGCAGGTTCAGGGCGCCGCCGAAAAGGCCCACCACCACCAGCGCGCCACCTTTGCGCAGGCAGCCGAGCCCGAAGTGAACGCTGGCTTCATCGCCGACGAAATCCAGCGCCGCGAAGGCTCCGCCGGTGGCCTTGCGAATGGCCTTCGCCGCCTGGGAATCGCCGGCATGAACCGTGCGGCTCACGCCGAGGCCACGGGCGGCCACGAGTTTGGCCTCGTCGATATCGACCACGATGGGGTCCAGCCCCAAGGCGGAACGGGCGATCTGAATCGCCATCATGCCCACGCCGCCTGCGCCGATAATGACCACTTCATCCCCCGGCGCGGTCTCGCCGACTTTCTTCAGGGCGCCATAGGCGGTGAGCCCGGAACAGGCATAAGTCGCGGCCAGCGGACCGGGAACCCCGCCGCAGTCGAACAGGTAGCGGGAATGCGGCACGAGCACATGATCGGCGAAGCCGCCCGGCGCAACGATGCCAAGCGCCCGCCCCGGCGTGCAAAGCTGTTCCTCGCCGCGCCGGCAGACGGGACATTCGCCGCAGCCGATCCAGGGAAACACCACCCGGCGTTCGCCGACCGTGACGTTTTCCGCATCCGGCCCGAGCGCCGCCACTTCGCCATAAATCTCGTGGCCAAGCACCTGCCCCGGCCTGCCCACCTCAAGCTGCTTGCCATGGCCGAGGTCAAAACCCCCGTCGTGCAGATGAATGTCGGAATGGCAAACCCCGCATGCCAGCACCTTCAGCAGCACCTCGCCGCCCCGGGGCACCGGAACCTCCCCCGCCACCTTCTCCAGCGGCCCGCCCGGTGTCGTCGTCTGCCAGGAAATCATGC
Organism: Pseudomonadales bacterium; assembly: GCA_022825945.1. Taxonomy (GTDB): domain Bacteria; phylum Pseudomonadota; class Gammaproteobacteria; order Pseudomonadales; family Pseudohongiellaceae; genus UBA9145. Next base: position 1,382 of record JAJDVS010000038.1, read on the forward strand.
CTGCCGCCGGTCCCACTCCGCAAAGCTGCTGTCGCCCTCGGCAAGTTCCTTCAGCAGGTTCGCGGGCTGCCAGTTGGTTGCGCCGTGTTGCCGCCGGAATTCCAGAATCTGCTCGTACACCTTTTTCAGGCCGACCTGATCGGCATAAAACATGGGGCCGCCCTTCGCCACCGGGAAGGCATAGCCGAAAACATAGACCACATCCACATCCGAAGCCCGCTGGGCAATGCCCTCTTCGAGAATCCTGGCGCCTTCGTTGACCAGGGGATACATGCAGCGGGCGATGATCTCTTCGGCGCTGATTTCACGCCGGGCGATGCCGAACTTCTCCGCTTCCTCGCGAATCATGGCCTCGACTTCCGGGTCGGGAATGCGCTTGCGGGTTTCGCTGTCGTAACGGTAATAGCCGGCGCCGGTTTTCTGGCCGTGGCGACCGGATTCCACGAGCCGCGTGCTTACCGCGTAGGGGCGCGGATCATCGCCGGTGGTTCCCCGGGACTGCCGCGCCTTGTAACCCACATCGAGCCCCGCCAGATCGCCCATGGCCACCGGCCCCATGGCCATGCCGAATTGCTCAAGGGTTGAATCAACCTGCCGGGGCGTGCAGCCCTCAAGCAGCAGCAACTGTGCTTCGCGGCCATAGCCGGTGAGCATGCGATTGCCGATGAAACCGTAGCAGACGCCGGACAGCGTGCAGACCTTGCCGATTCGCTTGCCGAGGCGCATTACCGTGGCGAGGGCGTCGGCGGCGGTTTTTTCGCCGCGGACCACCTCAAGCAGGCGCATGACATTGGCGGGGCTGAAGAAGTGCGTGCCGAGTACGTCCCCGGGGCGGGTGGTAGCCGCGGCAATGGCGTCCACGTCCTGATAGGAAGTATTGGTGGCGAGAATGGCGCCGGGTTTGCAGGTCTGGTCGAGTTTGGCGAAGATTTCCTTCTTCAGCTCGAGATTCTCGAACACCGCCTCGATCACGATGTCGGCATGGGCGATGTCGGCATAATCCGTGGTGCCGGTAATCAGGCCCATGCGCCGCTTGACGTCGTCCTCGCTGAGCTTGCCGCGCTTGACGGTGATGCCGTAGTTCTTGCGGATGATTTTCATGCCCCGGTCCAGGGCTTCGTCGCTGACTTCAAGCAGGATCACCGGAATACCGGCGTTGGCGAAACACATGGCGATGCCGCCGCCCATGGTGCCGCCGCCGATGATCGCCGCCTGGCTGATTTCACGCTGGGGAGTTTCCCTGGGCAGGCCCTTGATCCTGGCGGCCTGCCTTTCGGCGAAAAAGATATGGCGCATGGCGGCGGATTCCGGCGAGGTTACCAGTTCCCGGAACAGTTCCCGCTCCCGCTCGAGCGCCTGGTCGATGGGCAGATTGACCGCGGCTTCGAGACAACTCACGATACGGTCGGGAGCGATCTGGCCCCGGGCCCGGGCATTGACCCGTTTGCGCGCCTGCTCGAAGAAGCCGGGTTCGATGGTGTCCGGGTCGATGACCACATCGCGGATGCGCTTCAGTGGCGCGCCGGAATCCACCAGGTCCCGGGCGTAGCGCCTGGCGCCTTCGAGCAGATCGCCTTCGATGATTTCATTCACCAGGCCCATGTCGTGGGCCTTGCCGGCGGGGACCGGATTGCCCGAGGTGATGATGTCCAGCGCGGCCTTGACGCCGGCGATGCGCGGCAGGCGCTGGGTGCCGCCGGCGCCGGGAAGCAGGCCGAGCTTGACCTCGGGCAGGCCCACTTTCGCGCTGGCTACGGCACAGCGGTAATGGCAGGCAAGCGCCACTTCGAAGCCGCCGCCGAGGGCAGTGCCGTGGATCGCGGCAATCACGGGCTTGCTTGAATTTTCCAGCGCGCTGAGTACTTCCGGCAGGCCGGGCGCCATGGGCGGCTTGTCGAATTCGGTAATGTCGGCGCCGGCGATGAAGGTCCTGCCTTCGCAGGCGAGAATCACGGCTTCGGAATCGTCCCGCTGGGCCGCCTGGATGGATTTGAGAATGCCTTCCCGCACGGGCTGGGCGAGGGCGTTCACCGGTGGATTGTTGACGCTGATGACGCCGATCTTGTCCTGTACGGAATAGCTGACTGCCTGCGACATGGGGGCTCCCTGGGATTTGTGGCCTGCTGGTGCGAAATGTGCGACGCCGGTCACGACTGTGCCGGAGCGGGCGAGATAATAGCATAGGGAAGGCGGCAATCCCGCCATTCTGCGCGTAGCGAAGCGGGAGAGGGCAAGTGTTTACGAAGCGTAGCTTCGTACGCAGACCCGAGCGGCGCCGAGCTGTGCTCGGCGACTGGAGCGCAGAATCTCGTGCAGTGGCCACCCAAAGCAAGCAGTGGCTACCCAAAGAGATTCCGCGACTCCGCTTCGCTCCGCGCGGAATGACGGGAAAGAACGCGCGCAGAATGACGATACAACCAGTTCTCGCCTGTGCTAACTTGTCGCCCTTCGCGGCGGGGAGGCCGGCATGATCAGAGACCAGGAAACCCTGAACCAGTTGCTTGCGTTGATCGAGCGATTCGTCCGCGAACGGCTGGTTCCCGCCGAAAACCGGCTCGCCGAAGACGAGCGCGTGCCCGATGAAATCTTCGAGGAAATGAAGCAGCTCGGCCTGTTCGGGCTGACGATACCGGAACAGTACGGCGGCCTCGGCCTGACCATGGAAGAGGAAATTCACGTCGCCATGGAACTCGGCAAGACCTCGCCCGCCTTCCGTTCGCTGGTCGGCACCAACAACGGCATCGGTTCGGCGGCCATCGTTTTCAATGGAACCGAAGCCCAGAAGCAAAAATACCTGCCCAGATACGCCAGCGGAGAATGGCTCAGTTGCTTCTGCCTCACCGAACCCGAAGCCGGCTCCGACGCCGCCTCCCTGCGCACCACGGCAAGCCGCCGGGGCGACCATTATCTGCTCAACGGCGCCAAGCGCTTCATCACCAATGCGCCCCTGGCCCATACCTTCAACGTCATGGCCCGCACCGATCCGGACATCCAGGGCGCCCGGGGCATTTCCTCGTTCATTGTGGAGCGCGGCGCGCCTGGCATCACCCTGGGCGCGGTGGACCGCAAGATGGGTCAGGCCGGCTCGCTCACCTGCGACGTGATCTTCGAGGACTGCCCGGTTCCCGCGGAAAACATCATCGGCGAGGAAGGCGAGGGATTCATCACCGCGATGAAAGTGCTCGACCGCGGCCGGCTGCATATCTCCGGCGTCGCCGTGGGCCTGGCGGAACGCCTCATCGCCGACGCGCTCGACTACGCCATGCAGCGCAAGCAGTTCGGCAAGCCCATCGCCGAGCAGCAACTCGTCCAGGCCATGCTCGCCGATTCCCGCACCGAAGCCTGGGCCGCCCGCTGCATGGTGCTGGAAACCGCCCGCAAGCGCGACGCCGGCGAAAACATCACCCTGGAATCCGCCGCCTGCAAGCTGTTCTGCGCCGAAATGGCGGGCAAGGTGGCAGACCGCGCGGTGCAGATTCACGGCGGTTCAGGCTACATGGCGGAATTCGCCGTGGAGCGCTTCTACCGCGACGTCAGGCTGCTGCGCCTCTACGAAGGCACCAGCCAGATCCAGCAACTCGTCATCGCCAGAAACATGATCCGCAACGCCTGAGTTACAGGTTGCCACCGCCGCGAAATCCGGCTTCGGATGTGCGCCATCGACCAGCAATTCTCATTATGGCGCTCCAACCTTCATGTCATTCCGCGCGAAGCGAAGCATCCCCTCCGTCATTCCGCGCGAAGCGAAGCGTCCCCTCCGTCATTCCGCGCGAAGCGAAGCGCAGTCGCGGAATCTCTCGCAATGGCCACCCAATGAGATCCTGCGACTGCGCGCAGGATGACTGATGCGGGCGCGCCCATTGCCAAAATGGGAATTGCTGGCCATCGACTGCATTCCTTGACAATCCGGCGCAAGACCATTATACACATATCCATACACAAAAATAGGTGCAAACCGATGCGTACCAATATTGAACTTGACCAGAAACTGGTGCGGGAAGCGCAGCGATTGAGCCGGATCAAGACAAAAAAAGCTTTGGTCCACCAGGCATTGCTGGAATTCGTGGCAAACCGAAAGCGACTGGACCTGAGGGATCTCAAGGGCAGTTATCTGATTGATGAGGAATACGACTACAAGGCCTTGCGGCAAGCCGGCGGCTGAATCTTATGCATCTGGTGGATACCTCAATCTGGGTTGAGTACATTCGCGACGGTGACGGCGCCCACGTGAGTTTTCTCCATGAACTCCTTTCAACCCCGTTAGCCGTCGTGATTACGCCGCTGGTCTATATGGAGATTCTCCAGGGCGCCCGGGACGTAAAGACATACAGGCAGCTGGAGAAATATTTTTCAGGACAACAGTTCGTGAACTTCGCGCGACCGGCGGCAAGTCATGCCGCCGCCGCACGCATCTATTTCGATTGCAGGCAGAAAGGAGTGGCCGTTCGCTCAAGTGTCGATTGCCTGATCGCGCAGTGCGCGATCGAACACGATCTGACGCTTTTCCACCATGACCGGGACTTCCAGCGCGTTTCCGGGGTCGTGTCCGCGCTTCGGGAGAAGAGTTTTCTTGACTGAACCAGTTTTCGGGTTGCGGTCTTTGCGCTGGATTTGGAAGTCGATTGCCGTGTGGATACAATCGACTTGCCATTCGTGTCGGGACTCGGGAGAGCAAGCTGATGTATAACAAGATTCTGGTAGCCATAGACCTCTCCGACGATTCACACAAAGTGATCACTACCGCGGTCCGGCTGGCCGAGGATCCGGCCAAACTGCACCTTGTGCATGTGGTCGAACCCGTGGCGGCTGCCTATAGCATGGATTTGTACGCGGTCAATATCAACGAATTGCACGAGGAAGCCATAGCATTTGCCGCCGAGCGCCTGAAGGCCATCGCCAGGGAGGAAGGCTTGCGGGAAGACCAGATTCATACCCTGCCCGGTTCCCCCGCCGCGGAAGTGCCCAACCTGGCGATGGAAATGGAAGCCGACGCCATCGTCATCGGTAGCCACGGCCACTCGGGCTGGAAGGCGCTGATCGGCTCCACGGCGATGAAACTGCTGCACCACGCCAGATGCGACGTGCTTACGGTTCACGTCTGCTGCGATTGAGCCGCCGACTGCGGTCGGACTTTAGGTATTCTCTGAAAAACTCCATCCGTGGAGTTTTTCATTATCGCAAAACAAAAGCGTGGTTTTGTTTTGCTCCCGAATTCAATGGCTTACGCCATCGAATTCGGCGGCACTTCCATGTGCCGCAGGGAAGCTCTGATTTGATCAGAGCTTCCTTAGTTGACTTCATTATTGCCCCTGGATAGCGCCGGGCAATATCATCGTGGCTCAAACGAGTGTCAAAATAGTCCTCTATGCGCGCCCGCAATCGCCCAAGGTCGGTATCGACAAGAAATCCATCTAGGCTAGTCTTGACGCCGGGAAACGATTCCTGAAACAAATCGGGCAGTGCCGGCCAATTGAATCAGTCTTCGCTCACTGCCATCGGCTTGAATGGTAGGCCGAGCCCTAAACTGGGCTGCAATTTCACGTAGCCTGAGTCGATGTGGGATGTCTCAAGACTATCCAACATTGCCTTTCGCCTGTCTTCGGCCCTCGCTTCGTGAAAATCTCGATAAAAGACGTTTCCACCCGCAACGGAATTGGTCTGTTTGGTAAGAAGGGCTATGCTTGTGCCTACCCTGATGCCCGGAGACTGGCCACGAATCGAGAAGACCGTCTCGCTGGATCTTCCGTCCGGCGCATATTCCGAAATTATGCGATCACCGTGCAGATTATCAATTCGCACCGAGTCGAACGCTTCCAGAAACGCTCCCTCATCCCGGTGAACGAAGGCCCATCGAGCCATCGGTAATTGGAAATGAAGCACACAACGCCTTGGCCCGATTTCTCGGCAATGCGCCGTTCCGCCATGCGAAAGAAGCGAACATAGGGTTCATTCAGCCCGTGGCCCTCGGGACTGCGTACGCGCCTCGTAGAACGGTACGCGTCTGATAACTCTCGTTCCTCTTCCATAGCCATGCCCGCAAATCCGTCGTACGGTGGATTTCCGAGAACGACGAGGATCGGCGTATCCTGCTTTACCCGCTCCGCACGGTCACGCTCCTCATCGAGTTCCGGGAAAGGCAGCGGCTTAGTTTTGCGCGGCGCCCATCCCGTCAACGCATTGGTCAGGTACACGCCAGCTCGTTCGCTGCCATCCTCGGCGAGCGGCGCGTCCAGATCCTGCATCGTTAGACCCACTTGCAAATGGGCGACAACGAAAGGTGCCGGCATAATCTCGAAACCAAACACCCGCTTCGTCGCAGCTTGCTTAATCCGGATGCCGGTCAGCGCGCCATGACCCTGCTCGCCGAGATTGGCCGCGATGCGGCGCAGCACTTCGGCAAGGTAGGCCCCGGTGCCGCAGCACGGATCGAGGACATACACATTCTCCGCCGCCAGGCCGTCGGCGATGCCCAAATCGTCCTTCAGCGCCCTGTCAACTCGAGCGACCATATACCGAACCACTTCCGCGGGCGTGTACCAGACTCCAAATTTTTTGCGGCTATCGGGATCAAATGCTTCCAGGAACGGTTCGTAGAAATATGGAACTGCCATCGAATCTTATTGCAGATACTCCTGAAACCATTCCAGGCGGAGTTGGTCCGCCTTGACCGCGTTTTCGCCGCGGAAGCCGTGCTGGCCGCCGGGGATGGTTACGAACTCCGCTTCCACGCCCTGCTGCTGAAACTCCGCATACAAGTCTTCCGACTCGCTGATGGGCACGAGATCGTCGGCGTCGCCGTGGATCAGCAGCGTCGGCGGGTCACCGGCGTCCGCGTGCAGTATCGGAGAAATCGATTCCGACAACTCGGGCGAAAAATCGAGCGCCGGGAAACGGTCGTTGGGACCGGTAATCGGACGCAGGTCCACCGGCGGAAAATAGGCGACCACGGTGGCGACGCGGTTATCTCCGCGC
>JAJDVS010000069.1 GCA_022825945.1 Pseudomonadales bacterium
CCTGGCGCAGCACGGCCGGATCGAGCCGCGTCCAGAGGATCACCGAATCGGGCCCGGGATCGCCCGAGGCCACGCCGAGGTAAAACGGATCTTCCGGCAGACTGTTGACCCGGCGGGCGGCGCCATGGGCCAGCGCCGGCAGGGCACCAAGGGCCAGCGCCGCGTACAGGCGGGTGGTATGGGCAAGAAAATGCCGCCGTGAGACACGGCGGCGGGAATCGGGAATTCTCATGGCGCAACTCCGCTGGCTGATGAATTGACGGCAGATGGTGCCGGGAGAATGTTACACCCGTGCGTCAAGGCTGCGCTCAAACCGGCCCTGGGACGTTGCGCGGCAAGCTCCCTACAGCACCCCCGGCATGTTGGCCAGTTCAAATGCGAGCAAGGTGCCGAACAGGACGAGTTGGCCAATGACCACGGCGATTTTCGCCGCGGGCGAAAGCCGGTTCACATAACGCGCTATGGGCAGGTAGAAGTGATGATATCGATACTGCATGATTGCGTCCCCCATTTCTCCAACGTCCTCTTTTGCTCAAAAGTTACCGGGCCAAGCGACAATCCTTCACCGTCGGGCAGTGCGGGCAGGCGATGAATTGCGTGAATTGCGTTGCCAGGTTTTACGGTCGAGGCGGATTCTACAGTCGCGGCAGCGGCTCCGAATGCGCTTTTCCCTGAACTGCGCCCCCTGCTCGGTCAATAACATGCGGCCGGTCATGCAGGACTGTTACGCGGTTCACCGAGAATTCGGGTTCATTCACCGAATCACTTGCCGTATTGCGCCGGGCTGGGGATAGGCTTGCCCGCAGGCTGGAACAAAAGGCAAGCGCCGATGACCGAACCGGAATCTTCCCAGGGTAGAAAAACCGCCGCCTATGTGCTCGTGGCGATTGCCGGCCTGCTGATCCTCTCCAACGCCGGCCTGTTCAGTTTCCTGGGCCTGCGCGACCTGATCGGCGCAGCCTTCCGGCTCATTTTCAATTCGATCCCCTACCTGCTCGTGCTTGCCGGCGTATTCTGGATTTCCCGGGCGGAGAGGGGCCGGGCGCCATTGATGGCCTGGCTGGTAATCCTGTTCGGCGCGGTGCTGATCATTTCCCAGATCGGGCTGTTCGGACTTTCCTTCGGCGACATGGTCGTTCCCGTGATTCTGCTCACCGTCGCCTTCTTCCTCGTCAATCCCCGCAATCTCCTCCCCCGCAGCCTCAATACCAGCAATGCGGACCTCGACCCGGAACAGGATGAAATCAAGCTGTTCGCCTTCATGGGCGGCGGCGAACTGAACTTCCATTCCCGGCAACTCCAGGGCGGCGAAGTCATGGCGATCTGGGGCGGCTATGAACTGGATTTCAGCGAAGCCGAGATGGCGGGCGATACCATGCGGCTCCATGTGTACTGCATCATGGGCGGCGTCGAAATTACCGTCCCCGCCAACTGGAAGGTCGAAAAAAGCGGCTCCCTGTGTATCATGGGAGGCTACAGCAACAAGACCCGGGACATGGCGGAAGAATTGAACCTGCCCCCCAAAACCCTGATCGTCACCGGCCTCGCGCTGATGGGCGGAGGCGAAATCCGGAACTGAGCGCAGGCTCCGTAAACTCCCATGCATCCCTTATTCAGGACCCCCAACCGCGTAATCGCGATGCTGGTTGGCTGGACCTTGTTCAGCGCCGGCCTTTCGGCGCTCGTCGGCGGCATCGCGGACGTACCGCCGTGGCACGGCCTCGCCCTGTATACGCCGACGTACTTTCTCTGGCTGCTGTTCCTGATCCCCAACTATTATCTCTGCCGCGCCCTGCCCCTCGATCGGGGCGCCTGGAGCAAGGTGATCGGCACCCAGACGCTGATTCTCGTCGTCACCGGGCTAATCTGGGCGCTGCTCGCAAGAGGCTATGCGCTGATACTGGATTCCCTGGCCCCGTCGATTCCCGCCCTGGAGCATTTTTCCCAGGGACTGTTCACCAATCTCGTCATTTTCGCCTGCGGCTACGAGTTTTTCGTGCTGCTGCACTATTTGCTGATCGCGCTGGAGCGCGGTCGCGACCTGGAACAGGCGGCCCTGCAGCAGGAACTGCTCACCAGCAAGGCGGAACTGCGCGCCCTGCGGGCCACGATTCACCCGCATTTCCTGTTCAATGCCCTCAATGCGCTGGCCAATATCACCGATTCCGAACCCGCCCAGGCGCGGCATTTCTGCCTGCGTCTCGCGGACTTCCTGCGCTACAGCGTGGCCTACGCCGACCGGCCCACTGCCACACTCGGCGCGGAGCTCGAGCATGTGGAAAACTACCTGAGTATCGAACGGGAAAGATTCGGCCAGCGGCTGTGCACGGTCATCGAGGCCGACGAGATCCTGCTGCCGACCCCGGTTCCCTCGCTGATGCTGTTTCCCCTGGTGGAAAACGCCATCAAGCACGGCATCGACAGTTGCATCGAAGGGGGTTGCCTCGAATTGCGCGCCAATGCCGAGAAAAATCGGCTGCATATCACCATCGGCAACCCGGTGGATGAACTCGGCCACCAGCGGCAGGGCACCGGCAGCGGGCTCATCAGCCTGCGCCAGCGCCTGAAGAACCGTTACGGCGAGGAAGCCAGCCTGCACACCAGCCGCGAGGACAACAGCTTCATCGCCCGCATCTGCCTGCCTTTACCCGAGCCCCAAGCGGCCATAAAGTGAAGGCCATGGCGAAACGCGAGCCCATAAACTGCCTCATCGTCGACGACGAACCCCATGCCCGCCAGGCGCTGCAATCGGCCCTCGCCAGGCATCCCGAGCTCGCGGTGATCGGGCTGTGCGAGAACGGCTTGCAGGCGGTCAAGGCGATCCATGAGCAGCGTCCGCAACTGCTGTTTCTCGATGTGCAAATGCCCAAACTCGACGGTTTCGACGTGCTCGAACTCGTTCAGGAACAGATTCCCTTCGTGATCTTCGTCACCGCCTACGACCAGTATGCGGTGCAGGCGTTCGAGGCCAATGCGGTGGATTACCTGCTCAAGCCCGTGGACCCGAAGCGGCTTGCCCAGGCGGTGGAGAAAGTCGTGGCCCGGGTGGGACTTGAAGAACCTTCAAGCCTGCAAAGCCTGCTTGCGGACCCGGCCCGGGAGAGCGAACTGCTGCGCCGGATTCTCGTGCGCGACGGCAGCGAAGTCCACGTGCTTGCGGTGGATACCGTCCGCTACATTGAAGCCGCCGACGACTATGTGGCGATCCACACAGCGGACACCACCCACATCAAACTCGACCGCCTCAGCCGCCTGCAAAAGAAGCTCGACCCGCGCCTGTTTTGCCGCATCCACCGCTCGTATCTGCTCAATATCAATTTTCTCGCGCGAATCGAATCCGAGAGCAAGGACAGCCGCATCGCCATCCTCACCGACAAGCGCGAACTGCCCATCAGCCGCAGCGGCTACGGCAATCTGCAGAAACTGCTATAGGTTTTGCGTGGGCCCAGGAGCCTGCGCCGTAGGAATTCGCGAAAGCGAAAATTCGCTATCGCCGCGCCCCTGGCCGGTCGATTGAGGCGAATATTGGTGGATATTTAACGAAATCGAGCGGCCAGGGGCGTGGATGAGAGCGGATTTGCAGCCGTGAATTCCTACGGTGCAGGCTCCTAATCGGCCAGCCAGCGGCTGACCCGGTCGAGCAGCGCCGCCATGTCCCGTCTCGTTTGCGGCAGTTGCCCGGGCGGGAGATCGAGGTGGTTGAGCGGTATTTCGCCGCGATATTGGGAGAACACGGGTTCCAGCAGTTCCAGCGGATAGCGGTGAATGCCGCGTCCGGAGCGAAATTCCGAGATGGGGATTTCGGCCTCGATCACCGCCTCGACATTTCCCGTCGCCTGGGCCAGAACGCCACCGTCGGGACCGACAATCAGCGAGTTGCCGCCTTGTGAAGCCGCCGGGCTGTCGGCGGGGAACACGATGTTGCACATGGCGGAATACAGGTTGTTGTAGCGGGCGATGGCCATGACGTCGGTCTCGGAAAACAGGGTTGCCGTGCGGAACATGATCTCCACGCCGCGCATGGCGAAAGCGGCGTAGACGAACGGATCAAGCTGCACGGTACTCACGGCGATATTGCCGAATTCGGTGCGCAGGACCGGAATCAGTTGTTCTTCGCCGTAACGGTCGAGATAGCGGTCATGGACGTTTTCCACCGTGGTGGTTGGAATGTCCCCGCCATCGGTGCCGAAGCGCTTGATATTCCTGCTTTTCCAGAATTCCGCTGCGATTTCGCCTTGCCGGTCGATGACGGTATTGATGCTGAGGATATGCCCCGGCCATTCCTCGTCCCGGGCATAGCTGCCGAAGATGATATAGCTGTCGCAATCCCGGGCGAGTTCGCCGAGGCGGTCGGTTTCCGGCCCGGGAATACGGATCGTGTAATCCAGCTTTTCTTCGCGAGGCGCCCGGGAATAGCCGGTGAGGGGAAATTCGTTGAAGAGGATGAAATCGGGCTGGCTTCCTTCGGAACAGGCGGTTTCGATCCAGGATTCCATTCGCCGCAAATTTTCAGCGAGGGCGGCCTGGGGATCCTCAAAGTCTTCCATGTTCCTGACGAGGTTCTGGACCACCTTGACCACAACCACGTCCTTCTCCAGGGGCACGGTTTCGTAGCCGCCCCGTTCGTCGACCAGAAGCGGCCATTCCCTGCCCCGCTCTTCGGCGCAGGCGACGAGCGTCATGCCGAGCGCGACGACATGAACAACGCGGATTGGCATCGATACCGATCTCATTTCGGCTTGGTGAAGATCATCATGTGCTGCCAGGGGAGAAAGTCGAGGGTTTCGCTCCATTCGAGCCCGACAACAGCCATTTCGAGGATGGCCTGCTCCTGGGTCATCTTGTGCAGGGGGCGAATGGGCACCGATGCGTCTTCGCCGCGATACTCGAGCAGGAATACGCGGCCGCCCGGCTTCAGCGCCCGGTAGACGCCGTCCATCATCTCGAACGGGTGGGAGAATTCGTGATAGGCGTCCACCATGATGGCGGCGTCGATGGAATTCTCGGGCAGACGCGGATCGTCGATGGCGCCGAGAATCGTGCGGATGTTCCCGCCTTTCCCGCCAGCCTGCCGCTGCACGATCAGGTCGAGCATTTCCTGCTGGATGTCCACCGCCAGCACTTCACCGTCTGGCACTTTCCCGGCAATGCGAAACGAGAAATAGCCCGAACCCGCGCCGATATCGGCGACGATTTCATCGGGCGCCAGATTCATGTTGGCGATGACTTCATCCGGCATCTCCTCCATGATGCGCCCCGGCCGGTTGAGCCAGTCCGCCGCCAGATGCCCCATGACAAAGGAAATCTCCCGGCCCATGTAGAATTTGCCGATGCCGGTGGTGCGCCGCTCCGGGTCCACCAGATAACCGGGATGCTCGGCGGCCTGGATGAACTGGGCAACCAGGGCGAGCAGGAAAAAAGGAACCGCCAAACGTTTGAGAATGCTGGTCATCAGGGCACTCGTGGTCAACTGGAAGGAACGATTGTAGAGCAGCCGGGAAGCCGATGCCACGCGGCCTGGCGAGAAGCAGCAATTCTCATTAATGACAATGGGCGCGCTCACATCAGTCATCCCGCGCACGGTCGCAGTATCTCATCGCGTGGCCACTGCATGAGATTCTGCGCGCAGCGAAGTCCCCACCCCCGTCATTCTGCGCGCAGCGAAGCGAAGTCGCAGAATCCCTCCCAGTGGCCACTCAGGGAAATTCCGCGACTGCGCGCAAAACGACGAGTTTGAAATGCTCAGCCAGCCATTCTCCATCGCCAGCCCCTTCGGCGGCCCCCAGAGTCGTATTGTTCAACAGTTCCTCCGAGGGACAAAGCAGTCTCGGTGATCCGATATTGCTTGGAATCCGGTGCGTCAGCGGGAGTGTTGACATACTTATCAATTGGGCCGAATTCGTAGGATTCGATACCCGAACGTCCGTTCGTTACCGCGTAGGCCGAGAGGATGCGATATCCACGATGTGGAACATGTCCTCGGACAATGAGGCAACGTTTTATCCCGGAAACAGCGTTCGGCTAATTGAGCAAATGATCGCTGTGGACAGAACATCATCCGACGGAACCTTTGTTATCGGCAATTGATCAGACCTTAGTAGAATTGTTCGTGATAGCCAAGTGCAAGCGTCAAGTCATCATCGACAAGCCCCTGGCCGCTTCCTCGTGACCCACAAGGCGAATCTGGTCGTTAACACGGATGCCGATCAAGTGATTATCACTGAGGTAGGCTCGCATCCAAAAGGCGGACCGCCTCCGATTTCCTATAAGGCTGGCGGTCTGTAAAACGCTCAGATACAAAAGGCTGTGTGCGATATCCTGGAAGGTGGCGAACACGCCTTTCGCGAGCGAGCCAGGCGTTTGAGGGTTGGTCTGCCGCGCTAACCCGCCGTCATGTCCGCTTGTTGAAATCGATTGGAGCAATGTCTCTGGGTTTCATGACAGGGCGACCAGGAACTGCTGGCTCAAGAAAAGTCACACTACGGTAAAAGTCGTCAAGCGCAACAAATTTCCCATTCTGTTCGGCCCACTCCCTCATTCTACGGTTGCAGCTATGCCGCCACGATAGCACTTCGATTTCCCAGCCACGGTTGAGCATGCGCTCAAGATCGGCATGAAATCCTTCACCTTGAGAAAAGCCCGCACCGTCTCCCGTTAGCAATACCGCGATTCCCGGATTTCCGTTATGGTCAAATGCATCGCGCAGCATCGCGACCTGAAGCGTCTGGTCAACTCCCTGCTCTCCTCCTTGTAGGGCGCCCCGCTCCAACAACTGGACAGCGACGCCCTCATTCTCCAGTCGATTCCATACGTGCTGCAACTCCGGAGGGATAGAGCCAACGGCAACTGCGTTGACGATCTCTCGCCTGTTACGAGCCAGTTCGAGAAGGTTCCTGAAGTGAACCCGCAAGCGATAGCGTGAGTCCTCGCCTTCTATCTCGATAGCTGCTTGTTGCGCACCGATGAAGATGTTCGAGTTATCCCAATAGATGAAGACCTTTTCCATTTCACAGCACCTTGCAGAAGTTTTGACTGTGGATTATATAGGCTTGGCTGACAGATTGGGATCAATATCTATCCGTAGGCACTGCTGTCCGGTTAAATCTCGGGAATTCAGTATTTTTATGATTTTTATCAGCATGTTGCAGAGAGAATCGGGTGTTTCCGATTTGAACTCGAATCCGGCAGAATCGCCTCTTGACAAGCCCTTGGCATCGAGAGGTCCGCATGCACACTGGAATCACGCTGTTTTCCTGGGCGCCGTTCCGCAAGGCCAAGGCCGCGGTGAAAATGCACACGCTGCTCGACCTGCGTGGCAACATTCCCAGCTTCATCCGCGTCTCCGACGGCAAACCGCGCGATGTCAACGTGCCCGACCTGCTGCTCCCAGAGCCGGCGGCGGTGTATGTGATGGACCGCGCCTACCTCGACTACGAAAGGCTCTTCACCCTGCATCGGGAGGGCGCGTTCTTCGTCACCCGCGCCAACAGGAACTGTTCCACACCGCCGCCGCCAGATTGCAGCCCGGATAAGCGCACCGATTACCCTGCTTTCGTCACGGGCGAATCCCGCCCGGGGACGCGCCCGCCCTGAATCCGCCGACCGCGCCCGAGGGGAGGGAATCTTGTCTGAAAATCGCGGTGGACATCCCGAAAATGGAAAAAACGGTCCGGATTCCGTCAAGCCGGAATTGTCACACGCCGACAGGGCCTGAAAACGACCGATTCGGGGCCAACTCAATTCACTCGTGCAATATCCGGGTTAGCAAATTGACAATATTTGGCAAACTGCCGAAAATGGTTTATCGATAAACACATCAAATAGTAGAACAATATATACAGGAGGTTCTCGCAATGAACGGGAATCCAGAGCTGCCCGATATGCGGCGCGTAAAGGACTGGATTGCAATCGCAGCCTTGCTTGCAGCGACACTGGTCTTCTCCGGCAATACCGCTGCCCAGCCAATCGTCAAGAAGTCGAATTCGGGTCTGTGCCATTGCCCCGGCGGTCAGTTTTACGACCGCACCGTCAATTTCACGGAATTCGATACCATCGGCGCGTGTCTGGCGAGTGGCGGACGGGAACCGCAACAGGGCCAGGCAACCTGCCCGACCGAACCCCCGCCTCCTTCCGTGTCCTCGCTTGAGATTGAAAAATACGATCGCGGCGCTTTCGGCGGCTGGGCCGACGCAGACGAAGATTGCCGCAACACCCGGCACGAACGCCTTGAGGCGCGTTCGCTGAATGAAGTGGAAACGTCCCCCGGAGGTTGCAGAATCGTGACCGGACTTTGGAACGATTTCTATACCGGAGAAATTGTGTCGGCGTCGAGCGAACTCGATATCGATCATGTCGTTCCACTGCGCTGGGCCTGGGAACGCGGCGCCAGTTTCTGGGAACGGGAGAAGCGGCGAGAATTCGCGAACGACCCCGCGAACCTCCTGCCGGTCAGCACGTCCGCCAATCGCTCGAAAGGCGCGGCGGGGCCGCTCGAATGGCTTCCGCCCGACAAAAGCTTTGCGTGCGAATATGGAGTAGCATAAGTTCTATCAAGGTCATTTAGAGCTCCATCAGGTGGCACGGCGCGTTTACGTATGACCATATATTCATCGAATATCGCAATATCAAACATGTAGTGAGCTTTTTCGCGGGTGCCTCCGTTGGCGGCGGGAACAATCTCGTACCAGCAGGGCGGGTTTTGCCCTCTTTTGCGCAGGAAACGCTGTTCCTCCGCGATTTCCAGATAATTCTCGTTCTGTTGTTGCAATTTCTCTAGCTGCCCGGCTCGTGAATGGAGTAGCCGCGAAGTATTTCGACATAGCTCCGAGGTGAAATTACAGAGTGAGCGGTCGGGGGCCTGCTCAGTAGAAGCTTGTCGCCGGTAACGAGAATGCTGCCATACTCCGCGGCCAGCAGGCGCCACAAATGGCTGTCGCTCGAATCTGGTGCTGCTTCGGACGGTGCGGGTTCGCGCCACATGGAGTTCGCCACGATCTCGGCAAGCAGCGCATCGATCTCTTCTTCAGTCCATTGGTGCAAGTTGGCAAGCTTGGGGCACCGGAGGATTTTGGCGTATTCGATAAGCAATTCCTCGGACATCAAGTGGAGAATCTCGCCTTTGAGCATGCCGTTGAGAATTCTTGCAGTGGGGCTGTCGGCATCGGCCGTGATTAATCCGGAAACGATGATATTGGTATCGATAATCGCTGGCTTGAGCATTTTTGTGCCGAATCAGAATCAGGTTTTCTGTTCCCGACGCATCTCCCGGACTTCCCGCACGGCCAGATCGAGGGCCTCGTCGGGTTCCAGACCGGCTGCCGCCCGCGCTTTGCTTACGATGTCCATGACGCTTTCGTGAGTGCGTATTCCGCGCAGGCGCAAGCTTTCTTCGATGATCGAGCCGATGGAACGTCGCTGGCGCGCCGCGGTTTCCTTCAGCGCCTGGTGCAATCGGTCATCAAGTGTAATCGTCAGCCGAGACATTCGAACCACCCGTATTTGGTGTGTTGGTGCTATCGCACTTTAACATCTAAATTGATACTGAACAAGCTCGGTTACTCCGATATGGGAGGATGATAGGTATCGCCAATGGTGCGGCCGCCGTTGCCGTTGGCGCGGTTCAGTTTGCCTTCGAGGGCATCTTCGGCCAAATTGGTCGCGCTGATCAATGATGCTACGGAAAGTGCGCCGATATAGTCAGAAAACGCCTTGAGGCGTCCCGCATCGGCTCTTTCCAATGCATCGATATAGTCCGGCTTGCCCAGGGCGGTGATGACCGGAGGCGGCAGCGAACGCTTGATGTACGCCCAGGCCATGAGCAGGCGCGAAGTGCGGCCGTTGCCATCCTGGAAAGGGTGTGTGCGCACGAAGCGGTGATGCAGCCAGGCGGCTTCCACGTTTACCGAATAGCCGCGCTCCTGAATCTCCCGGTACAGTGCGAAGAAGCGGTCCATTTCCGCCTGGACATGCTCCGGCGGACAATACTCGTGGACGTGGCCATCGAGACGGCGCGGATTATTCGGCCTGATCTTCCAGCGCCCCTTGGTGCGGAAGGGTATTTCAACCCTGCGCCCTTGCATGTCCAGGCCGGTGACCGTCGCCTGATGCCGCGTCAGCAACTGATGCCAGCTCTTGACCATGGACTCGGAAAGCGCGCGGCCGCTGGCGACATCCTCGAACATCATGTCATAGGCCGCTTCCTGGTCTTCCAGCAGGCCGCGGATGATCTCGTCCTCGATGGATTCGTAGGTGTGGGCGCCCACGACTCCGGCGAAACCCTCCGCCACAAGTTGCTCGGTAACTCCCCGGCGCAGGGTATAGAGTCCCTCGATCTGGCCGGTTTCGATGGCGAAAGCGCGCACCCGCTCGCGCAGCCAGCCCTGCATGAAGCGTTCTTTCGCCGCGTCTTGCTTGAGAGACTCCCGGCTACGCGCCCAGGCGGCCTCCTGTTCCGCCTGCCCGGGCAGCGCCCAGTCCTCGGCGCCCGGCGGCATTTCCCGCAATGGCGACCAGCGCCATGGTTCATCGATATTCATGCCAACGATAGTAACAATCGTATGGTCGATTCTGGAAGCGTCGACGGCAAAGTTGCAACCAGTGCTGAATTGGATTAATGTACAGAAAATATGTACAGAAGTTTGTGAGCTGATCATGAAGACCATCGCGGCAACGGAATTCAAGGCAAGGTGTTTGCGAGTGATAAGGCAGATGAGCACTGATCGCGAGCCGGTGACCATTACGAATCGCGGCCGGCCCGTGGCGGTGCTGTCGCCGCTGCCCAGAACGGATGACAGGCCGCTGATCGGCGCCCTGCGAGGTTCGGTATTGAGCTTTGACGATCCTTTCAGTCCCGCGGTGGAGCCGTCCGACTGGTCCGCAAACAAATGATTTTGCTCGATACTCACGTGCTGATATGGGCCGTGAATGCCGACCCGCGTCTTGGCGACAAGGCGAGCGAGACGATCAAGGAAACCGCTCGCGATGATGGGGTCCTGGTTTCGGCGATAACCCCCTGGG
>JAJDVS010000014.1 GCA_022825945.1 Pseudomonadales bacterium
CCGGCGTCGGCGAGCGCGGTCAACTGGTGCCGCCAGTTGTACCAGGATTCCGGCCAGCCGTGGGCCAGCAGCACCAGCGGCCCGGAATCGCCCGCCTCGAAAATGCGCATGCGAATGCCGTTGCTTTCAATGAACCGGCTGGTAACGCCGTCCACCGGAGATTGCGAGCTCATGTTGTCGTCTCCCTGTTGCGCCTGTGCGACGCCCACGGCAAGCAGCAGCGCCAGAGCCATCGGCGGCAAGTGTCTGGTCATTGGGAACCCTCCAGAATTTTGGGGCCAAGCCTAACATGGGAGAGAGGAGAATATTCAGTCAGCGCAGGCTCTGTCTGAAGCGTCAATGAAAGATCAGGACTATTCCCGTAACTTAAGAAATCCTGCCGGACCCAGGACCGGAATACCATGAAAAGGCGACATAACCAGAAGATCTTCGTCTCCCGTTATCAGACAGTCCGCTTCACCCATCAAAGCGGTTTCGAGAAATTTATCGTCGCGGGGGTCGCGGCAGCCGAGCTTCGCCCCGGCAATCGCGACCCATTCCCCCACCGATTCGAGTTGTGCCTGAAACAGGTTTCTGAATTCCCGGCTCACGTACTTGTCGAATTTCTGTTGTTGGAAACGGCCGTCCAGTTCGTAAAACGTTTCGTCGGAAAACAACAGGACACAGTTTTTTGCGGAAAGTACCGTATCAATCAGCGTTCGCGGCGTACCTGCCGCATTAAGTGCGGCGCTGGTAATGACGTTGGTGTCGACTACGACGCGTTCAGCTTTCATCCGAAAGCAACTGTTCGAGCTTTTCCTCCGTCAAACCGGCGGCGGAGGCTTGCGCACTCATGGCGTCCATGGTTTCGGCAAGCCGCTCCCAGGCGGCGCCGCGAAGCCGTTCATAGTGGTGGACCGACATCAAGATCCCAACCGGCCTGCCTTGCTTTGTCACGCGCACAGGCGCGCTTTGCGCGGCATCGAGCAAAAAGCCGAATCGATTCTTCGCTTCTCTCGCTGCTATCTGCTTCATAAGGGCTACAATAGCTACTTTAGCCGCAAATAGCAAACTGTCCCATTCGAGTCTGTCGACGCTCGTACGATTCTTCGCATTTCGTGCTGTACTAATATTCGCTTATTATGTCGAACCAGGGATCGACTCGGTGTGTTTCACCACCGCCTGCTCGCCTTTCGGAGTCAGGGCGTAGATTCCCCGGGGGGTTTCCGGCGAGCGCTCGAACCAGCCGTAGTAATCCTTGAGGAATATCTGGCCAGCCTTGCCGACGCCGGTGGCCCTGGCCACTACCGCGGCCTTGCTTGGGCCGTTGGCACCGAGAAAGCCCGCGCAGCGCAGGGCGTCCTGGCGATAGGCCGTGATGATCTTGCTCTTTGTGGCGCCGCCGGTATTCGGGTCGCCCACCCGCAATTCGAATTCCCGCAGCAGGCGGCCAAGGGCCGGCCCGCGTTTGCGCGGGCGGTACTCCGCCGGGTCAAGCAGGGGCTCGACGGTATGGCCCGGCGCGGAAGACACCGCAAGCAGGCCAAGCCCAAGCCGGCGGCACAGGGCGAGCGCTTCCTTGCGGCGCACGCCCCGGCCGGTGAAAGGCGGCACCGCGAGATAGACATTGTCCGCAAGCCGCTGGCGCTCGATTCCCTGCAGCACCAGGGGCAGGGAAAAGCGCGTTTTCAACTCGACGATCAGGAGTGGCTCGTCGCCACGCCTCGCCACCACGTCGCAGCCCTTGACCTCGGCCTTCACCTCATACCCCTGGGATACGAGAAAAGCCTTTACCGGCCCATACAGTTCGGTTTCGTACATGGGGAATTGTTCATGGATTCCTAAAGGGTTATTCTGCCGCCCGTATCCCGACTTTAAGCGGCAAGGAGATTTCCGTGGGGCAAAAGTACGACGTTCCCTACATACGGCGCACCCGGGACTATTACCGGGCCCAGGGTTACGAGAAGGACTATGAGTGGGCCTGTCACGACGAAGCGCCTTTCGCACCGCTGCCCAAACCCCTGCGCGAATGCCGCCTCGGGCTGATCACCACCGCCATGCCGGATACCGCGGAGGGCCGCGAAAAGCGGCGGGTCCGCGCTTCCATGTCAACGCCCACACCGCATTCGATGTATACCGATGAGCTGTCCTGGCACAAGACCGTGACCCATACCCGGGATCTCGGCAGTTTTCTGCCGCTTGATCATTTGCGCAACATGGCGCGGTCGGGGGTTTTCGGCAGCCTCTCGGAACGCTTTTATTCGGTGCCGACCGAGTACAGCAAGGGCAATACCCGGAACAAGGACGCGCCCGCGGTGCTTGCCCTGTGCCGGGAGGACCAGCTCGATGTGGCGATGCTCGTTCCCCTTTGACCCGTCTGCCACCAGACCGTGAGTCTGGTCAGCCGGCATCTCGAAGAAAACGGTATTCCCACGGTCATCATCGGCAGCGCCCTGGACATCGTGGAACACTGTGGCGTGGCGCGCTATCTGCATACCGATTATCCCCTGGGCAATCCCTGTGGCGCTCCCGGGGACGTGCTGAGCCAGATCGGCATCGTTCACCAGGCGCTGAAACTGCTGGAAGAAGCCAAAGGCCCGGAGACCACCCGGCGCTCAACCCTGTACTGGCGCGACGGCGATGACTGGCGCGATGACTACGCCCGGGTGGACGACAGCAACCGCGAGGAATTGCGTCTGCGCGGCGAACAGCGGCGCCGGCGGCAACTTGCCGCGAAAGCGTCCGGTGAAACGAGAGCGCCAATGATTTCCGAAGTCTGATGAGGAGAATTCCCATGAAAAAGCCCGCGCTTTATACGCTGTCCCTGCTTGCGGCCAGCTTTGCGGCCCTGCCGGCCCAGGGCCAGGACGACTCGCTCTACAACACCGTGAAAGCGAAACTCACCGCCGGCGAACCCGTGCTCGGCGGCACGGTTTCGACTTCCGATCCGGAAATCTACTGCGCCATGGCCAGCGCCGGTTTCGACTTCATCTGGATCGAAATGCAGCACAGCCACCTCAACTACACCGATGTGGCGCGGATGATCTTCGCCTGTCGCGACGCTCCCGCAATTCCCTTCATCCGCGTTCCCGACGCCACCGAAGGCGATATCCAGAAAGCCACCGACATCGGCGCCCTGGGCATCATCGTGCCCATGGTGGACACCGCGGAAAAAATGGAAAACGCCGTGCGCTTCGCCAAGTATCCGCCTGTTGGGCGCCGCAGTCAGGGCGGCGGCCAGTACGGCGCCATCTGGGGCGGCGGCTACCGCCAAAGCGCCAATGACAACATCATGGTCGTCGCCATGATCGAAACCGTGGAAGGCGTGGAAGCCGCCGACGAGATTGCCGCGGTGGAAGGCGTCGATGTGGTTTTCGTCGCCAGTTCGGACCTCGGCAGCTTCAGCGGCGCCAGCCAGGGCGACCCCTACTACGAAGGCCTGGTGAATCAGGTGGTGGGCGCCACCAACAGCGCCGGCAAATACCTGGGGGGCCCTTCGGCGTGGATGACCTCCCGGGAAGGCTACAACTTCTTCCAGGCCCCGGGTGCCAATGCCCTGATTCGCGCCGGCGCGAGAGTCATGCTCGAAAACGCCGACCCATGCCGCGTCCTGCCGTCCGGAGCAGCTCCTGTGCAGGGCGAGGACCCTTGCCCCTGAGGCAATATCAGCGCAGGCTGCCTATGGCGGACAGGTGCAGCATCTGCGTCAGGGATTCAATCCGCCGCGCCAGTGGGACGATATCGCCCGCCACACAGGCTGTTTCCGCGGCAGCCCGATACTCGCCGGCCTGCCCGGCGGGAATCACCGTCCAGGGCAGGCCGCCGGACGCCAGCAGGACATTCATCAGCAATCGCGCGAGCCTCCCGTTGCCTTCCGCAAAAGGCTTGAGGTACAGCAGGAAGAAATGGCCAAGCACGGCTCGCACCGCCGGCTGGTCTTCCGAACGCAGCAGCAGGAAAAGCGCGTCCATGGCCTGTCCGATGGCTTTGCCCTCGGGGGCGACATGCCTGCCGCAGGGGAGCGCGGGACCTTCGCGATAGCCGGATTGCGCGGTTGAATTTCCGGGGATCGCAGTTGCCAGCGGGGCGATCATTTCCCGCTGCCAGTTTCCAAGCTCCGCCCTGATCACATCAGCCGGATGCGCGCGAGCCAGGATTCGCTCAAGACTTCCCCGCGCCGCCAGAAAAGCCCGCCAGTGGCCCCGGGCCGCCAATTCCGGGCGATGCGTTTCATCCCCCGCTGCCGAAACGGGCCGCCAATCCGGGGAGCGAACCCGGTCCAGCACTCCCGGCGCGACTTTCAGGCCGTCAATGGCCAGGGAATGCCAGGCGTCGGCGAAGCAGACATCATCCACGGCGCGCAGACAGCGTCTGGCATTGACCGCCGCCGCCCGGCCCCGGGGAAAGCAGTCGATCACCCGGGGCCGCATTTCCCGCCACAGCGAAACCACGCGCCAGCCCCAGGGCGAAAGCCCGCGCGCCGACGAATGCGACGGCGCCGGTGCGGCAAAAGGGTCCGCCTCGCGCACGTCATAGCCATATTTCCGCATCGAATCCAGAATACTTTCCGCGAGTTCCGGGCGACCGATATGCCGGAATGCGCCGGCGAGACGACCCGCCACGGTGCTGCGGCCGGTTTCGAGCAGCAGCTCGATAATTTCCGTCACATCGTCAATGAACGTGAGGGCGATGCGCAGGTCCACCGGCTCTTTCAGAAAAACCCGCGCACTGCAGGCAACCAGCGCCGCCGGCAGGCGGTAAAGTCGCAATCCATTGACGATCGCCACATGCTTTTCCGCGGGCAGGCCGGAGCGCATTTCCAGCAGCGAAAGCCCCTCGGGCAAACCGGTGGCATTGTTGCGCGCCTTTATCGCCCGTACCCGCAACTGTTCCGGAATCCGGCGGTTCCCGGTATGCAGCGCGACGGATTGGGCCGGTGAGAGGCACCACGCATCTTTTCGCATCCGGTTCAGGTAGTCGGCGCAGAAAGGCCAGTAGCCGGCATACCAGGCGCTGCGCTCGTCCGGGTACTGTCCGGGTTCGATGGCGAAATACCAACCCTTGATCACTTCCCGCAGGTAGCCATTCGCCAGCAGCCGCTCGCGATGGGTACGCGAGAGGTCCGTGGCGCGAATCGCGATGATTCCCTTTTTCTGCCGTGCGCGCAGCTCGGTCAATGAGCTTTGCAGCCGTTGCGCGGGGCTTGCCATGATGTTTTTCTCGTTGCAATTGCCGGGCCGATATCCTTGAAACAGGAAGCATTATTATTCGTTTAATCGGCTGTATCAAAAATCGTCTGGATTGCTTTTGCAAGCCTGGCGCAAGCTTTTGAAGCTGTTTATTTAAAGTAAAATCTCAATTTATCTCCCTATCCAACTGTCGGATACACGAATGCCGGTAATCCGGAAGAGGGAAAGCAAGCTTCTTTGGCAGAGATTGTGAACTGGCGCACCCGAGAGGATTCGAACCTCTGACCGCCTGGTTCGTAGCCAGGTACTCTATCCAGCTGAGCTACGGGTGCGTTGTGCCGAAACTGCCGCCGGGGAGCCCGGCAGCGTGGAAGTAGTGGATTCTACTGCAAATCCCGGTTGCTTGTCAGTGCCATGCTTGTGTTTCCAGCAATTCTCATTATGGTACTGTGGGTGGGCCTGAATTAGTCATCCTGCGCGCAATCGCAGGATCTCATTGCGTGGCCGCTGCAAGAGATTCTGCGACTGCGCTTCGCTTCGCGCAGAATGACATGAGAATTGGAGCGCCGAAATGGAATTTGCCGTAGCGCTTCTGGGATCTGGGTGATCGGGATGTTTCCGAAAAATCTTGTCGGCGGGAAGATTCTGGCGCTGTTTGCCGCGACGGGGCTTGGGATGCCTTGGCTTCCTGTGCTTGCCGACTACGAGGATGGCGTGGAAGCCGCGCTGGCCGGAGATTATGCGCTGGCCTATCGGGAATTTCTGATTGCGGCGGAAGCGGGCCTGGATCTGGCGCAATACAATCTGGGCATTCTCTATTTCACCGGGCAGGGGGTGGAGCAGGACTACGGGGAAGCCTTCCGCTGGACCGAAGCCGCCGCCCTGCAGGGTCATGCCGCGGCGCAACTCAATCTCGGCAGCCTGTACTACTTCGGCAATGGCGTTGCGGAAGACCGGGACCAGGCCGTGGAATGGTATGCGTTCGCCGCCAGGTCCGGCAGCGCTCCCGCTGCGAATACCCTTTCGATCATGTACCGGGATGGCGACCATGTGCGCCGTGACCTCGTCCTGGCCCATGCCTGGGCAGCCTGGGCCCAGCGCCACGGTTATCCGGAAGCGGTGGCAATGCTGGAAGAACTGGAAGCGGACATGAGCGAGCAACAGCTCAGCGAGGCCCGCCGCACCTTCGCCCGCTGGCAGATCGAGTAATCAATTGTCGGAAAGCTCCGCATCCAGGCGGGACCGGGCGTCGCCGCGCAGAAGCTCCAGCCAGGCGGTCCAGCTTTCCGGGTCGACGAAGGGATGGGGATCGTCGTCCTGGCGGTCGAGCAGCATTTCATGGCGCGCGAAGACATCGCCGGAGTCCGGGTGATTGGAGACATTCACTTCCACGCCGGGGATGCCGAGCAGTTGCCCCACGCTGTCGAGATACATTTGCAGGCGGTCGGCGCCGGAGAAATTGAGTCCGGCGCCGCCGAACAGGACCGCGGTATGCGGATAGCCACTGTCGTATACGGTGAAAATCGTGCTCAACACGCCGAGGGTATGGCCCGGGGTCTGCATGAACCGCAGGCGCGTGCGGCCCAGGTTGAGGGTGTCGCCATTGCCCAGGGAAAGATGCCGCATGGGGCGCGGGTACTCGCGAAACTCCGCCGGACCTTCGCTCAACAGCCAGTCGGCTTCGGTCATCAGCACCACGGAGCCGAATTCCCGCTGAAAACGCCGGGCGCCGCCGATGTGGTCAAAATGGGCATGGCTCACGACCACATAGCGGATATCGTCGGGGGCGAAACCGAGTTCGCGAATATTGTCCACGAGCAGGTTCACGTGGTCGCCGTACAATGCATCGAACAGGATCAACCCCTGGTCGGTTTCCAGCAGCCAGGCGGAAACCCAGCGCACACCGACGTAATACAGATTGTCGAACACCTGGAATGGCGCCACCCGCTGCTGTTCCGGGTCGTCCAGGGCGTCAGTCTCCTGGGCCGGCCCCGGCGGGAGATGAAACAGGCAACCCATCAGCAAGACGGAACGGAAAAGAGTCTTGTATTTCATTTGCCGGTTTCCCTTATAATCACGGCGGCGAAACCTGCCACCGGAAACAATCCCGGCGCGAAGTTCCGCCATTCAATCACTGTTCGAACCTGAATGCCAGCAGGAGCCTGCGACGCAGGCTTCGCGAATTTCCTGGGGGGAGGAGTCATGCGTATTGGGGCGCCAAGGGAAACCAAGAATCACGAGTATCGGGCTGGGCTCACCGTTGAGTCTGTTGCGGCTCTGGTCGCCGATGGCAACGAAGTCTGGGTGGAAACCGGAATTGGAGCCGGCATCGGCGAAAGCGATGTCGAGTATCGCAAGGCAGGCGCGCGCATCGCCGGCAATCCGGCGGAATTGTTCGATGCCGCGGAAATGATCGTCAAGGTCAAGGAGCCGAACCGCGACGAGCGCCGTCTGCTGCGGCCCCGGCATACCCTGTTCGCTTATCTGCATCTCGCCTCCGATCCGGAGCAGGCGGACAACCTGCTGGCCAGCGGGGCAACCTGCATTGCCTTTGAAACCGTTACCGACGAGCAGGGCGCCCTGCCGCTGCTGACCCCCATGTCTGAAATCGCCGGACGCATGGCGGTGCAGGAGGCGACGCATTTCCTGCAGAAGCGTAACGGCGGCATGGGCCTGTTGCTCAGCGGCGCCACCGGCGTCGAAGCGGGGCGGGTGGCGGTGATCGGCGGCGGCGTGGTGGGCGCCAATGCGGCGCGCATCGCCCTTGGGCTCGGCGCCCGGGTGGACATCGTCGAGAAATTTCCCGCCCGGCGCGAGGCATTGCGGAAAATGCTCCAGACCAATATGGAAGGTAGCGACCTGGAATGCGTCGATTCCACCCCGGAAAACATCGAACGCCTGGTAAGCCAAGCCGACCTCGTCGTCGGCGCCCTGCTCGTGCCGGGAGGCAAGGTAAAACACCTTATTCCGGAGTCGCTGGTGAAGAAGATGAAACCCGGCGCCGTGCTCGCCGATGTCTGCATCGATCAGGGAGGCTGCGCCGCCACTTCCCGGCCCACGAGCCACGACGACCCGATCTTCATCAAGCATGGCGTGGTGCACTACTGCGTCGCCAATATTCCCGGCGCGGTGCCCGTCACTTCGAGCAAGGCATTGAATCGCGCCACCCTGCCCCATATCCGCGAACTCGCCGGGAAAGGCGTGCGCCGGGCGCTGCGCGAGAACATCCATCTGCGGCGGGGACTCAACATTTGCCGCGGCCATATTACCCATGAAGCCGTGGCTGAAGGACTGGGGCTCGATTTCATCACTTCGGACCAGGCCATGCTTCTGCTTTAGACAGGTTCCCGCCGCGTCGGATCTGTCCAGCGGCACATCAAAACGACGCTTTTGTCTTGCGTCAGGAAGATCAGTACGAGCGCGGCAGGCCGAGGACGTGCTCGGCGACATAGTTGAGGATCATTTCCTGGGTGATGGGGGCAAGTTTCATCAGCCTGGCCTCGCGCCAGTAGCGCTCCACGTGGTACTCCCTGGCATAGCCGTAGCCGCCGTGGGTTTGCAGCGCCACGTCGGCGGCGCTGAAACCGGCTTCCGCCGCCAGCCATTTGGCCATGTTCGCCTCCTTGCCGCAGGGATGATCGTGATCGAGAAGCCAGGCGGCCTTCGCCACCATCAGCGCCGCGGCTTCCAGCCGGGTGCGGGCCTCGGCCAGGGGAAAGGCGATGCCCTGGTTCTTGCCGATGGCCCGGCCGAAGACCTCTCTCTCATTGGCGTAGTCCACCGCCCGGCGCAATGCCGCCCTGCCGATGCCGATCGCTTCCGCGGCAACGAGAATCCGCTCGGCGTTGAGACCATCGAGCAGATGGTAAAACCCCCTGCCCTCCTCGCCGATGCGGTCGGACAGCGCCACGGGCAGATCCTCATAGACGACTTCGCAGGTGGATACCGCGTTGCGGCCGAGTTTGGGGATGGGTGAAATGCTCACTTCCGGCCGCTGCAATTCCGCGAACAGCAGCGTCATGCCGTCGATGCGGCGCTGAACCTGATCCCGGGGCGTGGTGCGGACGAGCAGGACCACCCGCTGGCAATGGGTGGCCTTGGTGGTCCAGACCTTGCGCCCGCGCACGAGATAGTGCGCCCCCTCCCGGCGGGCGAAGGTGCGGATGGAAGTGGTATCGGTTCCCGCGTCGGGTTCGGTGACGCCAAACGCCACCTGCAATGCGCCGCTGGCGACATCCGGCAGGTATTTTTCCCGCATCGCGTCGGAGCCGTGCCTGACCAGGGGATGGATGCCGAACATCGACAGGTGAATCGGCGATGCGCCATTCATGGCGGCGCCGGAAGCGGCGATTTCCTCCAGCAGTATGGCGGCTTCGCGAATGCCGCGCCCGGAGCCGCCCCAGCGCTCGGGAATCGCCGTGCCGATCCAGCCGGCGGCGGCGACGCTATCGTAAAACTCCCGGGGAAACTCGCCGAGCCGGTCACGCTCTTCCCAGTATTCATCGGGAAAGCCACGGCAGAGCCTGGCGATGGCCTCGCGAATCAGGCGTTGCTCGTCGGTTTCCAGGCAGTCCATCAAACTTCCTCGCCCGCCCGGGCCAGAATTCGCCGGGCTCGCTTCAGATGCGGCGCATCGACCATCTGTCCGCGGAAACGAAATGCCATGCGGCCCGCGGCGCGGTGTTCCCCGGCGGCCGCAAGCAGTTCCCTGGCCTCGCTGATTTCCGCGTCGCCCGGGGTGAAGGCTTCATTGACGATTGCGATCTGGTCCGGATGAATCGTCAGCTTGCCGGTAAAACCCATGGCCGCCGCCCGCCGGCAATCCGCCGTCAGGCCCTCCAGGTCGCGGATATCGGCGTAAATCGTATCCACCGGCTGTTTTTCCGCGGCAGCAGCCGCCAATAGAGCCATCGAGCGCGCCATGCGGAAAACATCCAGATAGTCGCCGTTTTCGTCCCGGATGGCGCTGGCGCCGAGTTCGGCGGAAAGATCTTCCGAACCCCAGGTCATGCCGTCCACCCGCCCATGGTTCGCCATTTCCCGCAAATGAAACACCGAGGCCGGAGATTCGGTGCCGATGAGCAGCAGCTTCACCATGCCGATCTCCATTCCGGTACGGATTTCCTCTTTCGCCACGAGACTGTCAACGGCTTCCACATCCGCCAGACGACAAGCCTTGGGCACCACCAGGCCATCGGGCTTGCCGGCGATCACCGCGGCGATATCCTCGGCGCCCCAGGGGGAATCCAGCGGATTGATCCGCACCAGTTTCCGCCTGCCGCCGAATTTCCCTTCCCGCAGCCAGTCATAAACCGCCTTCCTCGCGGAAGCCTTGTTTTCCGGCGTCACCGAATCTTCAAGGTCCAGAATCAACGCATCCGCAGGCAAACCCAGCGCCTTGCCGAACATGCGCTCGTTTCCGCCCGGCACAAAATGAATGCTCCGCGGTCGCGGCATGGGTTCAGTCCCTTTCATCCGAAGCGGGCATTCGCAGCATCATTCCCTTGCGCAGGCACTGGCAGACGATTTCACCCCGCTGGTTGCGGCCTATATGTTCAAACCAGACGATGCCCCGGTCGGGCCTCGTTCTGGATTCGCGCCGGTCGGTGATCGTGGTCTGCACGCGAATCGTGTCGCCGATGAAGACCGGATGGGGAAATTCCACCTGCTCCATGCCCAGATTGCCGATCGTCGTGCCGAGGGTGGTGTCGCCCACCGAAAGACCGATGACCAGCCCGAGGGTGAACAGACTGTTGACAATCCGCTGCCCGTGCTGGCTTGCCGCCGCAAATTCGGCATCGATGTGCAGGGGCTGGGGATTGTGGGTCATGGCGCAGAACAGCAGATTGTCCGCCTCGGTGATGGTGCGGTGCGGCTGATGCGCAAATGCCATGCCGATTTCAAGCTGCTCGAAATACTTGCCGGACATCATCTGCGATTCCTGATATTTTCCCCGGCTGGCTTATTGGGCTTTTCCATTTTGGCGCCAAGGGTCACTTCTGTCATTCTGCGCGAAGCGAAGCGTAGTCGCGGAATCTCTTGCAGTGGCCTCCCAATGAGATTCCGCGACTGCGCGCAGGATGACGAATGGGAGCGCGCCCGGCACCATAGTGAGAACTACCACCAGCCAATGAATTGACCCGACATTATGACAGAACCCGCCGCCCGATTTGACGACTGGCTCGGCAGGACCGAGTCCCGCAGCCAGAGCATCGGCCCCGACCCGGCCCGCGGGCTCGCCGCCCTGCTCGACCGCCTCGAAACGTCTGTTGCGCCGGGCGCTCCGCTGCCGGCGTTGTGGCATTGGTGCTACTTCCTGGAAAGCACCCCCCAGCGCGAGATCGCCGCGGACGGCCATGCCCGCAAGGGCGGGTTTCTGCCGCCTATCGACCTGCCCCGGCGCATGTGGGCCGGCAGCCGCTTC
This sequence comes from Pseudomonadales bacterium, assembly GCA_022825945.1. Taxonomy (GTDB): domain Bacteria; phylum Pseudomonadota; class Gammaproteobacteria; order Pseudomonadales; family Pseudohongiellaceae; genus UBA9145. The sequence continues at coordinate 11,593 of JAJDVS010000014.1, forward strand.
CGCTTTCATCACCCCCTGCGCATCGGCGAAGCCGTCACCCGGCATTCCCGAATCGAGAACATCGAATTCAAGCAGGGCCGCAGCGGCCAGCTCGCCTTCGTGCGGGTCGCCCACGAATACCGCAGCCCCGCCGTGCTTGCCTTCAGCGAAAAACACGATATCGTCTATCGCCAATCGCGCCCCGGAGTGGACCCTGGCGGCAGCGGGAAAGGCCGCACACAGGCGGCGTCGGGTCAACTGCCCGAGCCGGATTTCAGCCGCGAATGCCAGGCGGACGCCATTGTGCTGTTCCGCTACTCCGCCCTCACATTCAATGCCCATCGCATCCATTACGACCGGGACTACGCGCGCGATATGGAAGGTTATCCCGGCCTGCTCGTCCACGGCCCCCTGCTCGCCACCCTGCTGCTCGATGAACTTCACCGCCGCTATCCGGGGCGCGAATTGCGGGAATTCGCCTTTCGCGCCCTGGCGCCGGTATTCGATAGCGACACTTTCCGCTTGTGCGGCGGAAATCCCGACGCTGACGGGCGCATCCCACTGTGGGTGACGAAAGATTCGGAAAGGCCTTGCATCCAGGGTGAAGCCCGCCTGGCGCCATGAACTTTCCACCACTCACCGGCACTACGTTGCTGTCGCTCGAACACGTCATTGCGGCGCCACTTTGCACCCGGCAACTTGCCGAACTTGGCTACCGCGAAGCCGAGATCGACGCACTGGAGAAGAAGACAGTGATCTGAAGCACAAACCGGTGTGAATCCAACGCACGACGGGAAACTTCGTTTCCCGGAGGCTGTGATAACATTTGCCGCCCTGCGGAGAGATGGCCGAGTGGCTGAAGGCGCGCCCCTGCTAAGGGCGTATAGGTTAAACCCTATCGAGGGTTCGAATCCCTCTCTCTCCGCCAGATGATTGCGCCGAATCGTTCGGCGAAGCCGTGCTGGTATCGGCGCGAATTGCGCCTTTATTGCTGATCCTGCTGCTGCATGACCTGCGCTCCGCCGAGCGCGGAGCGGGCCCTGCAAGCCATTGCCGGCAGCAATGTGACGGCATCGCTGGACTACGAACAGCGGGTGCGCAGCTTCCACACGGACCTGCGAAACTACTACTATCCCCGCCTGTTTCGCGATGCGCCTTTTTCCCCCGCGAGCCTTGCCGAGCGGCCGGGATTCGGCGGAACCGGCCTGCGCGGAACCGGCGAATGATTACAAACTCCCCACGATGTCGATGAAGAAGCCGCGCTGGTCGTATTCGGCGTCGCGCAAGTCATCGCTGAAATCGGTGAAGTTGTAGCCCCCGCCAAGCTGGAAGTTTTCGTTCAGGCTGCGGTAGGCGCCCAACAGGACGCCGTTGCGGGTATTGCTTGCGCTGCGGTCCTCAAGCACCCGGTACTCGGCGAGCAGGTCCCATTCGCCGGCGAGATTGTAGCGCGCCCTCGCAACAGCGAGGCTGACCTCATAGTCGTGCCATTCACCAAGGCCAAGCGCGGCCCGGGCTTCACCGCTCTTCCAGGCGATCTTGCCGCCGACTTCCCAGCGCGGATTGAGCTGGTACAAGGCTTCGGCGGAAAGAATATGTACGCGCTGGTCGAGCCCGCCTCCCACCTGATACGCGCCCGCGGCATCGTACAGGTAGCTGTAGCGGGTCAGGGTGGTCCAGCGTTCCAGCGCGGCGGGGCGATAGGCGTGGCCGATATCGAACTCGGTGAAGGTGGCGGGATCTCCGCCGGTGAAGCTGGCGTCGTCGGTTCGCAACAGATTCAGGCGGCTGAGCACCCGGCTGTTCTCGCTCAAGACGCGGGAATAGCTTGAGGCCAGCAGGTACTGGTCCATGGCGAATTCCGGGGCTTCGTCATTGCGGTACTCGGTTCTGGCGCTGAACTGGTAATCTTCCCGGTCCACCGAGGCGCCGAGTGAAATCGCCTCACGCTCCAGGGGGCTGGTGAACAGGTCGGCATTGGCGGTGGTGACCACACCGCTGAGAATCCAGTCGCTTTCGGTGGCGTAGTCGATGCCGAAGGAATGGTTGACATTGGCGTAGCGGTCGTTTTCGCCAAAATGCGACTCGGTGTACACGCCGAAGCGGTTGCCGAAATCCCGGCGCTGGCCCACGGTGAGCATGTCGCCGTCGCCAAAAGTGCGATCCGGGTCGGAGATGTAGCTGGCATAGAGTTCGTGGCCGCTTTCCAACCGGTAATTGCCGCCGAACTCGCTGGTCGCGCCGGCGCCTACTCCGCTGAGCAGATCAAAAGAGAAGTTCCGCACCGGCGCATAGCTGACTCCACCGGAAAGCGCGCCGCCGAGGTCGCCGTCACTGGCTTCCACAAGCACCGAGAGAGCATCGCTGATTCGGGTTTCGAGGCCGGCGGCAATACGGTCGTTCTCCACGTAGTCGCCGCCTTCGTCGAGGCCGGTTTGCAGCTTGCCGTAAAGTGTTTGATCGTCGTTCAGGGCATAGCCGACCCTGGCGCCCACGAGCAGGGCGTCGCCTTCCACGCTTTCCATGGGCTGACCGTAGTAATGCACCGGACCCATACCCCGGGCCAGGTCTTCATAACGCAGTTCGCCGCCAAAGCTGACCCGGCCCCGGGTAATGTCCCCCTGTACCCTGGCCACGCTGGTGCTGTCGCTGTTGGCGCTTTCCAGCTCGGAAACACTGGCCTGGACGAGCAGGCCAGTGTCATCGCGGATAATGGCGTCGGCGCCGGACTCCCGGGTAATCTGGTTGCGGGAGATATTGCCCGAGGAAAAGCCCGCGTCGCGGTCCTTCCACCAGGCCCTGACATTGCCCGAGAACATGTCGCTGACCTCGGCGATGTCGAGCCGCCCTTCCACCGAGACCGCGTCGCCTTCCGTCAATTCTCCCGGCATGCCGTAGTCCATTCCCGTGAAGCGCAGGCCGCCGTCGAGTGACTCGAAACCCGCGGCGTCTTGAGCCGCCTTGCTGCTGGCCAACTCCACATTGAAGTAGGTGCCTTCGCTGGCCTTCAGGCTTACGTCCACGCCCTGCAACCGATAGTCCTGGCCGGTGCTGTCGTCGCTGACGCCGGTGGCGCCGATGCCGAAATTCTCGCTGATCCAGATCTTGCCCCGGGCCCCCGCAATCAGGTTATCGCCGGAAAAACCCACCGGAATGTACTCGTAATCCACGAGCAGGTAGACCTGGTCGCCGTCGAGGCCGCGGCGGATAATCGCGCTGTTGTAGGCATTGCTCACCGGCTGCAGCGGCCGGCTCAGGATGATGCGACCCTGGAGGGCGTCGATTTCGTAGTCGAGCCCTTCCACATACTCGCGTCGTTCGATGACCTGGCGGCTGTCGCGCTGGCGCACTTCCATCCAGACTTTTTCCGAGCCCTGCACCACATCGGTGTGCCGCAGGTAGTACACCGAGCCGCCGGTGGCGCGGAAACTCACGTGAGCGGCGGCGGATTCGGATTCCGAAGCAAAGGCCGTGGCGCTGTAGCGCGGGTCGCCGAGGGAAGTGTGGGAATCGCTTTCCAGCCGGGCACGGGCGCCGTACAGCGAGCGGTTGTAGGCCAGATTTTCGGTTCCCGTCAGGCCGGTGTTGAAATTACCCCAGAGCAACTGGTTGCGGTTCCAGTCGAGCCGCACATAGAGTGCGCCCTGGGTGTCCACATCGCTGACCGTGGTGGAATCATCGCCATAAACGGGATAGTAGCGATCCGGGTCAAGCTGGCGGAACATGCGGCGGGCGTCCCGGCGGCGCAGGTTGTCGCCCAGATTGTCGAGATCGTCCTCGGTGCTGTCCATCTGGGCGGTAAGCAGGTACTTGCCCTGAATCTTGGCCTTGGCGTAGAAAGCCAGGCGACCATCGAGCCATACCGACTCATCGAACCCGTCGGCGTCGCTGAGCGCCTCGAATGCGCCGCCAAAGCTGTCCTGGCCCAGGGTGAGGCTGGCAAGGCCCACGATGAAACGGTAGTCCTCGTCGATTTCCGGGCGCAGCACTTCCCGCCAGCGGCTGCCTTCCCCGCCTCCGCTGACCGCAATCTCGGCGCTGCCCGAAGGCAGGAACAGCTCGCTGACGAACTTGCCCCCGGCGTCGGCCCGCACATCGGCGCCGGCCACCGTCAGTCTCTCTCCGGGCGCGAATTCGGCGCCATGAATGCGCAGTTTGCTGCCGGACAGGTTGATCTGGCTGTCATCGAGAATCGACATGCCGATGACGGTTTCCGGGGCGATGGCGGGAGCGGCGGCGCCATCGGCCACCACGTCGACGAGTTGGGCCGTGGTGCGGTCCTGATTGCCGTTGCTGTCGAAGACTCGCAGCACATAGGCGAGCTGCTCGCCGGCCTTGAGATCGAGTTGCGGGTTCAGCAGACTGAAGGCCTCCGGCCAGGCAAGTTCGCGGGCGGACACGCTGGCGATCGGACGCGACAGGTCCACGTCGGTCGCGCGGTAGAAATCAAGCCGGTAATTCTCGGCCACGCCCTGATAATTGCCGTGGGCGGCGAAAGTCGCCGGCACCGCCATGCGGCCGTCATCGTCGATGCGAACCGGCTGCAGGGCGAGTACGGCAAGCTGGGGCCGGCGGCTGAAAGCGTCTTCGGTCATCCACACGCGGCCCGCGCCTTCCACGAAAGTCGTTTCAGCCATCTGGGCAGCTTGCAGCACAATCGTCCTGCTGCTCACCATTTCCGCAATACTGCGATAGCCGACTTCGATTTCGACCCTGCGGTTGACGGTCTGGCCGAATTCGGTGGTGTCGGCGGCAAGCAGTTCCGTGGTGGTGCTTGCCTCTACCGTAATCCGGTCAACGGAAACGCCGAGTTCCTCAACGACTGCCCCGGCCACGTTTTCGGCGCGCCGGCGGGCCTGTTCGAGAGCCGCCGCCTCGGCCGCATCGCCGCCGCCGGGAGCCACATAAGAGACGCCGCGGAGCAGCACCGACTCCACATCGAGTTCGGTATATGGCGCGAGGCTGTTTTCCAGCGCCTCGCGCTGCTCGTCGCTCAAGGCCACATTGTCGGGAGCGAATCGCACAGGCTCCACCACATCGGTCATGGAGTCGTAGCTGATTTCGGTCTCCGGCTCGTCGGGGATGTTGTCCAGGTCTTCCGGCTCGAATTCCGCCGAGGTTTCGGTGATTTCCTCATCGAAAACCACTTCGATTTCCACCCTGCGGTTCAGGGCCCTGCCGGCTTCGGTGAGATTGCTGGCCACCGGCTGGCGGAAGGCGCGACCCTCGATTTCCACGGTGGCGGGGTCAAGGGAAAGCTGTTCGCCGAAAAACTCCGCCACTTCCGCGGCCCGGGCTTCGGACAGCCCCTGGTTGTCGCCGAAGGTGGGCTGGATTCGCACGCTGAGCGGCACATCGTCGGTATGGCCGACGAAGCGGACCCGGAGATTGTCCCGGTCCTCATATTCATCAAGCAGTTCCTGTAATTGATCGACGTACTCCCGGGGAATTTCCGCCACGCCGGACTCAAAGCGCACCGGCAGCAGCCGGTCGGTGTTGTAGCGGGTCAGGGTGCGCTCCACCACGGCTCTTGCCGGGGCTTCCTCATACAATTCCCGGGTGTGGCTGGCGTCGAACCGCACGGCGAAATCCATGCGCGACATCAGCGATTGGGTAACGCGCAATACCCTGGGGTTTTCCCCGATGACCCGGGCGCCGGCGGGCAGGGTTGCAGGGTCGAGCTTGAGGATGAAATTGCTCCCTCGCCCGGCGTTCTCGACTTCCACCGCCGCCACGTGGTAGCGGCCGTTCTGGTCGGTTTCGATCAGCAGGCCGTCCACGGTCGCCAGACGGACGCCGGGAACGCCCGGTTCATCGGCGTCGCGCTGGCCGTTGCCATTGCGGTCCATGAACACCTGGCCAAGCACCGAGGTCTGCTCGAAAAGCGGATCGCTGGAAATGTTCACGCTGGCTTCCGCCACATTGCCGACCACGCGGGAACCCGCCAGGGGCGTGACGGTATTGGTATAGACGCCCTGCCGCGCCCGGGCGCCCGGCCGGGCGAGGTAGCGGATGACCACGCTGCTTTCCGCGGCAAGGTCGAAGGGGCCGAAGATTACCGGGTCATTGCCGCTGGTCGGAATAGGATAGGCCGGGCCGTTGTCCAGGGTGAACGGGTTGGTCACGGCCTGTCCCCGGGGCGAATCGACGATTTCCTGCAGGCTGGCGCTGTCGGCGATGAAATTGAATTCATTGGGCAGATTGTCGCGCAGTTCGATGCCCCGCAGGGTGATCTGGCTGGTGTTGGCAAGGCGGATTTCGTAACCCACCGGCTCGCCCACCGAGGCGAAACGGGTCACCGCATCCTTGCTGACGCTGATCAGGCCGCCGTATGCCGGGCTGTCCACCGGATCCAGCGGAATATGATTATGAAATGCTGTCGTTGCCCCTTCCGCCAGGGTCAGGCGGCGGTACCAGCTTGCGTCGCCGCCATCCATGGGCGCGCCGGGTTGGACCTGGACCACGCAGGCGCCACGGCCGGCGGCGCAGGCGGCAACATCGAGTGCGGCCGGCTCGGAGGGCAACAGCAGAGAATCGCCGGAAAGCCATCCCGCGGGGCTTTCGGCGATTTCGATGCGGTAGTCGCTGGCGCCCGCGGAGCAATCCCCATCGGCGCCGGGCTGGAGATCGAAGCGGTAGGCGCCGTCAGTCCCAACCATCTGCTCCTGCTGTCCTGGCAACAGGCACTGGCCGGCCAGTGCAGCGCCCCGGGAATCGACCAGGCGCAGACGCACACCGGGAATCGGCGTTCTGGCGATGCTGTCATACACCACGCCGCCCAGGGCGATGGGCAAGTCGAAGTTGGCGATGGCGTTGTCCTGCAACTCGATGGCGCGCCAGGACCAGGTCATGCCGGTATCCGGATGCCGCGCCTGGATTGCCGCAGCGTCCGCGACGGGCTTGACAAACTGCCAGACACCCTGGTCGTTGCTCTGGGTGCTGGCGAGAACCGCGCCATTGACGTCGAGCAACTCCACCGTCCAGCCGGCATGCCCGGGTTCTCCCTGGCCTCGTTCGCCATTGGCGTCATGGTCGGCGTAGACCGTACCGGAGATGTCTGGTTCGGCGGGAGGCGGGTCGTCGTTGTCGAATACCCGGACCTGGGCAGTATTGTAGTCTCCGTCCTGATCGTAGCCGCGGCCAATGCTGATATTGGCGATGATCCGGCCTTCGGGTTCGTCCGTTTCGTCATCCACGGTGGGGATGCGCAGGACCGCCTCGCCCTCTTCGCCGATTCGCAGGGTGTGGCCGCCCCGCTGCCCTTCCGCGGCGAAGTCGCCCCGCTGGGAAACGATCAGATTCACCCGCAGTTCTTCCCGGATGGGCGGCGGCGTGGCGGTAATCACGAAACTCGCTTCCTCGCCCTCGGTAATGGGACGTCCCGCGACGATGCTGACCACTGGCCTGGGCGGCGCCGTATCGTTGTCCAGCACGTCGATTCGCGCCACCCCGGCATCTTCCGATATGGAATAGCCATTACCGGCGGTAATCCTGCCGGAGATCAGGCCATGGCCTTCCTTGATGTCGTCGTCGATGGTGGCCACCACAACCGAGTTTGATCCACTGGAATTGATACTGACCGTCCGCGACCCGGTCTGGCCGGGGCCGGCGAAATCGCCGTCCTGGGAGAAACTGACATTGGCCAGGATTCTGCTCCCGGAAGCCGGCGGCGGATTGGCGCTGACCCGGAAAACCGCATCGCCGCCTTCGGTGATTTCCCCGGCGCCCACAATACTGATCACAGGTTCCCCGCCAGACCGATCTTCCTGGGCTGTGGCGCCTGCGGCAATGAACAGGGCCAGCAGCGGCGCGCTGGAGCGAGCGGCGATTCTCCGGAAACACCAGCGTCTGGCGCTCGGCAAGATTCGTTCAGCGAGGGGTTTGGCAAACAGGTTTCGCAGTGGGTCGGCGGCGTGGGTCGAGTCAGGTTCTGGCAGTGGTTTCATGGCTTCCGCGGTCTTTTTGTCATAAAAAGCCCTGGTCCGGCGCGGGAAAGCCCGAACCGCCAGGGCGCTGGTAATCGCTGTAGTTATCGGCTTCGGGCCGAAAGCATTGAATGATCAGGCTTCGTCATCAGCCTCGTCATCAACCTGGACCGCGCCGGATTTTCCGGACCGGGGCAAACTGCCGCCCGGGAACGATTGGCAGGCAATTATAGAAAATGCGCCGCACCCTGTCACCCGGGCGGGAGCAGACCTTCGAAAGATTCGAAAAAATACCTGCGGGTGAGAGCGCGGCCCGGAAGTCTGCGCTGTTGAATCACTCTTGGTATTCTCTGAAAAACTCCATCCGTGGAGTTTTTCATTATCGCAAAACAAAAGCGTGGTTTTGTTTTGCTCCCGAATTCAATGGCTTACGCCATCGAATTCGGCGGCACTTCCATGTGCCGCAGGGAAGCTCTGACTTGATCAGAGCTTCC
>JAJDVS010000075.1 GCA_022825945.1 Pseudomonadales bacterium
AACTCCATCCGTGGAGTTTTTCATTATCGCAAAACAAAAGCGTGGTTTTGTTTTGCTCCCGAATTCAATGGCTTACGCCATCGAATTCGGCGGCACTTCCATGTGCCGCAGGGAAGCTCTGACTTGATCAGAGCTTCCTTAGCCCTTGAGCCGCATCACCTCGGCGTGGAGATCATTGTAGTACGCCTGCACATAGTCGATGATGCGCAGGTCGGAAAATCGGCAGCTCGCGCATGATGGGAACTTCCCATGGCAGTGGATATGCCGGGAAAGGTAGCAAAACCGCAGCCGGAATGACAATCCCCCCTCGTCATTCCGCGCGCTGTCGCGGAATCTTTTGCAGTGGACCTTCCGTCATTCTGCGCGCAGAATGACGGAATCGGTCGCGGCGGCGCCGGGCCGCGCCTATATGCGAAACTGGCGGCGCTGGAACTGGCGCAGCAGGATTGCGGCGACAGCGAGGAAGAGCAGGCCGGGGATGAGCGGCAGCAGTAGTCCGGCAACGCCGATTATGGCGCAGGCGGCGATGGCCAGCAGCAACAGGGTTTGCACCAGCAATGAAGTAAGGCTGATTCTTCGAACGGTTCTCATGGGTGTTCTCCAAGAATGGATAAGCAAACTGGAGCAGGAACCGTGCCAATTTTGCAAGTGGTTGATAATTCTACATTTATCGATACTGCCTAAAATGTTCCCAAATTGAATTGGCGGAATTCGCCAAAAGTTGGCGGGACAATCCCAATTTCCTGTTCTGTTACGTATGTACTTGATTCTGTAAGGAAACATAGCGTCCTGACTTGGGCAGGTCAATAACTGGGTGCCCGATACAGTTTCACGAAAGAGGGACAAATCTCAATACCGCAAAAATGAAAGTGCTCATGAAAGTACACATCGCGAGTATCGCCCCGGAAAGTTTCCAGAACAGCCTGGTCTCCATTTTCGCCATATCGGACTTCACTGACGATCTGATCGATTTGTCCAGGTCCTTCATTTCCTTGCGCAAAGACTCCTTCAGGTTTTCCATATCGTCACGTATCGAACTTTCCAGGCTTTTCATGTCCTCACGTATCGAACTTTCCATGCTTTTCATGTCCTCACGGAGCCGCCTCTCCGATGCCGCGAGATCAGCCTTGGTGGCAAGCTCGGAGACAGCTTCCTGAACGATGCACACTACTGTTTCGGCCTGGGATCGGGCCATACCGGTCAACTCCAGCCTGCGGGCTACGGGGATGATTTCCTCAGCTTTCATCTCGACTCCTTCTATATCACGAAATTACGGAAATGGGAACGAATCGGCCACGGAAAACCGTTTTCCAGGAGCCTGCGCCGATCCGTTCCGGTACGGAAGGTATAGGCGAAAAGCCGTGAAAGCGCATGGTTTCGAGCGAAAAAAGTGGAGCCGCCAGCCGAAGCGGGGTGGAGAATGCCGGCCGCAAACCCCTGGCCGCGGCGAAATATCGGCAAGATGTGACTTGACGCACACGATGCCGTGGAATTCATCACGAAATTAGCGAATTTTCGATTGAATTTGCCGCGCCCGGGCCTTATGCTGCGCGCCATGTCGGAAACCAGCACACAGATCCAGGCCCCGGTCAGCGGCAAGGCCAGAATCCGGTCGATCGATACCCTGCGCGGACTCGTCCTGCTCGGCATCCTGATCATCAATATTCTGGCCTTCGCCCAGCCCTTTGGCGCCATAGCCGACCCGCAGGTGGACGGCGCCGTGTCCGGCGTCGATTTCGCCCTGTTCACCGGCGCCGAGATATTCGTCGAAGGCGGCATGCGGGCGGTGTTTTCCATGCTGTTCGGGGCCGGATTGCTGATTTTCATGAACAAGCCCGGCGCCGACCCGGCGGAAGTGCGCTCGCTGTACTACCGGCGCACCGGCTGGCTGATCGTGTTCGGCATGGTCAACGCCTACGTGCTGCTGTGGCCGGGGGATATCCTTTTCACCTATGGCATGGTGGGGCTGCTGCTGTATCTGTTCCGCAATCTGGGCAGCCGGGCCCTGCTGGGATGGGCGTTCGCCGTGTTGCTCATCACGACCCTGGGGCACACGGGCCTGCATCTGTCCCTCGGGCAGCTCGGCGACGCCGCGGCGGAAATCGAAGCCCTTGGCCCCGGCGCCGAACTTACCGGAGAGCAGCAGGAAGTCATTGCCGCCTGGGAGGCGATGCTGGAAAGCCAGGGCATGACCGAAGCGGCCCAGGCCGCGGAGATCGAAACCAGAAGCCAGGGATACGCGGACAATTTCGCTTACAGCGCCGGCCTGACGATCTTCCTGCAAACCGCGGGATTGCTCATCATCCTGTTCTGGGACGCGCTCAGCATGATGCTCATCGGCATGGCTTTCATGAAGTGGGGCGTTTTCGACGCCTCGCGCAGCCTGCGGTTCTACCTGCTGCTGATGCTCGCGGGTTTCGGCGTCGGCCTGCCGCTGAACGCTTGGGAAACCATGACCTTCGTCGGCAGCGGGTACGATATCCAGTGGCAGTCGCTCAACCGGCCGAGTTATGACCTGGGCCGGCTCGCCCTGGCGGTGGGCTACATCGGCCTGGTGATGAGCGTCTGCCGGGCGGGACTGCTCAGGAGAGCGCAATCGGTGCTGGCGCGAATTGGCCGGATGGCGCTCACCAACTACCTGATGCAGACGGTGCTGTGCAATCTGGTTTTTCTCGGCTTCGGCCTCGGCCAGTTCGCACTGTGGGACCGCTGGCAGATGTACCTGTTCGTGCTGGGTGTGTGGATCTTTCAGGCGCTGTTCAGCGTGTACTGGCTGGGTCGCTACCGATTCGGCCCCTGTGAGTGGCTCTGGCGCAGCCTGACCTATCGCCGCCGCCAGCCGATGCTCAAGCCGGCCTGAACCGGGCCGGAACAGCAACAAACCGCCGCCGCCGCCCGAGATCCGGACGCCGGCACAAGTAATGGCGCATCGTAGTAACCAACATGCAAGCAAGGCTTTTCCATCTCGACCGGGATACGTTCCGGGAAATGGTCCGCATCGCCATACCGATGGTGGTGTCCCAGGGCACCTTCGCCCTGATGATTTTCACCGACCGCTATTTCCTCTCCCAGGTCAGCTCCACCCATATGGCCGCCGGGCTCGGCGGCGGCGTGGGGGCGTTTTTCTCGTTCTGCTTTTTCACGGGGCTGTTTTCCTATAGCAATGCCCTGGCGGCACAGTATTTCGGCGCCGGCGAGCTGCACAAATGCAGCAAGGTCGTCACCCAGGGCCTGATCATGTCCGTGGCCAGCCTGCTTCCCCTGGCGCTGATCACGGTATTCGTGCTGGAGCTGTTCAACCTGCTCGACCACGACCCGCAACTCGTGGAGCTGGAGCGCGTCTACTACCTGATCCTCATGGCCGGAGTGATCCTGCCCCTGGCGAAGACCTGCTTTTCTTCCTACTTCGCCGGCATCGGCCGCACCCGGGTGGTGATGATCTGCGACATCGGCGGCCTGCTGCTCAATGTGCCGCTGGCCTACGTCATGATCTTCGGTCATCTCGGCCTGCCCGCCATGGGCATCGCCGGGGCCGCAATCAGCACCAATCTGGCGACGCTGTTTTCCCTGGGCCTGTTCGCCTGCTTCTATTTTCACCGGGAGCATCGCGCGCGCTTCCGGGTGAGGCGCTCGTTCCGCTTCGATGCGGGCATCACCCGCCGCTACCTGCGCCTCGGTCTGCCCTCGGCGGTGGAACTGTTTCTCAATGTGGCGGCCTTCAACCTGTTCCTGCTGATGTTCCAGTCCTATGGCGTGGCCGCGGGCGCTTCGGCGGCCATCGTCTTCAACTGGGACATTCTCTCCTTCGTGCCCATGATCGGTCTCAACATCGCCGTCATCAGCATGATCGGGCGCTTCGTCGGCGCCGGCGACATGGAACAGACCAACCAGGTCATCCGCGCGGGATTCGCCCTCGGACTATGCTATTCGGCGACCCTGGCCATCGTCTACGTGCTGTTCCGTTTCCCGCTGGTGGAACTGTTCGCGCCACCCGGCGGAGACTTCGCCGAAATCCGCGCCCTGGCGGGTTTCATGATGATCGGACTGTCCTGCTACACCATGGCCGACGCCACCTGCCTCGTGGCCGGCGGCGTGCTGCGCGGCGCCGGCGACACCCGCTGGCTGATGTTCGCCTCCACCGCCCTGCACTGGGCCATGCTCGTGATCCAGTACTTCATCATCCTGGTCTGGCAATTGAGCGCCGAAATATCCTGGATCGTCTTCACCCTCCTGGTCTTCGCCATCGCCATCGTCTACGTCTCCCGCCTGCAAGGCGGTAACTGGCGCACCGAGGAGAAACTGGCGGCGGTGATGAGTGAGTGAGCGAATCAGGCTGCGTATGCGAGTTGCCGCGATTGGGTGAATTCCCACGCCATTCAGATTTTCGCGGGCTTGGAGCCTGCGCCATAGGAATTCACGGCTGCAAATCCGCTCTCATCCACGCCCCCGGCCGCTCGATTTCGTTGCATATCCACCAATATTCGCCTCAATCGACCGGCCGGGGGCGCGGCGATAGCGAATTTTCGCTTTCGCGAATTCCTACGGCGCAGGCTCCTTGGGAGAAATTGGACAAGGCTGCCAGTTTCTGCTCCAGTGCTCATCGCAGCGCACATGTCCGGTGCGAACGCTCTTGCAAACGCTATGCTGGAAATCCGACGTTGAGAATCCGCAGGCCAATCGAATCACGACTCCCTCGCGTTCGCCACCCAGCACCGAACTCTCGCCGTGCGCATTGTCCATGAATGCCCGAAGCTCTTTGATCGAACTGAAAGTACCCCGGAACAATACCGGCACCATCGGTATATTGCGCCTCTGTGCATACGTCTCCACCTCGGAAAAAGGCGCGAACGCGCCGGTGGCATCGCAAATTGCAAAAGCGTAAAACGTCCTGTCCTCGGGTACTGGACCGTAAGCGATGCTATGGACGCCGTAGATGTCCTCGCCATACAGATAGACATCGGGCTCGGTTACTTTCCAGGCATGGTGCTTTTTGACCATAGCAAACCATTTCGCCTCGCTCGGGGCCGATACGCTTCGGGCGTAGACCTTGCCCTTATGGAGCAGAGTATTACCACCGTCCAATTTCTCTGTCACGACTACGGGGGAACCTACAAAGCGAAGTGGTTCCTGATGAACCCTGCTCTGTCGACCGATACCGGGCGACCAGGGCCATGAGAGCGTTTTTGGGTATTTTAGAGTCAATGCAGTTCCACGTTCGCAGTCAATTTTCGTCTCTGAGCAATTTACGTTTGATGACCTGAGGGCAGAGTTCCTCGACTCTCACTCCTACTTGGGACATGAGCATTTTGTTTTTCGTCCAATCACTGTCAATTGCGTTAATTACTGTTGCGCCGGAAACAACTGCGACAGCCAGAAATTTCCTGTCAGAAAGATCAAAAGTGTTGCTCGGCAACACTTTGAAACCTCTAGTGGGGTCAGAAGATTCAGTTATGGTTACTCTCTTTACTTTTTTCTGCCACTGATTGTCTACGATGTGTTTGAAGAACTTATCTCCTACGCCGGGTGAGCCTGAGAAACTAAGGTAACCCTTATACTCATTCAAGATTAAGCCGGCATCATCAATTACAATTACATCTTGATCCACTACAGCATTTAGCTTTCTTATGCATTTCAAATGGCATTGCTTATCAGTATGAGTGTTCTTGCCATTTGCTACAACCGCGACGTTCGTGTCTATCACAAAATCGGTCATCAAGAACTCTCCAGTTTCCTGCTGATGGAAGACTCTGCTATCGCCGCGATCTCTCCCATTTCATCTCCAAAAAAATTGATAGGCCAATTTTTAATCTCCCCCCACTCATTGAGATTAAGGTCATTAGCCTTTGCCACACCATTTTTCGCGGAAACAAAGTACAGCTTTATTTTCTCGGATGAAGTATCTCCTTCGGCCACTCGACGTTGAAACCGTCTCAAAAGATGTTCACTATGACTTTCCACGATAATCTGAAGATTACGTGCCTCAGCAACATTCAACATAAGGTCCGCCAAACCACTTTGCACTGCCGGATGAAGATGAATCTCCGGTTGCTCCATCAGTACGGTAGATCCCTCAGGTACGTAGTAAAGAAGCACCAGAACTGGCAGGATCTGAGATACGCCGAACCCAACGTCTGTCAATGTTACCCCCACGTTCGAGCCAGGCATCTTCACCAAAGCTCGATACAGGTTCGACCCTTCCTTAATTTCTTCAATTTGGAAATCTCCGACCAAACCTAATTGCAATAACCAGTAGGCAATCATTTTTTGAAAATCCATTCTCCTTTTTCTGAATCCCAGACTTCTTTTCTCCTCATCTCTGGTTGCGGCAAGAATTGCATCTATAGCGAATTCACCTCGTTTTCCTACATCGGAACGAGCTGTTCCCGTCCATTGATATTCTCTTTGTGGATGTTCACGTAATGGCCCGAGATAGTAAATCGAATCCATGAATTCCTCATAAGCAAATTCAAATTCGCCCAGGAAGTCTGCGTTTTGGAAAAAATACCTCATTTCATCAGGAAACAAGTGGGTCTTGATTGGGGATGGGAGTTTCCATGCCCTACCTCTATTTCTTTTAAACTCAAAATTTGACCCTTCTGCGGCTAATTCAAATTTGTTGCCGACACTTTCATTAATGTGCTTTAGGCGAAACTTCGTATCATCGAACTTATAAAATAGTTCGTAAGGGAACAGAAGGCTGTGAGGCAACCCCCCTATTAAGCAACCTGATTCCAAGGAATCTCCTCTAAACAAAACTTCATCCTTTTTCCCTCCTGGCTTGCGAATCCTCAATAGCTCTGGTAACGACCACTCAAACGACCAACACATGAAACTGTTGGCATCTTGATCATGGATTACATCTTTGTATGTGCCAAGGTTCACAAGCCCTGAATCACTGCCGAAATCGAGCACTATCCTTCGATCAGTCGCATTCTTGGTTTGTTTTAGCATCAACAGGAATTGAATCAAGCTACTTTTACCGGAACTGTTAGTCCCGAAGAATCCAGTCACTGGCGCTAACTCTAATTTTACTTCCCGCCAAGCTTTGAAATTCTCGATATGCAGATTTTTAAGCATTTGAGTATCCCACGAAAGACGCGGCATTATGGCAAAAAGGGGAAGCTGGCGCAACCAAATTGATTCATGAAATTACGATACACTAGTGTGCTGTCCCATAAGTTCGCCGCATTTCAAGGTGGCCCCCGCGGTGTGTGGTCAGGCGCGGTCCGCAGGTAATGGCCCGCCCCATTGCCAAGGAACGCAACGCGACCATGCGCCGCGGGGGCCGCGCCCTTCGGGAGCGGTCCTGTGTGTAGGTTCAGATACACGTGAGACTGAATCGGCGATCCGGTAACGGTCGATTCAGTTCAGGGATGAAAGCCTGACGCGCTCCGGATGGAAGGAGCGAAGCTTAGTGATTCGGGGCATCCATGCCCCTCACTCCTGCGGGGCGTCGCTGTGCGACATCCAAAATGGCAATCCTGCCATTTTGTCGCAGAATCTCCGGCAGTGGCCTCCCGATGAGATTCTGCGACTGTGCGCGGAATGACAGGAGTTCCGATAGCTGCTTGTGCATCCGGGCGGCAGGGGGTAGCCTCGGGATTTCGCATTCAGTGAAGGACGCATGCAGTGATGAAGAGAATCCTCTGCCTGTTGCTGCCCGCGTTTTTCGCGCTGGGCTTTTCGCTTTCCTGGTCCCAATCCGATAACGCTTTTGGCCTGCCCAGCGCGGAACGGCCCAATCCCGCCGCCGGCATAGTCGCCGTGCCCGGCAGCCGCGCCCAGGGTTTTGCCGGCCAGGGCCGCTCCGAGGTGATTGCCCGCCACGGCATGGTCGCCACCAGCGACCCGCTCGCGGCCCAGGCCGGGCTCGAGATCCTGCAACAGGGAGGCAATGCCATTGACGCCGCGGTGGCGGCGGCGGCGGTGCTTGACGTCACTTCCCAGAACGATACCGGGCTCGCAGGCGACCTTTTCGCCCTGGTCTGGAGCGCGGCGGACCGGCGCCTGTATGCGCTCAATTCCGCCGGCTGGGCGCCCGCGGGCTGGACGCCGGAGTTCTTTACCGAAGAGCTCGGGCTCGAAAGGGTGCCGGGGCGCGGCGTCAATGCCGCCACCGTGCCGGGAGCCGTGGCGGGCTACGACGCCCTGCTTGCGCGCTTCGGCAGCATGGATTTCCGCCAGACCCTGGAGCGCGCCGCGCGCATCGCCGAGGAAGGCTGGGGGCAGGCCGAGCGGCGGCATATCGACCTCACCCGCCAGCGCGACAAGCTGCGGGAAGACGCCGATTCGGCCCGGGTGTTCCTTGAAGGCGGGGAAGCGCCTCCACTGTATTCCATCATCCGCAATCCGGGGCTCGCGGACGCCCTGCGGCTATTGCAGGACGAAGGCGGCAACGCCTTCTATCGGGGCGTCATCGCCGACGCCATTGTCGCCAAGGTGCAGGCCGAAGGCGGCGTAATGACCCATGCCGATCTGGCGGAATTCGAGCCGGAATGGGTCGAGCCGATTTCCACCAGCTACCACGGCTACGAAGTACATCAGTTGCCGCCCCCGGGCCAGGGCTGGGCGGCGCTGGAAATGCTCAATATCCTGGAAATGTGCGCGCCGGCGCTTGGCCTGAATCTGGCCACCCTTGGCCCTTCGAGCCCGGACTACTGGCATTTCCTGGTGGAAGCCAAGAAGCTCGCCTATTCCGACCTGCAGGCCTACAATGCCGACCCGCTGTTCAATCCGCCGCCGCTGAACCAGTTGCTGTCCAAGACCTACGCCCTGTCGCTCTGCGAGCGCATCGACATGAACCGGGCCGCCGAACCTGCGGTAACCGGCGGTCTCGACGGCGGCACCGTCTACCTCACCACCGCCGACCGCTGGGGCAATATGGTGTCCCTGATCCACAGCATTTTTTCGGTGTATGGCAGCGGAGTCACGATTCCACCCTACGGCATGATCCTGCACAACCGCGGCGTGGCCTTTACGCTCGATGAGGATCATCCCAACGTCGTGGCGCCGAGAAAGCGGCCGTTTCATTCGATCATCGCCGGTTTCGTGTCCCGGGACGGCGAGCCCCTGATGACCTTTGGCAACATGGGCGGTTCGGTGCAGCCGGAAACCCACGCCCAGCACATGGTGAACGTCATCGACCACGGCATGAATATCCAGATGACCACGGACGCGGCGCGCTTCACACACAACCAGAACAGCAATGTGCTGTCGCTGGAGCATAACCTGTTCGATCTCGTGGGGCCCGCGCTGCGGGCACGGGGGCATGAGGTGCGCGGCATCGACGGCGCCGCCGTGGGCGGCTATCAGGGCATCCTGTTTACCCGGGAACCGGAACTCACGCCGCCATTGTTCAACCAGCAAAGCATCGACGAAGACCTCCCGGTAAACGGCGTCTACCGAGCCGGCTCCGACCACCGAAAAGACGGTCAGGCAGTTGGTTGGTGAGGCCCAGTCGGCGCAGCCGACGAAAAGCGAAGCTTTTCGAGGGCCGCAAGACTTACCATGGATGGCAAGTCTGGGGTGATTCGAAGTCGAGGATTTGCGCCAGGGATGGCAGGCACAGTCCATCAGAATGCAGGATCCCGGTCGGCGCAGGCTCCTAGCTTGCGTGAGCCCAGGATACCGGCAGGCGCTCGATTTCACCGCGGCCCTGGGCCATCCACTTCTGCACGAAGGGATTGTCGAGCAGGGTTTCCAGGTACTCCCGGGCGGGTTGGCTCAACTCAGGCTGATAGCTGTTGAAGATCACCGCAGTGGGTGCGAACAGGCAGTCGGCGATGGAGAAGCGGCCGAAGAGGTAGTCGCCGTTTTCGCCGAACTTGTGCCGGCAGCAGTTCCAGATGGCGTCGATGCGCGCCACCTCATTGAATAGCTGCTCGGAAAGCGACAGTTTCATCGAGGCCTTGCAGTTCATGGGCCAGTGCTTCTTCAGCGCCGGGAATTCGGAGTGGATTTCATTGCTGACCGAGCGAGCGCTCGCCCGGCGGCGGGGATTGGATGGCCAGGCGCCGCCCTTGACCAGCTCCTCGTTGATGTATTCGCAAATCGCCAGGGAGTCCCAGACGGTGATTTCCCGGTGCAATAGCACCGGCACCTTGAGCGAGGGGGAGTAGGGGCCGAGTTTCTCCGCCGTGTTGTCCTGATAGAGGGCGATCTGAATCTCTTCGAACTCGATGTCGAACATCTTCAGCAGAAGCCAGGGACAAAGCGACCAGGAAGAGTAATTCTTGTCCCCGATGACGAGTCGAATGTCTTTCATTTGCATCTCCCAATCCGGCGGCGCCAATTCGAACGGCTTCCATTTAACAGCAGCTTTCTTGCCGCGCAAGGCATGGATTCGGCCCATGTGCTGATTAAATATGGCAGAATGATGGCAATGGCTCCGGTCGCCGGGATTGTTTCCCGGCCCTGCGGGGCTGTGCGTTATAGTGAGGCCCAACCCGGCGGCGGCGCATGGGCGGCAGTCAGGCAGATACCGATACCGTGAGCAGACGAATCGCAATAGTCGAAGACGAGGCGGCCATCCGCGAGAACTATGCGGATGTGTTGCGCCGCCAGGGCTACGACGTGCAGACCTACGCCAATCGCCAGGACGCCATGGGCGCTTTTGGCATGCGGCTGCCGAATCTGGCGATCATCGATATCGGCCTTGAGGACGAGATCGATGGCGGCTTCACCCTGTGCCAGGAGTTGCGGTCGATGTCGAACACCCTGCCCATCATTTTCCTCACCGCGCGGGACAACGATTTCGACACCGTGAGCGGCTTGCGCATGGGCGCCGACGATTACCTGACCAAGGACATCAGCCTGCCCCATCTCACCGCCCGCATCGCCGCGCTGTTCCGGCGGCAGGACATTCTCGACCAGCCCGCATCGCCGGAAAACCTGCTCCAGCGCGACAAGCTCACCCTCGATATCGGGCGGCTCGCGGTGCAATGGTCGGGGCAGGCGGTGGACCTGACCGTCACGGAATTCTGGATGGTGCACGCGCTGGCGAAGTTCCCGGGCCATGTGAAAAGCCGCCAGTCCCTGATGCAGGAGTCGAAGATTTTTGTCGACGGCAGCACCATCACATCCCACATCAAGCGAATCCGCAAGAAGTTCACGAATTTCGATCCCGACTTCAACTGCATCGAGACCGTGTACGGAATCGGCTATCGCTGGAACTCCGCCTGACCCGGCGGCCATCCCGACGCCATGAAGCTGTTCAATAACCTGTTCAGCATCCGCTCCCGGCTGATATTCCTCTCCAGCCTGCTGCTGCTCATCCCGGTGCTGGTGTACCAGTACATTCTGGCCATGGACGAATACCTCCGCAGCGGCCAGGAACTCACCGTGCTCGGCGAGGCCCGGGCCCTGGCCACGGCGCTCAATGACCGGCCCGAACTTTTCGACGAAGGCACATTCGGCCGCGCCGCCCAGACCGGCGACCTGTACATCTATCCGGTGTATTCGCCGCTGTCCCTCAACGACGGTTCGCTGGTGGACTGGGGCGTGTACCAGCAATACGAGCTGGCCTACGGCGTGGCGGACTATTTGCGCACGCCGCTGAACCCGGCGCGCGTCTACGCCAACGACGAATCGCTGTCCTTCCGCAGCATGGTGGGCGAGCACAATGGCTCGCTCTACGCCTATTTCAAGGTGCGCGACGACAGCATCGTTTACCGCTCCCGGGAGTCGCTCAGCGTCATCCGCAGCGACTTTTTGCAAATCTCCATGCTCACCGCGGACGGTCGCGACGTGGACCGCATCGTCATCGCGCCCCACGAGCCCGAGTTCCTGTATCCCTTCCGGGTGAATGCCGATTACAGCGAGCCAGTCTACGAGGAGCGCATCAGCGGCCAGTGGTACGAAGTCGAAGGCGGCTACGAGATCGAATTGCAGATCCCCATGGACATGCTCGGCGAGCGGCTCGGCTTCGCCATTTTCGATGTGGATGATCCGACAACCCGGAACATCGCCACGGTCATCGCCACCCACAGGTCGCTGGAGGGCGCCGAACTCGGTTCCCTGCAACTGCCGACGCCGGAGATCGATCGCATCGTCGCCGGCATGGGCCGCAGCAATTCCCATATTCAGGTGGTTGACCGTTCCGGCCGGGTATTGCTCACTGTGGGGGACATCCAGAGCGCCACCGGGCTGATACTTTCCAATATCAACAATCCGCCGGCCAACCGCTACTGGGCGTTCGTCCAGAACAATGTGCTCACACCGCTCTACAACCTGATCCTGACCCAGCCAAGCACCAACTTCATCGACGATCTCTACTCGGAAGTCGCCCGGGAAGGCGACCATGTCGCCGCCGCGCTCAATGGCGAGCCCTTTACCAGTTTCCGCGAGCTCGAGGACACCCAAACCATGATCCTCGAAGCCAGCCATCCGATTTTCGCCGGCGACGAGGTCATCGGCGCGGTGATCGTCGACCAGAACATGAACGGCCTGCGCAGTTTCCGCAATCAGGCTTTGGAAGGATTGTTCAATACCATCATCGCGGTAATGCTCGCGGTGACCCTCGGCCTGTTCTTCTTCGCCTCGCGGATCTCCAACCGCGTGCGCGGCCTGCGCAACCAGGCCGAAGGCATCATCGACGAGAGCGGCCGGGTCCGCAACACCATCGTGCCGTCTCCCAATTCCGACGAAATCGGCGACCTGTCGCGCAGTTTTTCGAATATCGTCGAGCGTCTCAGCCAATACACGAGCTACCTGGAAAACATGTCCTCGCGGCTGTCACATGAACTGCGCACGCCGGTGACCGTGGTGCGCTCCTCCATCGAGAATCTGGGCAGCACCGACAATCCCCGGGAATCCCAGGTCTACATCAAGCGCGCCGAGGAAGGCATCAGCCGGCTCAATCTCATTCTCACCAACATGAGCGAGGCCACCCGGCTCGAACAGATGCTGCAAACCTCGGAAAAGGAAGTGATCGACCTCGCCGAAGTGGTCAGGGGCTGCGTAGAAGGCTACCGGCTCGCCTATCCGGAATCGAAATTCTCCCTGGACATCGGCATCAGCGGCCCGCCGGTGCAGGTCAAGGGCGTTCCCGAATACATCGCCCAATTGCTCGACAAGCTCATCGCCAATGCGGTGGAGTTTTCCCATCCCGGGGCGCCCATCATCGTCAATTGTCGCAGTGTGCGCGATCAGGCAGTGATACGCATCGGTAACGCGGGGCCTTACCTGCCGGAAGAAATGTCGGACCGGATTTTCGAGTCGATGGTTTCCGTGCGGCCGCACCAGAAGCAGAAACAGCCCCATCTCGGCATGGGCCTGCATATCGCCCGGCTCATCACCGATTTCCACAACGGCCACATCCGCGCCGACAACCGGCAGGATGTGGAAGGCGTGACGATCACGGTGACGATTCCGCTCCATTACCGCTAGGAGCCTGCGCCGCAGGAATCCCCGGCCTGTCATTCTGCGCGAAGTCGCAGAATCTCTTGCCGACGGCTGTTTGCCAGAAGCAGCTTCACGCTACCATGGGGGGCGTGTATACTGCGTGCCGGATTTTCCGGGGTGGTTTTTCGGCCCCCTGCTTTGGACATGTTCTTTTCTGATGGCGCAATTCGTTGAATTCATAGGCAATCACCTGCTTTTGGCCGGGATGTGGGTGGTTACGCTGCTGGCGATAATCGTTTATCATGCCCGCGCCGCAGCCGTGTCGGTGGGCCCCCAGCAGGCGGTGACGATGATCAATCGCGAAGGCGCGATTGTGGTTGATATCAGGGACAGGAAGGAGTTCGACCAGGGTCATATCGCCGGGGCCGTCAACATTCCGCTGGCGAAGCTCAAGCAGCGCATGGCCGAGTTGAACAGGCACAGGGACAAGCCCAAGCTGGTGGTGTGCAAGCTCGGCCAGCAGTCGGGCGCGGCGGTGAAGAGCATTGAAGAAGCCGGCCACGAAAAGGTCGTCAAGATGACCGGCGGCATTTCAGAGTGGACCGCCCGGTCCTTCCCGTTGATCAAGAAGTAACGGCCGCAAGGGCGCAGGCCCGCCGCCGTCAGATTTGGAGCGATCATGGCTGAGAACGAAACAAACGAGCAAAGCGGACAGAACCAGGATGGCGCCGGCGCCGCGCCGGAGCAGGCCGGGCAGCAAGCCCAGGGGGGAGACCCGAATGCCCCGCAGTTCGCCTTGCAGCGCATCTATCTCAAGGACTTCTCCTTCGAGTCGCCGCGCAGCCCCGGCGTGTTCACCGGGCAGTGGAGCCCCAAGATCAATTTTGAAGTCAAGAGCCGCTCCGAGAAATTCCAGGAAAACACCTACGAAGTCGTACTCACCCTGACGGTTGACGCCAAGCTCGAGGACAACACCGCGTTTCTGGTGGAAGTCCAGCAGGCCGGCATTTTCGCCTGCGCCAACATGGAAGCCCGGCAGCTTGAGCAGGTATTGTCCACGGTGTGCCCCAATATCCTCTTTCCCTACGCCCGGGAATCCATCGATTCCATCGTTACCAAGGGCAGCTTCCCTCCGCTCATGCTGGCGCCCATCAATTTTGATGCAGTCTATGCGGAGCAGAAGCGGAGGCAGGCGGAACAGCAGGCCGGGCAAACGCCGCCTACTGCCGTGAACTGAGTTCGTGGATTTTTCGCGTCAGGGTATTGCGGCCCCAGCCGAGCAGCTGGGCAGCTTCCTGCTTGCGGCCCGCGGTGTGCTTGAGGGCGATATCGATCATCGCCCGCTCGAAAGCCGGCGTGGCGTCATCCAGAATGCCGATATTGCCCTGCTTTAGCTGATCGTCGGCCCATGACTTGAGCGCCGCGGTCCAGTTGTCGGCGGCGCCGGGGGTGTCGCGCTGCCCGGCGAACTCCGGCGGCAGGTCGGTGATGTACACCTCTCGACCGGAAGCCATCACCGTGATCCAGCGGCAGAAGTTCTCCAGTTGCCGCACATTGCCCGGCCAACTCAGCCCTTGCAGGTATTGCTCGGTTTCCGGCCGCAGCGACTTCACCGGAGCGTCGAGTTCCGCCGCCGCCCGGGCGAGGAAATGCCGCGCCAGCCGGGGGATGTCCTCGCGCCTTTCGCTCAGTTTGGGCACGTGAACGCGAATCACGTTGAGGCGGTGAAACAGGTCTTCGCGAAAACGGCCCTGCTCCACCTGCTCTTCGAGATTCTGGTGCGTGGCGGCGATGATGCGCACGTCCACCCGCACTGGCAGATGCCCCCCCACGCGGTAGAACTCCCCTTCCGAAAGCACCCGCAGCAGGCGCGTCTGGGTGGCCTGGGGCATGTCGCCGATTTCATCGAGGAACAGGGTGCCGCCATTGGCCTGTTCAAAACGTCCTGTGCGGCGCTGGGCGGCGCCGGTGAAGGCGCCCTTCTCGTGGCCGAACAATTCCGATTCGATCAGCTCGGCGGGAATCGCCGCCACATTGAGCGGCACGAAAGGCTGCTCGGCCCGGGGGCTGTGCTGGTGCAGCGCCCGGGCCACGAGTTCCTTGCCGGTGCCCGACTCGCCATTGATCAGCACCGAGATATTCGAATGAGACAGCCGGCCGATGGCGCGGAAGACTTCCTGCATGGCGGGCGCTTCGCCGATGATGTCCCGCGCCGGTTCGGGCTGCCCATTGCCCGCCCTGGCGGTTTCCCCCCGCTCGCTGGCGTGTTCCAGGGCCCGGCGGGTTACCGCGATGGCGTCCTCTATATCGAATGGCTTGGGCAGGTAATCGAACGCGCCGCGGCTGTAGGACATGACCGCGCTGTCGAGGTCGGAGTGCGCCGTCATGATGACGACCGGCAAATCCGGATGCGAGGATTTCACCGAGGACAGCAATTCCAGACCGCTGATTCCCGGCATGCGGATATCGCTGATGATGACATCGGGCGTTTCGTGGCGCAGGCGCTGGAGCAGATCCTCGCCGCTGGCGAAGGCCACGGTGGCAAGGCCCTCGTTGCCCAGCGACTTTTCAAGCACCCAGCGGATCGAGCGATCATCATCGAGAATCCACACCGCGGGGCGATCGGCGTTCATGGGCCGGGCTCCGGCGCCGCCGGGTTGCCGGCGCCGCGCCGGTAGGGCAGCAACAGGCGGAAACAGGTATGCCCGGATTCGCTTTCACATTCGAGCAGCCCGCGATGTTCGCTGACGATGGCGTGGGCGATGGGCAGGCCAAGCCCGGTGCCTTCCGGGCGACCGGTAACCATGGGAAAGAAAATCGATTCGCGCAAATGTTCGGGAATGCCCGGACCATTGTCGATGATTTCCACGGAAATGGCCGGATGACGCGAACGGGGGCCGAAAGTGACCTTGCGCACCGTGCGCGTGCGCAGGGTGATGGCGCCGAGATCGTGTTTCACCGCCGGGCTGGAAAGCGATTGCATGGCGTTGCGGACGATGTTCAGGGTCGCCTGGATGAGCTGTTCCGGGTCGGCGTGGAGGTTGGGGATGCTGGGATCGTAATCGCGCTTGAGCCTGATGCCGCGCCCGTCGATCTCCGCCGCCACGAGATTGCGCACCCGCTCGACGACTTCGTGGATATTGACGCTGCGGGTTTCCAGTGGCTTGCGGGAGCCGGTGAGGCGGTCCACCAGATTGCGCAGGCGGTCGGCTTCGTCGATGATGATGCCGGTGTAGTCGGCAAGCTCCGCGTCGGGCAGTTCCCGGGCGAGCAACTGGGCCGCGCCGCGCAGGCCGCCGAGCGGATTCTTGATCTCGTGTGCCAGACCGCGGACGAGTTCCCGGGTGGTGGCCTGGGTGGTGCTGAACATCTGGTCGCGGCTGATGCGCTGGGAGTATTCCAGGGAATTCATTTCAAGCAGGGCGAGTGCTTCTCCGCCAAGGTCGATGGGAGTGATCGTGTAATCCAGGTCCACGGTTTTTTCCTGGGGCAGGCGCCAGGAAACCATCCGCTTGGTGAAGCCACTGTGTTCGCGCAGGGCCTGACTCATGGCTTCGATATCCTCCGCTCCATTGCGGAAAACCTCGCCGAGGAAGAGCCCGACCGCCTTGCGGGAACTGGTGGCGAGCAGGTCTTCCGCAGCGGGGTTGACAAGGTGGATGCGCAGGTCCGCGTCAAGCAGCAGTACGGCCGTGTTCAGGCCGTCGAGCAGCCGCCTGTAGTCGATTCGCCTCTCCACAGGTTTGCATCCGCGCAGGGCGATGAGCCGGACAGGCCCGACCGAATCGGCCGGGCCTGTCGCGGTCCTAATCAGCCAATGCTTCCTTGGTGGACCGGATGATCGCCGCGGCGACCTTGTATGGGTCGGCGTTGGAAGCGGTGCGGCGGTCTTCCAGCCGCCCCTTCCAGCCGGCCTGGACAGTGGCCACCGGAATCCGGATCGATGCGCCACGGTCGGAAATGCCGTAGGAGAACACGTCGATGGCCTGGGTTTCGTGGAGCCCCGTCAGGCGCTGATCGTTGCCGGCGCCGTACACCGAAATATGCCGGTCGATATTGCGGCCGAAGCTGTCGCAAATCTTCGTGAAGATCTCCTCGTCCCCGGCATCGCGCATGAAGCTGTTAGAGAAGTTGGCGTGCATGCCCGAGCCGTTCCAGTCGAGTTCCTTGCCCAGGGGCTTGGGTTCCCAGTTGATGGAAACGCCGTGCCGCTCGGCGGTGCGCTCAAGGAGATAGCGGCAGATCCAGGTTTCGTCTCCGGCACGCTTGGCGCCCTTGGAGAAGACCTGGAATTCCCATTGCCCGGCGGCAACCTCGGCATTGATGCCTTCCACATTGATGCCAGCCGCCAGGGACAGGTCAAGATGCTCGTCGACGATTTCCCGACCATGGCAGTTCAATGCGCCCACGGAACAGTAGTACAGGCCCTGGGGTCCGGGATAGCCGCCGGCGGGGAAGCCGAGCGGAGCATTGGTGGACGGGTCCCACAGAAAGTATTCCTGTTCGAAGCCGAACCAGAAGTCGTCGTCATCGTCGTCGATTGTGGAACGGCCGTTGGAGCGGTGGGGGCTTTCGTCGGCGTTGAGCACTTCGCACATGACGAGATAGCCGCCGGCCCGGTCCGGGTCTTCGTAAATCGCGACCGGCTGCAACAGGCAATCCGAATCATCGCCGCTGGCCTGCTGAGTCGAGCTGCCGTCGAACGACCACTGCGGGCAGCTTTCCAGCGTCCCGTCGAAGTCTTTCATGATCATTGTCTTGCTGCGCAGGTTCTGGGTCGGCATGTAGCCGTCCAGCCAGATGTATTCGAGTTTCGATTTCATTTTCCAACTATCTCCTGGGTTATGGATTGCTGTGCCGCCAGGCTCCGGGCCCTTCGGTTATCATGTGGGCGCCAGGGACTGGGCTGCCTGATTGTGAGCAAGATGTATGCCATGGCTTGGGAGCGTCTGGAATGGTCCGAATCGGGTACAAAATGCTCATACAATGGGAAAGCAATGCACTAATCAAGTGCGTTCCGCGGAATAATAGCACCATTTCGGTGCGTCGCCCACATCAGCCTGGCGGCTTTGCCCGCTTTCGGCGCGGCGCACTGTCCCGGTGCTGCGCGATGAGTTTCTAGCCGCCATGCTCTTCCTGGTCAAACTGTTTCCCGAGATCACCATCAAGAGCCGCGGCGTGCGCCGCCGGCTTGTGCGCCTGCTGCGCAGGAACATCAAGGCGGCGCTGCAGCCATGGGCCGGACAGTTGCGGGTCAGCGGCGAGTGGGACCTGATCGAAGTCGAGCTCGAATCCGCCACCGCCGGCCCGGAAGTGCTGGAAAAGCTGCGGCTGATCCCGGGCATCTCGGTGATTCTCCATGCGAAGAAGTACCCCCTGCCCGATTTCGAAGGGATTTTGGCCATCGCCCTGGAGCAGTATGGAGAGGCGCTTGCGGGCAGGACCTTCGCGGTGCGCTGCAAACGCAGCGGACGCCATGCCTTTCGTTCGGTGGATGTGGAGGCCTTTGTCGGCGCCGGACTCAAGCGGGATACGGCGGCCGCGGGAGTCGATCTCGGCAATCCCGAGGTGCTCGTGTCGCTGGAAATCCGGCACCAGCAATTGCATCTGGTGCTCAGCCGCCATATCGGGCTCGGCGGGTTTCCCCTGGGTGGGCAGGGTGCCGTGCTGTCGCTGATTTCCGGGGGGTTCGATTCGGCGGTCTCGAGTTATCTCGCCATGCGCCGGGGCCTGCGGACGCATTACTGCTTTTTCAATCTTGGCGGAGACGCCCACCGGCTTGCGGTGCGCGAACTCGCGCTGTATCTCTGGCTGAAATACCACAGTTCGCACCGGGTGAAATTCGTCACCGTGCCGTTTGCGGACGTGGTTCGGGAAATCCTCGAAAAAGTCGACAATCCGCAAATGGGCGTGGTGTTGAAACGGATGATGCTGCGGGCAGCTGATCGCATCGCGGCCGAAGTCGGCGCGGATGCGCTGGTCACCGGAGAGAGCGTGGCCCAGGTTTCGAGCCAGACCCTGAGCAATCTCGCCGTCATCGACAGCGTTGCCGGGCATCTGGTCATCCGCCCCCTGGCAACCACCGACAAGCAGCGGATCATCGATCTTGCCCGGGAAATCGGCACCGAGGAATTTTCGCGCCGGATTCCCGAGTACTGCGCGGTGATTTCCGACAAGCCCACGACCAGGGCGCGCTCGGAACTAGTCGAACGCGAAGAGGCGAAGTTCGACCAGACAGTGCTTGACGCCGCCGTCGCCAATGCCTCGATACAACGGATTACCGAAATCTTCGCGGACGAAGGCGACAGCCTGGAAAAAGTAACCATACTGGCGCGGCCCGGGCCCGGCGATACCGTGATCGATATCCGCCATGAATCCGAACAGGGCTTTGTTCCCAAGGTCCTGGCAAACGCCGGCGCGCCGCTGCTGCGCATCCCCTTTTACCGCCTGGCCGGCGAGTTTCCCCGGCTTGAAGCCGATTCGCGCTATCTGCTCTACTGCGAACGGGGAATGATCAGCCGCCTCCATGCCGCCCATCTGCGGGACGCCGGCCACCGCAATATCGCGGTGCTTGAGCCGCGCCCATCCAGTTGATGCGGCAACTGCTGCCCTTATCCTGTCATGTCACAAGTTTGTTCTGTCATTCTGCGCGTAGTCGCAGAATCTCATTGGGTGGCCATTTCAGGAGATTCTGCGACTCCGCTTCGCTAAGCGCAGAATGACATTTGGGGGGCTTCGCTCCGCGCGGAACGAATTGCCCCATTTTTCCCGATTACTGGCGATTCCGGCCCGAATTGACCTAACATTGCCCGAGTCTTTGCAAGAGACCCGCCCGTGCAAACCCTGTTCCCCGAAATCAAGCCTTACCAGCGCCACAAACTCCAGGTCTGCGACCTGCACGAGATCTATCTCGATGAAGCCGGCAACCCGGACGGCATTCCGGTGGCCTTCGTCCACGGCGGCCCCGGCGCGGCCTGCGACCGTAATTCCCGCCGTTTCTTCGACCCGGAGCTGTTTCGCATCATCACTTTCGACCAGCGCGGCTGCGGACGATCCAAGCCACATGGCGAATTGCGCGAGAACACCACCGGCGACCTGATCGCCGACATGGAAAAAATCCGCGAACACCTGGGCATCGAACAATGGGTGCTGTTCGGCGGCTCATGGGGCGCCACCCTGAGCCTGCTCTACGCCCAGACCCACCCCGGCCGCGTCACCGCCATGGTGCTGCGAGGCATTTTCCTGTGTCGCCAGCGCGATATGGACTGGCTGTTCCGAGAAGGCGCCAATCGCATTTTCCCCGATGGCTGGAATGATTTTCTCAAACCCATCCCCGCGAGCGAACGCCATCGCCTGCTGGACGCCTATTACGAGCGCCTCACCGGCCCCGACGAACTGGCGCGAATGGCCGCCGCCAAGGCCTGGGCCACCTGGGAAGCAAGCTGCGCCACTTTGCGCCATGACCCGGCGGGCCTGTCCCAGTTCACTTCTCCCCATCGGGCGCTGGCGCTGGCGCGGGTTGAGGCGCATTACTTCGTCCATGACTGCTTCATCAGGGAAAACCAGATTCTCAACAATATGGAGACCCTGGCGGACATCCCCGGCCAGATCATTCACGGCCGCTACGATATGGTCTGCCCACTGGACAACGCCACCGAACTGCACCACCGCTGGCCCGGCTCGGAGCTTTGCATCGTGCGCGAAGCCGGGCATTTCGCCACCGAGCCGGCGCTTACCGACTGCCTCGTCAAGGCCACCGACGAAATCGGTCGGGATCTGTCGCCGGTAAGTTGAGGCTGTCCGGCCTGTTGCGATGATTGTCCTCATCCAGCGCGTCAACTGGGCGCGGGTCGCCATCGGCGGCGCCACCCATGCGGAAATCGGCAAGGGCTTGCTGGCCCTGGTGGGATTGGAGCGGGAGGACGGCGATGCGGAAATGTCCCGCATGGTGGACCGGCTGCTGCGCTACCGGGTGTTCGCCGACTCCAGGGGCAAGATGAATCTCGACCTGGGGGCGGTGAACGGCGACCTGCTGCTGGTATCCCAGTTTACCCTCGCCGCCAGCACCGGCAAGGGCCTGCGGCCCGGTTTCTCCAGCGCCATGCCACCCGCCGGGGCCGAGCCGCTGTTCGCAAGAATGGTGGCAACCGCCGCGGCCCGGCACCCGGCCACCAAAAGCGGCGTCTTCGCCGCCAACATGCAAATCTCCCTGGAAAACGACGGCCCGGTGAGTTTTATCCTGCGCTGACTTCCTCCAGAGATATACCCACTTTTGGGGACGAATCAGGCCGGTTCCCCGCGTTATTCTCCGCAGCTTTCGCCGCATCCCCGGTCAGGTACGGTACATAGCCAAAATCTCGTTGCGCGGCCCACTCCAGCTTCTGTTGCAGGGGATGTTGGTTTGAATGTTTGAAAAGAAATCTCTAAAGATTCGAAAACATCTACCGAACACGTAAGCTTCCCCTTATGTGAGACAGACTGAAACTGGAGTTTTCTGGCAGGATACCTGCGAGGAGACCCCGATTATCAGCCCCTTCCGGGTAATTTCTCCAAAAATTTGGCATTCCGAGCTCACCTCGCCTATACCTTCGCCATCGGAACCCAAGACCCGCGGATACTCCATGACCCAACCCCGTTCACAAATCGTCCGACCCGAACACACACGCTACTACCACTGCGTCGCCCGTTGCGGGTGGGGCTGTGCGGAACCTTGGCGGATTCCGATTTCACTTGGGTGCAGGCGCGGTTGCGGGGAGTCATGGGACACCCACATGATGGGCACCCTATTTTCACGCCGGTCGCGATATGGCCTCTCGTAATCGATTCTTGATTCCATCATCCAGTTGCGCTGACTGCCTGGACCTTTAGATGCAGCCCTTAGCACTTTTGCAGGCAGCCTATGATTTCGAACAGGTTGCGTGCCTGGGGATTACCGTTGGGGCCGAACATTCGCATAAAGCTCTTGGGTGACTTCTCAGTCAAGCCACCAAGCTCCTGAAATCCTATGGTTGCGTTGATACAGTCTCGCAGCAAGGATTTGCCGACCTTGGTCTCACCTGACAGAAGTGTCGTGCGGTATTCGGCATCACTCTCGACTCGTGCCTGAATCGTCTCTTTGAAGTCTATGGTCAATGCCACGCTCTTAACCCTCTTGCCGTGTTCATTGCTGACAATTTCGCCACCCTCATTGGTTTGAAATTCAAGGTCAAAGATCCATCTCGATTGGTTGGGCGCGGCGGTAGGCTGGTGGATTAGATGGTAGAAGCGTTACCGAACTGACCACGTTACACGACCGCCGCAAGAGTTTTGATCGCAGATTATCGGGTGGGGGTCAATTGCTTTGAGCTTTTTGGTTCCGAATTTTTGCAACAATGTCACCGCATTGATGGGGCGGGGCCAAAGACGATGCGGCTTGGCGCGTTGTTCGAGGTGAAGCACAACTCGCCAGCGTTTGTTCCTAACGGCCCGCCTTGCGAGCTTGCGTTCGTGCAACTCATTGGCATTCTTCGCCGCCGATGCCAACCCAGCCAAGGAATCCCTAACCTTTATTGCAACCTCGTCGGCGATTTCGATTCCTTTCGTTCGAGCGTTTTTGCGGTAGTCCTTGACTTCGATGAGCCAAGATACATCATCTTCAACGCAGATTATATCAATGGCCTTGCAGCCGCCCGCGACGGGTTGGAACTGATTGCGATAGTGCGCCCAGTCGTCGTACTTGCTGGCTTGGCAATTTGTCGCAAAGTGGAATTCGAGTGCTCCCTCCCTGATTATCGTCACGACTTGGGCTCCGCCAATGGCATGAACTGGTCCACAAAGCGATCAGATTGGAGCAATTCTTCGTCCAACAGTAGCAGGGGGTCTAAATCCTCAACTTCATCTTCTTGGAATACGTCGACGACACCGTTGTCGCTTCGCCTAAGGGCAAAGTATCTCCTTCTTACGTGGTTAAATTCTTTCTCAAGAAGAATCTCGAATTCCCGTAACAGGAACAGGCTGTGCGTGGCCACGAAAACTTGAACGCCAGCCTTGCAAACGCCGAGTATCGCTTTTGCGATTTCGCGTATCAGCCGAGGGTTGAGATTTGCCTCCGGCTCGTCCCAGAACAAGCATCCTCTGTCGAGCAGGGAACCGGTCGAGATCAATCTCACCAGCGTCAATACTTTGCGCCATCCTTCGGCGACCAAAGAAATTTCCATGTTGCTTGCGCCGAACGGTTTCAGATAAAAGCGACCGTTGTTGTCAAGCAAGACGTTGCCACCAAGCATATTTTCCAGGGGCTGTATTAGTTTGGATACTTTTCTCTCTCGTGACCCTCGCAAAGCCGGCGCACCGAGCAGTAAACATGTGTCTCGCCACGTTTCGTCGAATTCAAGGTGGCGCGTTTCATACAAGGGCACGAATCCCGGATAAATTGTCAGCAATTCTCGGGTGGGCAGGAATGTCGGCGGCTTGTCCTGCCATTCGGAGGGAGCTTTGGTAACAGACACCTCGGACTTCGCCAATGATGAAAACTGAAAAGCCAAACATGTCCTCGGTTGGCTGAAGCCCATCTCAATTTCGCACTTGTTCCGGCCCACGCGGCGATGCACAAGTCGGCCCAATCGGTCTTCGGGGCGA
Organism: Pseudomonadales bacterium; assembly: GCA_022825945.1. Lineage (GTDB taxonomy): Bacteria > Pseudomonadota > Gammaproteobacteria > Pseudomonadales > Pseudohongiellaceae > UBA9145. The sequence goes on from JAJDVS010000075.1 coordinate 23,959, forward strand.
AACACCCCTGAGAGCTTTTCAGCGATCCGGGTTTGCACGAGCGACTTGGTGGGTCGTTCGTCGCGTTTCTTGCCTTCCTCGGCACTCATGGCCAATGCGGCGTAGGGCAGCTTCAAAAGATGAGTTTTGCCAGTTCCGTTTGCACCGACGAAAACGTTTAGACCATCGGTGAATTTCAGATCGGCATCTCTGAAAACCGTGAATTCCTTGATCTTGAGCGACTTGAGCACTAGCCCTACCTACTGTGGAACTTGCAAATCGTCCGCTATTGTAAGCCAGATTCGTCCCGCCCGCGCACGGTGAGTCCAATTCAGCTCAATTCCAACCGGCGTTTCGGCTCCGAATTGGCATTCGGCATGGCGGCCGCCACGCTGGCGAAGGCCCGAGAAGGCGACAAGATTAGCTCATGGGGGGCACCCACTCGGGTACGCTGTGGATTTCCCATTTGGGTGCCACCGGAACAGCGGACACGAACCATGGCGGTGACATGGCTGGACTTCGAGAATCGTTTCAAAATGCGTGTGTCAATGGCAACTTAAAACTGCTCATTTTGGGCAACTGAAAACTGCACACTTTTTTGATCGCTTCGCCCGCGGAAACCGAGCCGCCATCGACTTGCGCCAAAATACCATCCGCGGCTTCCAGGGCGCCCGGCATCTTCAGATCCGCCAGCATCGCCCGCACCCGGTCCCTGCGATCCGCTTCGAGCCTCATCGCACCATCTCCGCATAATCGCGCAAGGGTCGCCTTTCCACAGAGACCGCGCGGGGCGCGGTCCTTGGCGTCGACCTGACGCCCCGCGGTTTTCCCAGACGACGGTACGGGGCGGGCGCCAGGGGACCCGGGACATTGCGTTCATCCCGCGTAAAGCGGTCAATCGGACGCTCTCCCGTACCGTTGTGAATCCGGATGTTGGCCTTACCCTCCAGCCACCGGGCAGCCTGCTCGTTCAGATCAGCGTCATTGACAAAACTGCGGCCATGGAAGAAATTCTCACGCAGGTAGCGGATCGGCCGCTCCACCTTGCCCTTGGTCTGCGCCCGGTACGCCCGGCAGGAACGCGCCACAAAACCCCAGTGCCTGGCAAAGCGAACAAACTCCGCGTTCAGCAACAGCTTCTCGCCACCCAGCCGGTCATCCGACAGCACCACCGCACGCATCTGGTCAAACAGTAACTCCGCCGGCACACCGCCAAATCGGCCAAAGGCGCTCTCCAGGCCTTCGATCAGCACGTCCATGGTCTGGCGTGGGTAAAATTGCAGCCACAACAATCGGGAATGACCCAACACCAGTACCAGGGCGTGGAGCCGACCCCAAGGCAGCGTAAAAGTCCCGAAATCAACCTGGCCCTGATGTCCCGGCGGCGTCTCGAATCGGTCCACGGGTTCCCGGGTTTCCACCGGGCGAACTTCGCGGACAAAATCGCGCACCCGGCTGTGGCATCCCTCATAACCCGCTGCCTGAACCTCCTCGAACAATCGCCGCGCCGATAGTTTCGGAAAATCCGCCAGTCGCGTCTGAATGATTCCCTTGTAGTCGTCCAGCTTGTGCGCCCGTGGCTTCCGCGAACCGTAACCCGTCTCTCCCGCTAACAGATCCCGTTCCAACTCCCCGGCAGCTATCCAACTGTGAATCGTCCTTCGACTCACACCAAACAGCCGCGGCGCTCGCGGTCCGTAGGCCGGCGCCTCCAGCCCCGCATCCAGATACTTGCGAACCGTCTTGCGGTTCAGGCCCGTCTTGCGCGAGATCGCGCTGATCGACAGCCCTTGCCTCCTCAAATCATGAATCATAACGATCAACCTCAGCTTGACCACCGGACAATCACCTCCGTCGGATTGTGTCCAAGTGGCGATTTTGGCCGAGCCCGGTCGGGGGGCGCGCCCCCCGGGACCGAACCTCCAAACTGGGTATTTTTACTTCAGCACTTTTGGGTATTTTTCACCTAGGAGCCTGCGCCGTAGGAATTCACGGCTGCAAATCCGCTCCCGTCCACGCCCCCGACCGCTCGATTTCGTTGCATATTCACCAATATTCGCCTCAATCGAGCGGCCAGGGGCGCGGCGATAGCGAATTTTCGCTTTCGCGAATTCCTATGGCGCAGGCTCCTAGATCACCACCAGATTTTCCTGCCTGGAGATTTTGACCGTGGCGGCGGGGACAGCCTGGTCAAAAGTCACAAAGCGGCAGCCATTATTTGTTGCGAGGGCCAATAGGTAAATATCGGTTAGCTGATTTGGACTGAGCAATCTCGTATGCTCGATAAAATTGCTGTCAAGCAGGCTAAGATTGTCAGGGATAAAAGTATGATGACTTGTGGAGGTGGCGCCACGAAGCCGCTCGACGATTGCGCGCACGGGGAGCGAATTGGGATAGCGGGGCTGCGACATGATTCGAAGGCAGCCATTTTGCGTGATTGGGCAGGATGCCCAACCATGGTTGATATGCCGATTCCGCCATTCCGTTGCGACCACATGGTGGACATGGTCGCGGTCAAGCAGCGCAATCAGCACGTTTACATCAAATAGTGCCCTCACTCTTCAGTCGCCGGTGTCTTCCCGAAGCTCGTCTATCAGAGCATTGGTTACGACTCCGCCTCGGGAAGAAAAGGGTTTGAACCCGTAACTGATGGTCTCTTCAGCATCAGCCTTGCGCTGGTTCAATGCCCGGCGGAGCAACTCAGAAACGACCTGGCCGGCGGTTTTCCGCTGTCTCCGCGCCAGTTCTTTGGCGGCGATCAGCACTTCCGGGTCAAGATCAAGCGTTGTCCGCATGTTCGTTCTCCCGCATAAGAGGCAAAATCATACCGCATCAAGCATCAAGCATCAAGCATCAACAGCAACGGACACAACGTCTTGGCCAGCACTTCGAGGATTACTTGGAATTGGTGGACTGGAGCGGGTGAAGGCTTGGGAGAGGCATCGTTTGAAGAAGGCGGCGTAGGCATAGGCATACCCGAAATTCGCGCTCGAATCGGCGGAACGACCCCTGCCCACGATTTGGTGCACGTGAGCGTTCCGGGGCAATGGGGCCAAATCCCGGAGTAAAATCCTTGAAACCAAGGTGTTCGAACTTCCCAATCTGGTAGGATGGGTGTCCAATGGGTGGGGGGTCCTACCCCCGCCCACCCCCCGTCATTCCGCGCGCAGTCGCGGAATCTCATGGGGTGGCCTCCCGGGGAGATTCTGCGACTCCGCTTCGCTGCGCGCAGAATGACAGAGGGGGAGGCTGCGCGCGGAATGACAGAGGGGGCCCTCCGTTCCGCGCGGAATGACGGGGGGTGGCCTCCCGGGGAGATTCCGCGACTGCGCGCGGAATGACGGGAGATAGGCTATCGCGACAACGCCTCCCGCAGGGACCGCCGTTCCATGCACCTGAGCGCGTCGGCCACGGGGAGCCAGCCGGGCCGACCGGCGGCGGCATGGAAATTCGCCTCGGCCGGGGTGACGACCGTGGCGTCGTTGGCGCCGCCGGAGAAGGTCTGCGCCACCCGCAGCCAGCGCTCCATGTGGGACGGGCCGCGCCAGGCCTCCCCGGCCCGGGCCGCCGCTTCGGATCGCAGTCGCGGGGACACGCAGCTTCCGGCAGCGAAATCGGGTATTTCATCCGGCCCGAATCCCTCGGGGCGGTTTCCGGGTTCCAGCGGTTGCGTTCCATCGCTTTGCCGGAATTCCCGGTTCCGACTTCGCCGGACCGGCCCACTGTCGGGACGCCGCCGATGGCGGAGCCCGCGGAGGTGCCGTAGGTTTTCTCCAGACACTCCAGCACCTCGCGCACCGGGGTCAAGCCGGACCAGACCTCTTCGCCGTCCTCCGTCTCCTTCGCGGTATAAGCCGCGGTCGGTCGCGCCGTCGCGCCTTCCCAGTCGGGCAGCGCCTTCTCCGGGCGCACCAGGCGGTAGGCGATCAGCACCCGGTACCAGTTCGCGCCGTAGTTCGGGGAACGGTTCGCGTTGGAGTCATAGTAGCCCGCGACCGTGCTCCACTGTTCGTCGCTCACGCAGGAGGCGGGCGGCGTATCGTCGGATTGGGAGTTCTCATCATTGCCGTCTTGGGACAGGTCATGGTTGCCATCCTCTGACGAAAAGCTGTCTTGAACATCGTCGGTTTGTTGCTCTGCGGGTTGTAATTCGCCCTCGATCAAGAAGGTCAGGCTACCCCCCCCCCCCCGTAAGAAATGCCATTATCGCCATATAAATTGGTTCCCACCGGATTTTTAAGTGTAACAATGATTGATTCATCCGGTTCAATTTCGTTTGAGGTGGTCCTGATTCACAGGACAGTCCGGGGGCTGATTCAAGGTGTGCCCAGGTTGATTTGCAGCCCTGGATTTCCAGAGTCTATGTTTGCTGCACAGTGCCGTCAGTGTCGGCCTTGCGCGCAGGGAGCGTAGCGACCGGGGCGCAAGGCCGCGCCGCAGCACCGCCGCTCGCTCCGCAAATTCCTCCACAGACAGAGGACGGTCTGCCAGCGGCCACCGCCACCCTTCTTTATTCTCGGGCACGGACTCCTGCTCGGGATTGCTGTCGCGGTTCACATCAGACTCCGCAGTACGCTCTTTTCGCTTCCTGGACTTGGACATCGGGTCTACCCCTCTCCTGAAAACCGAGGGAAGCTTAGTACCGTTCGAGCTGGAATGCCAAGAAATCGGCGAAACTAGCAACAACTTCGCCCGTATGATTGCGGGACAG
>JAJDVS010000039.1 GCA_022825945.1 Pseudomonadales bacterium
AGTCAGAGCTTCCCTGCGGCACATGGAAGTGCCGCCGAATTCGATGGCGTAAGCCATTGAATTCGGGAGCAAAACAAAACCACGCTTTTGTTTTGCGATAATGAAAAACTCCACGGATGGAGTTTTTCAGAGAATACATGGTTCCCTGCTTGTCGGTACGGAGCATTTGCCGGCGGCAATTTTCATTCTGGCGCCCACCCCTCATGCCATTCTGCGCGAAGCCAGGTGCCTACCCCCGTCATTCTGCGCGAAGCGAAGCGCAGTCGCAGAATCTCTTTGGGAATCTCTGTGTCAGAGTACACGCCTTCCCTGGCGCGGCCATTCATAATGAGAATTGCTGCGCCTGATACTGCTCACGAACAATCAGTTTGTATCGACAGCGAACGGAGTTCAAGTTATTGTCTGCGGATGAAATTCGCAAGTCTCATGCCTGACGCCGCCGGATTCCCGGCCAGATTGGCGGTTGCGGCGGGATTTTTGCTGGCGGCGCTTGTCGCCCGGGCCGCAGAGGATGCCGGCTGGCTCGCGGAAATGCGGGCCCAGGAAGCGATCCTGGGGGAACTCGAATTCACCAACGGCCCCTTCGACCCCTCCCTGATCGAACCCATTTCGGCCATGATCCGCCTGCTCGAGCAGCAATCCGACCATCAGCGCATCGCCGAATTGCAGGAGCGCCAACTCGCCCTGATGCGCACCAATCTCGGCCTGGAAAGCCCGCAAATGCTGCCCCTGCTGCGGGACATGGTTCGCACCCGTATCGCCCTCGGCGACGCCGATGCGGTTGGCGACCAGATGCAGATGATCCGCAATCTCGTTGCCGGTCAGGACGACCCGGAAGCGCTGCTGCGAACCCTGGACGCCCTGGCCTACTGGTATCTGACCGCTGGCGCCGGCGATAGCAACCGCGAACGGGCCAGAAACTTTTTTGAAGCGCGGGAACTGATGGAGGACGCCGAAGACATCGCCATGGATTGGTACGGCGATGACAATACCGAATTCGTCCCCTGGCGCTACCTCGGCGCCATGAACCTGTACCAGCTTGTGGCCCTGCTCAACTCCGAACAGGGCATGGTGTCGCCCACCGTGCGCGAACTCGTGCGCCACGACGGCGCCATGAAGCTGCGCAGTTCGGCAAGGGGTTTTTCCTTCAATCCCGTGAATTCGGCGACTTTCACGCCGGTGGTGGAGCGGGGCGAACTCGTGGGGGAACTGTACCTGCGAGAAGCCCGGGGCAAGATCGACGATATCGCCGGGATTTTCGAAGCCACGGGCAATGCGGAAGCCGAAGCCATGGCCATGGTCTACCGCTCCGATTTCCAGTTGCTGCTCGGCCAGGGAACCGCTTTCAGCCGCTACCGGGAGGCCATGGAATTGCTGCGCGGGGCCGGCGTCGCCGAAGAACGCATCAAGCTTTTCTTCAGCCGCCCCCAGGCGCTGCCCGTGAACCGGTTCTTTCCCACCCTGGAGGAAGCCATCGCCCATCAGGAAGCCGAACTCGCCGCCTGGCAGCCGGAAGATGCGGATGCCATCCATGTGGCGCCTTTCGTCGCCTGGGACGAATCCGCGCCCAATATGCGGGCGCCGATTTCCGACAATGCCTTCTGGGAATTCGTCCCGGATATCCACGCAATGGAACTCGAATTCAACATCAACAGCCGCGGCGGCGTCTCCGCGGTGGATATTCTCGCCGCGGAACCCGATGATCGCAGGTCGCGCCGCCTCGCCCGGGAAGCCGCCCGCCAACTGCGCTTCCGCCCCGCCATGGAGGAAGGCCGCGGCCAGCGCCTCCGGGACGTGCGGATGCAATTCCTGCTGCCGCGAAGGGATGATTGAAATCCCTCCGTGTAACAATTCATTACTGGACTTGGTCGAATAGGAACCTATATTTGTCGCCTTCGACGCCGATGCAACTGAAATCGGTGTCTCGTTCGTATATCGGGGGAATGACCGCAAGTATTGCAGGTCGAAAGTCCACATTGGCCGTCGAGACCGACAACCCCCGCAAGCAGGCCAAATCCGCCAGGGCAAGGTAGTGACGACATGATGCGAGTGGTAATACCGGCGGGGATATTGGCGGGCTGCGTGCTGTTCGCCTCCTGGCTGGTGCTGAACCCGAGCCAGCTCGACGAAGCTTCTCCCGAGATCATTCCGGTGGCCGTGCGGGTCATGGAAGTGAATTCGGAGCCGACCCAATTGTTCGTCGAATCCCAGGGCAAGGTGCAGGCGGCGCGCACCGTGAATCTCTCCACCCCCGTGGCGGGGGCGGTATCCTGGATTTCGCCCGGGCTGGAAGCCGGCGGCTATGTGGCCGAAGGCGAGGCGCTGCTGCGAATCGAGTCGAGCGATTATGAAATCGCGCTGTCCCGCAGCGAGGCCTCCCTGCGGCAGGCGATTGCCGAAGAGGCCCATGCCCGCTCCGAGTATGAGCGCCTGCGCGAACTTGGCGAGCGGCGTCTCGCCAGCGAATCCCAGATCCAGAACGCCGAGCGGCTTGCCAATGTCACCGCCGCGCGCATCAATGAAATTGAAACCCAACTCAGGCAGGCCCGGATCGATCTTGAGCGCACCGAGCTGAAAGCGCCTTTCGACGCCATCGTCCGCTCCCGGGAACTTGAACTCGGCCAGTACGCCAATCGCGCCCAGAGTGTGGCGGTGCTGTTCGACGCCAATGAGGTGGAAGTGCGCCTGCCGCTGGCGATCCGACAGCTCGGCTATCTCGATGTGCCGCTGGATTTCCGCGGCGAGCTTGACCGGGAAGTGGCGCCGGCGGTGCGGCTCGAAGGCATGTACGGCGGCGAGAGGCATGTCTGGTACGGCCGCATGGTCCGCACCGAGGCCACCATCGACCCGGACAGCAATACCGTCCAGGCCATTGTCCGGGTGACCCAGCCCACCGAAGGCGTCAAGGGCGCCATTCCCCTTCCTATCGGCCTGTTTGTGGAAGCCGCCATCAGCGGCCGCCGGCTTGACGACATCATTTCCCTGCCCAGGGCGGTGATCCGCAATAACAATCAGGTACTCGTGGTGGACGCCGAGAACAAGATGTACTACCGCGAAGTCGAGATCTTCCGTTTCGAGGAAGAGCGCGTGCTCGTCAGCGGCGGCCTGCGCCCCGGGGAAATCGTCTGCATTTCGCCCATCCAGGCGGTGGTTGACGGCATGACCGTGCAGCCTGTGCGGGAAATGATCTGAACCGCATCGCGGACTGAAGGCGGAGAGAGTCGTGCGTACCCCGATAAGCTGGTTTGTGAGGAATCCCGTCGCATCCAATCTGCTGATGTGGATTTTTCTTGCCGGGGGCCTGATCGCCTATCTCAATCTGAACCAGGAAGAATTCCCCGATATCGATGTTGGCGTCATCCAGGTCAGCGTGCCCTATCTCGGCGCCACGCCCGAGGAATCGGAAACCGGCGTTTGCCTGCGAATCGAGGAGGCGCTCGAAGGCGCCGAGGGAATCCAGCGCCTGACCACCACCGCGAGGGAAGGCGGCTGCGACGCCACGGTGGAACTCACCGGAGACGCCGACCTCAACCGTTCGCTCAATGACGTGAAAGCCAAGGTCGATGCGATCACCACCTTTCCCGCAGAGACCGAAAAACCCATCGTCCGCGCCTTCAGCAGCAGCGGCAATGTGATGACCATCGCCCTGGTTTCCGACGCCGACGACCGCTTTCTCAAGCAGGTGGCCGAGGATGTTCGCGACGACATTCTCGATCTCCCGGAAATATCCACGGTCAACATCGAATACCTGCGGCCGCTCGAAATTTCCATTGAAGTCTCCGAATACACCCTGCGCCAGTACGGCCTCACCCTCGACCAGGTATCCCGGGCCATCTCCCAGGCTTCCCTCGACCTGCCCGGCGGCACCATCCGCGCCGACTCCGGCGAGATCATGCTGCGCACCAAGGGCCAGGTGTACAGCGGCGACGAATACCGCGACATCGTGATCCGCTCCTTTCCCGACGGCAGCCAGTTGCGCGTGGGCGATATCGCCACGGTGAACGATGATTTCGAGGAAGGCTATCTCGACGCCCGGGTGAATGGCGAGAACGCCGCCGTCATCGATGTATTGCGGGTTGGCGAGGAAGACATCGTCCGCGCCGCGCGGCAGGTGCGGGGCTGGATGGACGAAAACGCGGCGGACCTGCCGGAAGGCGTCCGGCTCGAAGTGCTGATGGATTCCGCCGTGGCGACCCAGGACCGCATTGTCACAGTGGCCCGCAACGCCTACACCGGACTGATGTTCGTGCTCATCCTGCTCGCCCTGTTCCTGCGCTTCAAGGTGGCCATCTGGGTCGCCGCCGGCATTCCCATCGCCATCTCCGGCGCCCTGGCGCTGTTCCCCGCCGCCGGCCTCACCATCAGTTCGCTGACGGTGATGGGTTTCATTCTGGTGCTCGGCATTGTGGTGGACGACGCCATCGTGGTGGGAGAGAGAATCCATTCCTTCGAGAAACGGGGCTTCAGCAAGGAAGAGGCCGCTATCGAAGGCACCCTGGAAGTTTCCGTGCCGGTGATTTTCGGCGTGCTCACCACCATGGCGGCATTCTTGCCGATTCTGCTCCTCGGCGGGCAGATGGGCTCCTTTTTCAACGCCATCGGCGGCGTGGTGGTGTTCTGCCTGATCGCCAGCCTGGTGGAGTCCCAGATGATCCTGCCGGGGCATATCGCCCATCGCAGGACCGAAGGCTACTTTCTGGAAAAAAGCCTGTTGGTGAAAAAATGGCAGGCCTTCCAGGGCAGGATCGCCGATGGGCTCGAGTATTTCGCCGAGTACGGCTACCGCCGGGCGCTCAAGCGCGTGCTGGAATACCGCTATGTGGCCTGGGCCGTGGCCACCGGCATCATCATGGTGACCCTGGCGCTGGTGTTCAGCGGTCGGGTGATCTTCCAGTTCATGCCCGCGGTGGAGGGCGACATTCTCTACGCCACCGTGGAAATGCCGCCGGGTGTGCCGGTACGGGTCACCGAGGCGGCAATCGGCCGGGTGGAGTCCGCCGCGCTGGAAATCGCCCGGGAAGTGGAAGCCGAACTCGACCGCCTGCAACAGGCCGGCGACGCGCCGCTGTCCACCGGGCGCGCCGTGAGCAGCGTCATGACCATCATCGGCGGGCGGGCGCCCCGGGGCGGCCCGGGCGGGCCCGGCGGCGGCATCGGCGCCAGCAACACTGCGGAAGTGGTCATGTATCTCGCGCCATTCGAAGCCCGGGGGCGGATTCTTTCCGAAGGGATTCGCGACCAATGGCGAGACCGGGTCGGCACGATTCCCGACGCGCTCGAACTGACCTTTGTCTCCGATGTGTTTTCCGCCGGGGACGCCCTCAATTTCCGGCTCGAAGGGCGCAACGAGGCCAACCTGCAAATCGCGGCGAACCAGTTGAAGGAGGAACTCGCCCGCTATCCCGGCGTGTTCGACATCACCGATTCCTTTCGCGCCGGCAAGCAGGAAGTGCAGATCAGCATTCTGGAACGCGGCAAGACCCTGGGCCTGACCCTGAACGATCTCGCCACCCAGGTGCGGCAGGCTTTTTATGGCGCCCAGTCCCAGCGGATCCAGCGCGGCCCCGACGATATCCGCGTGATGGTGCGCTATCCGGAAGACGAGCGCCGCTCCCTCGGCAATCTCGAATCCCTGATGATCCGCACGCCATCCGGCGCCGAAGTGCCCTTCCTCAGCGTCGCAGATTTCACCCTGGGCAACAGCTATTCCGCGATCAACCGCCAGAACGGCCGCCGCATCATCACCGTGCGCGCCGATGTGGACCGCACCGTGGTGACCCCCGATGAGATTCGCGCCGAAATGAACGCCCGCTTTGTGCGCGCCTGGGAGCGCGAACTGGACGTGACCATGGTGCTTGGCGGCGAGGGCGAGCGGCAACTCGAGTCCATCGGCGAGATATTCAATCTCGTGCCCCTGGCCATGCTGATCATCTTCAGTCTGCTGGCGATTCCGCTGAAATCCTACACCCAGCCCCTGGTCATCATGAGCGTGATCCCCTTCGGCGCCATCGGCGCCATCTGCGGCCACTACATCATGGGCGCCGATCTCGTATTCTTCTCCCTGCTCGGCATCATCGCCCTCAGTGGCGTGGTGGTGAACGCAAGCCTCGTGCTCGTGGTGACCGTAAACCGCCTGCGCGCCGACGGCATGGGCATGGTGAACGCCGTGGCCAAGGCCGGCGAGTTGCGCTTCCGGCCCATCCTGCTCACCTCATTCACCACCTTCACCGGCCTGGTGCCACTGATCTTCTCGGGCAATCCGGCGACCTTCTTCATCGTCCCCATGGCAATCTCCCTCGCCTTCGGCATCCTCTTCGCCACGGTGATCACCCTGTTCCTCGTGCCCAGCCTGTACCTGATCCTGCACGACCTCATCGGCCACACCGACACCAAGGAAGAAAGGCGACTGGCCTACCAGAGTTGAACCAGATCTTCGTCACCCAGCGCTGCCGCCGATCCGTCATCCCGCACCCCATTTCGGCAGCCTGCGCGCCTGTTTTCTGTCATCCTGCGCGGAGCGAAGCGGAGTCGCAGGATCTCTGCGGATGCCAGTTGCAGCCAATTACCCCTGTTTTCTTGGCCGGGCCGGAAAATTGTGTCAAATTTCCCCTTCACCGGATGCTCGGCCGGTACATCCTCAATTTGGTGGCATCTGACTTTCCGCAGGTGCGAGCTGTGAAATAGCAAAGTATCGGTTACGAGGAACGCGAATGATGGAAGAATCCAAAGAGGCAAGTGAGCGGAAAATCCGCCCCGGTGGAGCCGCTGGCGAAAAATTCGAACTCTTGATGGGCCTGCTGCGCGAGCTATTCCAACTCGACAAGGGCGATCTCGATTTCGGCCTCTACCGCGTCATGAACATGAAGGCCGCCGAAATCGAGGCGTTCCTCACCAAGGATCTGCTTCCCCAGGCAAAAAGCGGGCTATCGAGATTGAAGGCCGGTCAGGTCGAATTGCTCGCATTCGATCTCGCCAGGGAGACCGATGCCCTCAAACGAGTTGGACTGGACAACGATACAATCGAAAAAGCGCCGTTAATCGTCGAACTACGCGCCAAACACAAATCGGCCGTTGAAGACGCTGCCACGGAAGGGCATGTATACAATCACCTGTATCAATTCTTCAGCCGCTATTACGACGGCGGCGATTTCATGTCCCTGCGGCGCATGAAAGCCAATGGCGATACCAGTTATCTCATTCCCTACAACGGCGAAGAGGTCAAGCTGCACTGGGCCAACGCGGATCAGTATTACATCAAGACCACGGAGAATTTTTCGTCCTATATTTTCGGCCACGAGAACTGGCCTGCGGAAGCCAGGGTGCGTTTCGAAATCGCAGCTGCGGACACCGAAAAAGACAATATCAAGGCGCAAAACGGCAAGGATCGGCGCTTCGTTTTAACGACGAGACAAGGAAAAGTGCCGCTGTCCGCGGATGGCAACCAACTCGTGGTGTCATTTGACCACAGGCCGCTGACGGAAGCCGAGGCCGCAGCCTTGCCCGGTAACAACAATGTCCAAGCCCGGCTGAACGAAGAAATCCACGCATCGATTCTGCAGTTGGCGACCAAGCTCGATCCGGTCTGGGCGAATAGGCTGGCGCTGCCTGCGCCAACGGAATGCGACCCCGAGCGAACCGTTGTTGCCAGACATCTCGCCGTGTACACGGCCAAAAACAGTTTTGACTACTTCATCCACAAGGACTTGCGAGGATTCCTGCACAGGGAACTCGACCTGTACCTGAAAACCGAAATCATGGCGCTGGACGATTTCGACCCCGATAATGCCGACGATCAGGCCCGCCTGAGCCGCGTCTTGGTCCTGATGAGCGCGGTGCGCGGAATTGGCGGCAAGATCATCGATTTTTTGGCGCAACTGGAAGATTTCCACAAATCCATCTGGCTGAAAAAGAAGTTTGTGCTGGAAACCAATTACGGCATCACATTGGACAAGGTTCCGGAGTCCCTCCGCGCCGAGATCGCCGCCAACGCTGCCCAGGTCGACGAATGGGTGGAGTTGTATGCACTAGACGAAATCGCGGGCTTCACAACGCCCCCGCCTGCGGACATTCTGCGTGACAATCCCAATATGATTGTTGATACGAGACACTTCAACCGGGATTTTATCGATCGTCTGCTAACCGCGTTAGCAGATGGTACGGAAGACGCTTCGATTGAGGACGACTTGGATGGCTTACTGGTGTACGGCGAAAACTTTCAGGCGCTGAATCTATTGCAACCTCAGTATAGTGGTCGCATACAGTGCATATACATAGATCCTCCTTACAACACTGACGCATCTCCGATCTTGTACAAAAATGGGTATAAATCTTCAGCTTGGATTTCCCTGCTAGAGAACAGAGTTAACGTAAGCAAACATCTGATGGCGAATGAGGGAGTTTTAGTCGCTGCCATAGACGATGAGCAATTC
>JAJDVS010000029.1 GCA_022825945.1 Pseudomonadales bacterium
GCGGCGCTCGAAGGATATTGCTGGAAGCGCCGCTGATTGCCGGCGAAACTGCGTTGCAGCGTATAGGTGATCGGGATGCCTTCCCGCGCCAGTGCGACCGCGGGCGCCACGAGATCGGCCCAGGGCAGGTTGCCGAGTTCCCGGTGCGCTTTCCACAATCCCGCTACAGTGCCGGGGACGCCAACCGCCAGCGGCCCGAAATGATTGGAATTGTTTACGACCCGTCCGTCGACTCCCAGATACATCTGTTCGGTCGCTGCCAGCGGCGCCTTCTCGCGAAAATCGAAGGCCGTGGCGTGGCCGTCGCTGCCGTGATAGACCAGAAAGCCGCCGCCGCCGATGTTGCCCGCACTCGGCCAGGTGACCGCGAGGGCGAATGCCGTGGCGATAGCCGCGTCAACGGCGTTGCCGCCGTTTCGGAGCGTCTCCACGCCGACCTCGGAAGCCAGCCGGGAAGCGCTGCTGACCATCCCGTTCTTCGCATAAGTCGGCGTGCGGCCACCTTCGGCGAAGGCCTGACTGACGAGCGCCAGTAATAGGAACGATACGATAATCCGGAAAATTCGATGCTGCATCACGAAACCACCCGCGGGACAAAAACCGGATTATACGTGAACTCCCGTCAATCTCGACCGGTAGCGCGGAACAAGTGCGGGTGTCCCGCCGAAGTGTCCCGGCGACAATCTCCGGCTTGGTTGACCATGTCGACTACATCATGGACTTGAACCGCATCGCCACCGCTGAATTGGAAGATGGATTCATGGCAGGCAGAGTAAGCAGAAGACAGTTGTTGCTGGATCGACACGGAATCGTGAGCTTGAATAGGGTGAAAACTGCCGCCATTCGCTCCGCCTCCGACCGACGCCCGGCTGAAGTTGTACGAGACCCGGGAAATCGCCGAAAACTCGGTCGATGTCGCCCACCTGCTTTACGTACACGGTTACGACAATGTCTATCCGAACGGCGAAGTGGAAGTCGACGGCGCGTATCTGCTCGGCAAGTTTCACTTCACCCGGATCCGCCGCATTGCCAACGGCTGGAAGATGATGAACGATGTCGATGCCGTAACCCATGTCCGCGGCGCGGGTTATTCCTTCGTGGAAGTGCGGGAGATTCGCAAGCCGAAACGGTTCTTCATGGGCTTGCGCTTTCTGTAGCGGATCAGGTCTCGACTGATTCAACCGGGTGGCGGTAGCTCTTGATCCTGATCCTGAAGTTCTTCCGCGGGCTGAGCTTGGGGAATGGACTGAGTTTGAGCTTGTAGTTCTTCGGAACCAGTTCCATGTCCAGATAGCGCACGATCAGCATTATGTTCAGCACAAGCTGGAGTTCGGTCCAGCGCCTGCCGCCGCAGGTATGGGTGCCCGTACCAAATGGCACGAAGGCGCCGGTCTGCTTGTGTTCGTCCCGGGGCGGCAGGTAGCGGTCGATATCGAACTTGTCCGGATCCTTGAAATGTTGTTCGAAGAAATGCGTGGCCGTGAACGCGATCATGATCTCGCTATGGGCAGGTATGGGCACTCCATCGATATCGAAAGAGTTCATCGCCGTACGCCGATGGACGTTGATCACCGGGTGCAGCCGCAAGACTTCCATGGCGAAGCGATGAGTAACGTTGATCGCTTCGGGAGTGAGCGACTTCGCGTCCGGCTCGCCGTTTTCAAACAGGGCGTCGGCCTCGGCGATCATGCGCTCATGGATATCGGGATTCACCAGCATTTCATAAATGGCGAAAGCCATGGCGCTGCCGGTGTAATGACCGGCGATAATCGGTGCGATAAATGCAAATCCCAAGTCCGTCTCCGGCAGGAATTGAGGATCCGATTGATGCAATTCCATGAGATCGTCGACCAGGTCGCGCCGCTTCCCCGCGCGTTGCGCCGGCGTATGGGTCGCGTGAATCTGCGCATACAGGTCGAGTACGCTCTGCTTGTATTTCTTCATTCGCGGCGTCCGCAGCATGAATTTCGGCAACAGGCCGATTACATATACGTAAAGTGCGCGGTATTCGAACTTGAGCAGATCATCGAGTACATAGCTCGGCTCGATGCTCACACTCAGCTCGGCAATCTGCTCACCGATCAGGCGCTGGCAGGATGCTTCGACGGGAATGACGCTGCCCTCTTTCCAGCCCCTGAAGTTGCGTCGCGCGATTTCGAATACATCTCCCATCCGGTCTTCGACGACTACCCGCGAATTGCCGTCACGCACCGCCTTGCGCATGCGGAAATGATCGGCACCGTCCATGCTGGCGATCGACCGGGCGGTGCCCCATTCCTGCTGAAACGCCTCAAGATAGTCCCGGGTCCGCAACAGCAGTCGTCCCTTTTTGCCGGTCCACAGATTCAGTTCCTGACTGGCAAGAACGACCAGCTTGCGGCCGCCGGCGTTGATTTCGTAGACGGGTCCGTGTTTTTTGGCCTGTTCGGCAAAGAACTTGGGCAGATTGCCCTGCCGCGCCGCCCGCGAACGCAGGATATCGAGCAAGCCGATGGATGGCAGCTTCTTGCGGCGGCCAGTGCGCAAGGCTTCCGGCGGCCGATACGAACTGCGCACCGCTTCGCCGATGGTGCGCCCGATCAGGTCCATACCGCTGAGCAATTCGATGCGCTGTCCGGCGGCTTCGAGTTCTTCGGGTTCGAGCAAGGTGCGCACGCCGTCGCAATTGTTCAACAGTCCTATGATGGCGACATCCCGCGGTTCGGGAATTTCGTCGGTTACCAGAATGCGGGTTATCCGTTGTTTGATCTCCTCTCCGGGTGCGCCGTCGACAAGCGGATAACGGCCGGTTCGGGAGACCTTCTTCGAAAGCGACCAGAAACCAGCGGAGTCGAAGTCGAGAATTCCCATCTTGACCAGGCGGGTGAATGCCTTGTCGCTGATGCTTTCGGCCCTGGCGGCGATCCGCTCGACCCAGAACCGGGCGTTGTGCGTTTTCTTCTCCTGGGCGATTTCCTCGAGTACCGGGTCGAGAATATCGTCTCCGGTGGGCTCGTCGCTGACGAGAGTAAGGGTCTTGAGGTCCGAATCAATGCGATTCTTCAGGGCGAGATCCATGAGAACCCCCCCGGCGAAAGCGCAGGACATTTTCCACTCGGGCACGGGAGCGAAGTACCCGGTATTTTCATCGAGCAGCAGGAGCAGTACTTCTTCGGCGAACGTCATTTCACGATTCTTGCGTTATAGAAAATATGCGATCGGAGAATCATTCGATAGAAGTCGAACAGCGCTTGAATTCTAGCCGAAATCGGCGCAATTTCGCTAACCTGCGGCGGGCAACGGCTGCCGCGGACGAACTTTCGGCTTGATCAGGCCAAGATGCATGGTGGAAATCGCGGGCACCACCAGCATCAGGACGAAGGTGGTGATCAATATGCCTATGCCAAGGGAGGCCGCGAACGGCATCATGAACTGTGCCTGGATGGAGCGGTCGAGAATCAGCGGCGTAAAGCCCATGAAGGTCGTCACCGAGGTCAGCAGGATCGGCCGGAATCGTCCCTTGGCGCCTTCGATCACGGCATTGCGTGGAGATGCCCCGCCCCGCAACTTCTGATCGATGAGGTCGACCATCACCAGCGAGTCATTGACGATAACGCCGCTGAGTCCCAGGACACCCATGATCGTGGTGGCGCTGACCGGCACCTGCAAAATGAAATGTCCGATCATCACCCCGATCAGGCCGAAGGGAATGATCGACATGATGATGAACGGCTTGGTGTAGGAACGCAGTGGAATCGCCAGCAAGGCGAAAATCAGCAGCATGGCCAGCGCGAAGCCGCGATACAGCGAGCCGAGCGAATCGGCCTGCACCTGTTGCTCGCCGCCGAGGATGTAGCTCAGGTTCGGGTCTTCCTCGATCAGATTCGCCAGAATCGTGCCGGTGAGCAGTCCGTTGGCTTCTCCCGCCGAGATCACTTGGGTGTCGACATCGCCGGCTACGGTAACGACGCGCTGCTCGTCCTGACGCCGGATCGCCGGCAGGGAGTTGCCCGACTTTACCGAAGCAACCTGCCGCAGGGGAACCTCGGCGCCAGAAGGCGTGCGGACGACATATTCCTCGATATCGGTAATCGCGTTGCGTTCCACCTCGGGCAGTCGGGCATAAACGCGGACTTCCTCCCCGTTGCGCTGCACGCGCAAGGCTTCGGCGCCGAAAAAAGCCGCCCGCGCCTGCAAGGCCAGATCCTGCAGGCTCAGGCCGAAAGTACGGGCGTCCGGACGCAGTTCCAATTGCATTTCGCGTACGCCCGGCGCGTGATCGGAACGAACGTCGAATACGCCTTCGATATTGCGCAAGCTGGTCGCCACCGTCTCGGCGTGTTCAGCGAGCCGTTCAGGATCGGGATGCGACATTACCGCTTCAAGGGGATTGCCGAGATCGAGCACCTCGCCGCTGAAGATCACGCTGCGAACATAGGGAAGAATGCCGACTTCATCGCGCCAGGCCTGGGCGACTTCGGTGGTGGTGATATCCCTGTCCTGGGCGCTGATCAACTTGAATTCAATAGTGGCGATATTGGCTTCGGGATTGAGGCTCGGTTCCGCCGCCAGGCCGCCTCCCTCAATCCTGGGCCGCTGACCCACGACCAGAGTGACCCCGTCAAGCAAATCCGGAGAGCCTTCGGGCTGCGCGGCCGAAAGTTCTTCGATCACCTGCAGGCCCGAGGCTTCGAGCGCCGCCGCCACTTCATAGGTTCTCGATGCTGTGGTGGCATCGGGCATTTCCAGCGTGGCGGTCACGAAATCGCCTTCCACCACATCGGCGAAAATGACCGCGACCAGACCCGCGGGCAACAGCGAGACGCTGACGATGAGCGCGCCGACGGCGCCGGCGACGATTACCAGCGGCTGGGCGGTGGTGAATTTCAGCGCCCGATCAAGCGGCCCTTCGACAAAGGCCTGCAACCCCCGGTCCACCATGCCTTGCGTAGTGGAAAAAAATCGGTCGGCCATGCTGGTCGGACGCCAGTCGGGACCGGGCAGATGCGACAGGTGTGCGGGCAGAATGAACAGGGATTCCACCAGGGAGATCACCAGCATGCCGATTACGATAATCGGTAGCGCCCGCCAGATATCGCCGATTCCGCCGGGAATGAACAGCAGGGGAACGAATGCCGCGATCGACGTCAGCACGGCGAAGCTCAGCGGAATCTTGATCCTGCGCGTTCCACGAATCGCCGCGGAAACTCCGGGCAAGCCCTGCCTGCGTTCCTTGTAAATACTGTCCGCCGTGACGATGGCATCGTCGACGATAATGCCGATCGCCAACACGAATACAAACAGCGAAATCGTGTTGATGGCGACATCGAACAGCAACATGACAGCGATCGCGCCGACAAATGTCGTGGCCAGGCCTATGGTTACCCAGATCGCCAGCCGGATTTGCAGAAACAGCGCCAGCGCGACGAATACCAGCAGCAGGCCGAGCGAGCCGTTTTTCAGCAACAGGTCGACGCGCTCGGAATAGGTTTCGGATTCGTCGTTCCAGATGCTGATGCCGGCGCCGGCGGGCAGCGAAGGCTCGATCACATCGGCGAGATGCCTGTGTACCGCAGAGGCGATGTCCATCACCTGTTCGCTTTCGGAACGATACACCTCGATGAAAGCCGCCGGCTGGTTTTCGTGTCGGACGATAATGTCGACATCCTCAAATTCGTCGCGAACCGTGGCGATATCGCCGAGCCGCAGCACGGTTCCGTCGTCCTGGGCGAGTATCACGATGTCCTCGAAGTCCTGTTGCACATACCTCTGACCGAGCGTGCGCACTCGCACCTGGGCTTGCGAGGTATCGATGCTGCCCGCGGACAGGTCCAGCGAATTGGCGCGAATGACGTTTGCGATATCGTCCAGGGTCAAGCCGAGCGCGCGCAGCCGCTGGCCGGGAACCTCAATGGAAATCTCGTATTCGCGCATGCCGCTGATTTCGACCAGGGAAACTTCGGGCAGGGCCGCGAACTCGTCCTCGATCTGATGGGCCAGTTCCTTCAGCGAACGCTCGGACATGTCGCCGTAGAGAATCATGCGGATGACGCTCTGGCCGTTCGACATTTCGCGGATTTCCGGCCGTTCGGCGTTCGCGGGGAAAGTCTGGATTCTGGCAACCGCCGATTCCACGTCGTCGAGGGCCTGGTCCATATCGACGCCGGAATTCATCTCCACCCGCACTGACGCCATGCCCGGCGCCGCAACCGACCGCACCGTATTGACGTCTTCCAGCCCGCTGACCTGGTCTTCGATCTTGATGACGATGGATTCCTCGATTTCTTCCGGGTTGGCGCCCGGATAGGCAACGGAGACTTCGATCATATAGAAGGGGACGTCCGGCCAGGCTTCCCGTTCGAGTCCGGTCAGGGAGACCAGCCCGGCGGCGAGGATGGCCAGCATCAGCAGATTAGCGGCAACGCCATTGCCTGCCATGTAGGCGATGGGGCCTGGCGGTTCTCCCTGATAAGGATCGTTGACGTTCATTACAGCGGTTCGGGACCGGTCAGCACACGCATGCCTTCAATGGCGAATTGAACGCCCCCGGTGATTACCCGCTGGCCTGCCTGCAGGGCGCCGGTTACCCAGGCTTCGTCGTCCGCGCGCTGGAAAATCCGGACCGGAACGATGCCTACGGTGCCGCCGCCATCCACTGCCCAGACTTCATTTCCGGCCTGCAGCGCCGCGCGGGGAATCCGGAAAATGTTCGCCATCACGATGCCCTCGATTTCGACATCGACGTATTCGCCGACAAGCAAGGGCGGATTGCCGCCGGCGGCCGGGCCGTTGACCGGGGCGCCCGCTGTAAAGGGATCAGGCACGCGTATGACCACGTCGACGGTCCTCGTCTGCGCATCGACTGAAGCCTCGGCCCGGTCGACATAGCCGCTCCAGGCGAATCCCTGTTCACCGTATTCGGCGATTACGCGCGCCGTCACCTGTTGCGAGTCGTCTCCCGCGCGAAGTTCCCAAAGTCCGGGAATCAGGGCGGCATCGCTGTCGGGCAGGGCTACGAGGATTTCCGCCGCATCCGCCGCAAAAAGGCTGCCGACCGATTGTCCGGCCGCCACGATCTGGCCGGCATCGACCGACTCCGCGCGCACAAAACCGTCGAAGGGGGCCGTAATCACGGTTCGCGACAACGCCAGCCGGGCCTCGGCGAGCCGGGCTTCATCGCGCGCAAGCGCCGCCTCGGCAGCCTGCAATTGGGGCTGGCGCAAGGTCAACGGGCTCGGTTCCGCGAGCGCATCGCCGGCTTGCCGACGCGAGAAGCTTTCATATTCCGCCGTTGCGATTTCGGCCTGCTCCCACGCTTCAAGCAAGGCAACCTGCCTGGCCGCCACATCGGCCATGGCAACCTCGACTCGATACCGGTAGTCTTCTTCTTCGATTTCGAACAGCGTCTGCCCCGCTTCCACCCGGCCGCCGCTGCGGAACGCGGGGTTAACGCTTTCGACCCTGCCGCCCACTTGCGGCGCGATATTGACTTCCCGGGCGGGCCGCACGGTTCCGGAGCCGAAAACGGGAATGGCGCCAGGCGATGAAGTCACCGTACCGGTCAGGACAAAAGGTATCTGGGGCGGGAGTTCGCGGCTCTCCGGCTCCGGCGCGAGCGAAATCAGAAACATTGCCAGAGTCACCGACGCGGCGACTATGACCAGGGCGGCCAGAAATCCGGTAACTCTTCCCATGGCGTTCACTCGTTAGACAAGTATTCCAAATCATCGGCGGTCCAGGCGCCGCCAAGAGCCCGATGCAGAGCCAGCCGGGCGAACCCGAGGTCGCGCTCCGCCGCGGATAGCGTCGCTTCCGCCCCGACGAGAACCTGCGCCGCGCTCAGCACTTCTTCATAGCTGCCGATGCCGGCTGAATACCTTTCGCCCTGCAGTCCCGATTCGGCCCGGGCTTCGTCAAGAAAGGAAACCAGCACATCGTGACGGCGGCGGCCGGCTTCGAGGCCCGCCAGAGCGGCTTCGACTTCGTTGACCGCGGTGACGACGGAACTCCCGTAAGCGGCCGCGGCTTCATGCAATTGCGCTTCGGCCAGTTCGACATTGTCGCGCAGGCGCGATCCCTGGATCGCCGGCCCCAGCAGATTGACGCTGAGATTGCGGAACCATTGATCGGGATCGAACCAGTCGCCGGCATCGGTGGCCTGCAGGCCAATCGAGCCTGACAGGGACAGCGCCGGCAACAATTCGGCGCGTCTGGCGCCGAGAGCGAAACGGGCCGCTTCCATGCGCTGCCTGGCGCCGGCGACGTCGGGGCGCTGAATGAGCAAATCGGCGGGTATTCCCGCGGGCGCCGGCTCGCCGCTGCCGGCGATGGACAAGGCGTCAGGCAGCGAGCCCGCGATATCGTCCCGGAATCCTCCGAGCAGAATCCACAGCCGCGCTTCGGCTTCGGCCAGCCCGGCTTCGAGTTGCGGCAGTCCAGCGCGCGCGTCGCGCAGAGCCCGGCGCGTTGCGTACAGACCCAGAGCGTCGATCAATCCGCTTTCGTAACGCGATTGCGACAACGCCTCGCGTTCCTGCAGAATTTCGATGTTCTCGATCGCCAGCCCACGTTGCCGCCGCAGGTCCACGAGTTCCAGATAAGTGCGGACGGTTTCCGCGAGCACCGAGATTCTGGCGGCGACATAATCCGACTCCGAAGCAAGCCGCTGCGCGCCGGCGGCAAGCCTGGTGTTGCGGTTGCGGCCCCAGAAGTCTGCCTCGTATGCGAATTCGGCACCGAAGGTGTATGTCGTCAGGCCCACGCGGTCGGGCAGCGATAAACCGAAAACTTCCGTCAAGTCTGAACCGAGTCCGAGTTCGTCGAGTTGCGCGCCGATTCCCGCGTTGGTGGGAATATCGAAATCCACGATACCCGCGACGGGATTGACCAGGGGATAGGCCACGGCATCGGCGATGCGCGCTCGCGCACGGGCCTGATCGACCCGCGCCACCGCCCGGGCGAGGTCGAAATTGGATTCGAGCACGGCTTCCACGACCTGGTTGAGTACCGGATCGGCGAAGGATTCCCACCACGCCAGGGGCTCCGGGGCTGCGGTGTTTTCGGCAGCGGCGAACTGGTCCCGCAATTCGACGGCGGATTCCGGGGCGGGAGGAAGCCGGAAATCAGGGAGCGCGCAACCGGCGACCAGAATCCCCGCCGCCAATATAAACGCCGTTCTTGTTGATCTGTTTTTCACCCAGTATTCACCCAGGCAATTTCTTGGGTCGCATAACCCCGGCGGAAAAAATTATAGCACCCTGCAACTTGTGGGCAATGAAGGTCCTCTAGGAGCCTGCGCCGTAGGAATTCACGGCTGCAAATCCGCTCTCATCCACGCCCCTGGCCGCTCGATTTCGTTGCATATTCACCAATATTCGCCTCAATCGAGCGGCCAGGGGCGCGGCGATAGCGAATTTTCGCTTTCGCGAATTCCTACGGCGCAGGCTCCTAGTTCCAGCAATTCTCAATTTGGCGCCTCACCCCATGTCATTCTGCGCGGAGCGAAGCGTAGTCGCAGAATCTCTCGCAGTGGCCTTGACTTCAACGGTTTCAACTCGTAAGTGATTGATTTCATTGGGTTGGCCATTTTCTTTAGGCACAACATCCGGGTTTTCCTTGCTGGCGGGGGATCATTTCAAGGCATACGGCACATCCGTGAACTTGAGCCCGAGGGC
>JAJDVS010000110.1 GCA_022825945.1 Pseudomonadales bacterium
TCGTCGAAGAACTGGAAGGCGAGGGCATCCGGCTGCGGCATTTCGACATGGGCGGCGGCCTCGGCGTCCGTTATGGCGACGAGACTCCGCCGCAGCCGGATGAACTGATGCGGGCGGTCGCGAACCGCTTTCAGGGCCGCGGGCTGGAACTCGTCATCGAACCCGGGCGTTCGATCGCCGCGAATGCCGGCGTATTCGTAACCGGGATCGAATATCTGAAGTCGAATTCGGCGCGCAATTTCGTCATCGTCGACGGCGCCATGAACGATCTGCTGCGCCCCGCGCTATACGGCGCTTGGCAGGAAATCGTTCCGGTCAGCCGGAGACTTGGCGAAACGGCCGTCTACGATGTCGTTGGACCGGTTTGCGAGTCGGCCGATTTTCTTGGCAAGGATCGTGAACTGTGCGTACGGCCCGGCGACCTGCTCGCGGTGCGCGGCGCCGGCGCCTATGGATTCGTCATGAGCAGCAACTACAACTCCCGGCCGCGCGCGGCGGAAGTCATGGTCGACGGCGGCGAATTTCACGTCGTGCGGCGGCGCGAGGAACCCGATGCCCAACTTGCGCTGGAGTCGATCCTGCCATGACAGTCAAATTCACCAAGATGCACGGCCTGGGCAACGATTTCATGCTCGTCGACTGCACCGCGCGCGCATTCGACCTGCCGCCGAGCCGCATCGCGGCGCTCGCCGACCGCCGCCGGGGCGTGGGTTTTGATCAACTGCTGGTGCTTGAGGCCAGCCGCGGCCCGGCCGCGGATTTCCACTACCGCATCTTCAATCCCGACGGCGGCGAAGTCGAACATTGCGGCAATGGCGCCCGCTGCCTTGCCCGCTACGTGGCCGACAAGGACCTGAGCCGGCGCAATCCGCTCCGGGTGACTACCGTGAACCGAACCCTGATGTTGCGCCTGCTCGACAATGGCAATGTGGCCGTGGACATGGGCCATCCCGACTTTGATCCGCAAGCACTGCCTTTCCGCGCTCCGCGCCGCCGGCGCCAGTATCGCCTCGCCCTGGGCGCCCCGGACGGAGAAATCCGCTTTGCCGCGCTGTCCATGGGGAACCCCCATGCGGTAATTGAAGTTGAAGACCTGGTGAATGCTGCCGTAAAGAGAATAGGAAAGGCGCTGGGAAATCACGCGGATTTCCCCGCCGGCGTGAACGTGGGGTTCATGCGGGTGGAAAGTCGCCATCGCATCGGGCTTCGCGTGTATGAGCGGGGTCCGGGAGAAACTCCGGCCTGCGGCAGCGGCGCCTGCGCGGCGGCGGCAAGCGGCATGGCGGTTGGGCGGCTCGACAGTCCGGTAACCGTGGCGCTGACCGGCGGAGAACTGCAGATTGAATGGCAGGGCGGCTCGACCCCGGTAATCATGTCGGGGCCGGCGCAAGCCGTCTACGAAGGAACCGCAATCCTATGAACAAGCATGCAATTGCCGAATCCGGCGCGGCCGGTGAAGAAGTCCTTGAGTTGACCGAAGAGCGGGTTGCCGCCTGGCTGGCGGACAATCCCGGGTTTTTCCTCCGTCAGGAGAAACTCGTGGCCGAA
Organism: Pseudomonadales bacterium; assembly: GCA_022825945.1. Taxonomy (GTDB): domain Bacteria; phylum Pseudomonadota; class Gammaproteobacteria; order Pseudomonadales; family Pseudohongiellaceae; genus UBA9145. The sequence continues at coordinate 1,549 of JAJDVS010000110.1, forward strand.
CTCGCGCTGCCACATGAATCCGGCAAGGCGGTTTCCCTGCTCGAACACCAGGTTGCCCTGCTGCGGCAGCGTTTTGACAATATCAGCCGCAAGCTTGGCGAGTTGCTCGAAAATGGCCGCCGCAGCGAGCAATTGTTCAATATCAGCCGCCAGCTCGTGCTTGCCCTGATCGAAACCCGCAATCCGGAGCAGGTTATTGCGGTCACCCGGGGGCATCTGCTCAGCCGCACCGATGTGGAAGTACTCGAAGTGATCTTTCTCGCCGACCGGGGCGCACTGCCCGAAGGCGATTTCCGCAGGGAAGACGGGGCCAGGATGCTGGATGAATTCAAGGATGTTTTCCGCCTCAACAAGGCCCACTGCGGCCAGCAGAGCGAGGCGATGCTCAGTTGGCTGTTCCCCGAAGGCAGCGCCCGGATCCAGTCCACCGCGCTTTGCCCGATCAATTCCGCTGGCAAACCTCTGGCCCTGATGGCCCTCGGCCAGCGTTCCCCGGATCATTTCACCATCCACATGGAAACACTGTTTCTGGATTTCATTGCCGAAGTCATGGGCGCCATTTTCACGTTGCACCTGGCGCGCGCCTAGGCGCTGTCAAGCTGCCGGGCACAGGCATACATGGCGAGCGAAACCCCAGGCCCGCAAACAAATCCGCAATCTCCGCTGGTTTCCATTATCTGCCGGACCATGGGCCGGCCCGAGTTGGGGGAGGCGCTGGCTTCCGCCACCGGGCAGACTCATTCCCGGCTGGAAATCATCCTGGTTGACGCCGCCGCCCGCGGTAAAGCCGCGTATCGGGAGGCCTGCGCGGACGAACGCGTCGTACTCGTCTTGCCCAAATCGCCATTGTCCCGCCCGAGCGCGGCGAATGCCGGACTTGAACGGGCCCGCGGCGAGTACCTGCTGTTTCTGGATGAAGACGACTGGTTTGCGACCGATCATGTCGAGCATCTCCTGGGCTGTCTGACCGGCCGGCAGGACGTACGCGCTGCCTACAGCAGTACCCGCAAGACCGACATTACCGGAAAATCCACGCTGGAGACATTCCAGCAGCCATTCGACCGGCTGCTGCTGATGCGGGACAACTATATTCCGATCCACTCCATGCTTTTCGCCCGCGAGTTGCTGGACGAGGGTTGCCGTTTCGATGAGAACTTCGACATATTCGAGGACTGGGACTTTTGGCTGCAATTGGGCGAGCGCACCGATTTTCATCACGTGAATCGATGCACGGCGTTCTATCGTTCCGGCGGAGCGTCGCAAACCGCCGACCTCGACAATCTCCTGCAACGGTTCGATCCGGAGCATAAAGTCGGCAAGGCCAGGGCCGCGATTTACGACAAATGGCTACGCCGCTGGACCGGCGATCAGTTGAACCGGTTATTGGGGGCCGGGCAGCGGGAATGGGAAGAAAGCGTGCAACGGATCGGCGAGCTCGGCAGCGAACTGGAACGCCTGGCGCGGGCCAAACAGAACGCAGAGGGGAAACTGGGAGAACTCGTACGCATGGAAGCACGGCTGAACGCGGTGATACGCGAATTGCAGGCCACGAATGTCAATCTCCATGATTCGGTACAGGAACTTCGGAGCAATCTGAAAGATGTCTTACATTCCAATAGCTGGAAACTGACGCGTCCCTATCGGGCACTGGGAGAGATGCTGAAACCCAAGGCGGCGCAGGCCCCGGCCGGGCAAGCCGCCGAAACCGGCGCGAGTGCGCCGGCGGAACGGAAAACTCCGGTTCGGGAACCCGCGAAACGGGATCGACCTCATGACTTCAAGGCGGCATTTGACCGAAAGGCTCTCGCGGCCATGGACGAGTTTTTCGCGAGCGGCGAAAAACTGAGCTTTCCGGTAATCGGCGACCCGGTCCTGTCAGTCCTGCTGGTTTTCTACAATCAGGCCCATCTCAGTCTGCTCTGCCTGCGAACGCTGCTGAACAATGCCGATGTTCCTTTCGAGTTGATCGTCGTCGACAACGCTTCCGGCGACCGCGCCGGCGATCTGCTTGAACGGCTGGAAAACGCCAGAGTGATCAGGAACCCGGAAAATTCCGGTTTCGTAAAAGCCGTCAATCAGGGCGCCGAACTTGCCACCGGCGAATTCCTGCTGTTGCTTAACAATGACGCCTTCATCG